>DATKCN010000207.1:0-12365 GCA_035513175.1 Thermomicrobiales bacterium
CGAAAAGCATAATCCCCCGGCTCCAGCGACGCAGGTTGCCTGAATCACCAAGCGTCATTACAGTGTGCGCGACAGAAACGGCATCACGCGACACGCCTATCGGCGAGGTCTGCTCCAGCAGTCCAAGCATGCGGGCGACGACACTGGAACGGATGTGCGTCATGACTCGACCTCCACGCCGCGTTGTCACCGGGCACACGGCGGATGGGCACTCGACGATTGTGTCGGATGGGCCGGCGCCATCCCGCATCGATCTCGACGGCATCGCGATCAACGAGCAATGGATCATCGACAGTTCTCCGCCCCCACTTGATGAGCTGGTGAATCGATCCGACGAGCGCGACTTTTCGCTGGAGCCACTCCCCGGCGGGATCAAGTGCTCGCTCGTCCGCCTGGAGTCTGGACTGCCCCCGTCACGCTCGCGCATGCACGAAACGAGCACGCTCGATTTCGTGGTCGTCGTCTCAGGCGAGATCACGCTACTCATGGAAGACGGCGAGACGACCCTCTACCCCGGTGACAGCGTAATCGAGCGGGGGACGAACCACGCGTGGGCCAATCGCGGTAGCGGGCCGCGCGTCATCGCCGCCACGATGATCAGCACGAGGACATGAAAGAGGGGGCATGAGTGGACGCTTTGCTCGGTACATGGCGACTGGTTTCGGTTGAGTTCATCGGCGATGACGGGGAGATGACGTATCCGTTCGGACCGGACGCAACGGGGTTGCTGATGTATTCGGCGGACGGGCACATGTCCGCCGTGCTGATGCAGCAGGGGCGTGGGTCGTTCGACGGGATGGCGGTGCGGCGTCATCTGAGCGACGTGAGCGACGCGGCGGTGCGCGCCGCATACGAGGGTTACGTCTCGTACTGCGGGACGTGGACAGTGGATGAGGGGCACGGCACGGTAACGCACCACGTGACGGAGTCACTGAATCCTGCCGAGGTCGGGCGTGACAACGTGCGCGCCTACACCTTAGACGGCAACCGGATGCGGCTGGAGCCGGTCGGTGGACCGGTGCGGGCCGTCATCACCTGGGAAAGAGCGGAGCGATTCAGATGACAACACGAGCCAAAGACAGTGGTTCCTTTGCATCATCCACTGGACAGATAGTCACGGAATCGAGTTGGCTCGACCTGCACTTCGAGGCGATGCGACCCGAATACGAGCGGGCCGTGCGCTCAGTCGGCATCGAGCCGGGCTGGCGCGTGCTGGACGCAGGCTGCGGTGGCGGCAGCTTCCTGCCGCTGCTGGCTGAGGCGGTGGGGCCGGGCGGCAAGGTGACGGCTAGCGACCTCGACCCCGGCAACGTCGCGACGGTCCAGCGGAGAGTGGCGGAAAGCCCGCTGGCGTGTCCGGTCGAGGCGACGTCGGCTGACCTGCGCGACTAGCCGTTCGCGGTTGACACGTTCGACGCGGTCTGGCTGGCGAACGTGCTTATGTACGTCACGGATGACGATTCCGCGCGAGTGCTGTCCGAACTGCGGCGAGTGACACGTCCCGGCGGGCTGATTGCGTCCAAGGAAAGCGACGGTGAGCTGTTTCGGCTACCGCCGGTCCCGCGCCAGCATCGCGCGCCGTTCGACCACGCGAACCTCGTCATACCGGGGTTCCGCCGGGCTCGCCAGAACCTGCACTGGTACCGCCGCGCCGGGCTGGAGGATGTCTGGGCGAAGTCGGTGCTCGTCGAGCGCTGGGCGCCGCTGGATGATGTCAACCGTCAGCACATCCTCGGGCTCTGCCGTGGCGGTCTCGTTACGCTGAACAAGCTCGATCCCGCCAGCGTCTCCGACGAGACACGCGCATTCTGGGAGCAGCAGGCCGATCCCGAGTCGCCCAATTGCGTTGCGAACCGCCCGGACTTCGCCTTTGCCGTTGCGCAGGTGGTGACAGTCGGGCGCGTTCCTGTACAACGAATCGCGAGCACGGAACCCAAGCACCCGCGGCAGGAAGGCGGAGTCACGTGAGCAACACGACAGTGACGGAAGTCGCGATCGTCGGCGGCGGTGTAGCGGGCTCCAGCCTGGGGGCAGCGCTGGCGCACGCCGGGCTGGCGGTGACGATCATCGAGCGGGAGTCCGTGTTCCGGGACCGCGTGCGCGGCGAGGCAATCATGCCATGGGGCGTCGCTGAGGCGGAGCGGCTGGGGGTGTTGCAGGCCATCCTCGACGCTGAGGCGCGTCCGGTGAGCTACCTGCACATCCATGCTGGTCGCACGCTGGCGCGCTCGATCGACCTGACGACGGCGACCGCCGGAAACCATCCCGGGCTGGACATCTACCACCCCGACCTGCAGGACGCGTTGCTGGAGCACGCCTGCCGCACTGGCGTCACGGTGCTACGGCCAGCGAAGGCGGCGCGCTACCGGGCGAGCGCGTCGCCGGAGATCGACGTGGAGACCGAGGATGGCGAGGTGACGATCCGGGCTCGGCTGGTCGTCGGCGCGGATGGACGGACCTCGGTCGCTCGGCGCTGGGCTGGCGTCGAGACGATGCGCGACCCGGCCTGGTACCAGATCGGCGGCGGCCTCGTGGAAGGCGCCGGACTCGCCACCGACGGGTTCCACACCAGCGTGGTTGACGACTGGATGATGCTGTACTTTCCACACGCGGGCGAGCGTGGCCGGCTGTACATCGCCTGCCACGATGAGCTGGCGCGGCTGTTACGGGGCGTTGGAAACCGCGACCACTTCGTCCCAACCATCGCTAGATCGGTCGGCGACGGCGTCATGGACGACTGGACGCTGACAGGGCCGGTGGCCTTCTTCCCAAACGCGGACATCTGGGCCTCGCGGGCGGCGGGCAACGGCGTTGCCCTGATCGGCGACGCGGCCGGAGCGAACGACCCGATCATCGGGCAGGGGCTCTCTCTGGCGCTGCGCGATGCCCGCGAGCTGCGCGACGCGCTCCTCAGCGGCGACTGGCCATCGGCGATCGAGGGCTACGCCGACCGACGGGACCGCTACTACCAGGTGCTGCGGACGTACGCCGCGTGGCAGGCGCAACTCGCGGTTGGACGCGGCCCTGAGGCTGACGCGATTCGGGAACAAGTGGCCGCTGCCCGCAAGGTTGACCCATCAGCGGGCGGACTATTGGGAATCGCCCACCGCGGGCCGGACGGGATCACGCTGGGCGAGGCGGAGCGGCGCACGTACTTTGGAGTGGACATTGGCGTAGCGACCGCGACATCCCATGCGGGGCGCTTGGCGTCGTCGACGGCGTCGAGCAGCAGATCGTGAAGAGCGGCTCGTCGATGCTCCGGGCGCGGGCATCGAACCCGGCGTCGTCATCCGGCCCGACGGCGAGAGCATGCTGGTACAGTGTGGCGACGCTCCCGCTGCTGAACGTCGAAGCACATGTAGCGGGACGGGAGCTGCCTGTTGGCTGAGCGACATGGGCCGGCAGAACGACGCAGGGAGGTGAACGTGGCGTTCGCGGTAATCCCCGGCGACGGCGTTCGGATCCACTACGAGGTCGAGGGCGACGGGCCACCGCTCCTGCTGCTGTCCGGCCTGACGGTGACGATCGACGCCTGGCGCGACCTAGGCTATGTCGACGCGCTGCGCGACGCGTTCACGCTCGTCATGCCCGACTCGCGCGGGCACGGCCTCAGCGACAAGCCGCGCGAGCCCGATGCATACACTCTTGCCCGCATGGCGTCCGACGCGATCGCGGTGCTCGACAGCCTGGCGATCGAGCGGGCGCACCTCTTCGGCTACTCGATGGGAGCCCACGTGGCCTACGTGGCCGCCCACGCGCATCCTAGCCGCTTCACTTCGCTCATCACCGGCGGCGGTCCGCTACGCTCCCCATGCGCGATCTTCGAGCAGTTGCGGCCGGTGCTGGAGCTGGGTCCCGCCACGCTGGTCAAGGCGTTCGATCAGCCCCCGGGATCGCTACCTGGGTCGCGGAGAGCGCAACTGCTAGAGACGGACACTGAGGCGCTGCTGGCGCTCATCACCGAACGTGGCAAGTCGTGGTCGCTCGAAGCGCTGCTGCCCGAGATTCCGATTCCCGCCCTGGTGTACGCGGGCGAGAACGATGGCCTGCACTCCGACGCGCGGCGGGCGGCGGAACTGCTGCCCAACGCGACGTTCCTGTCGCTTCCCGGACTCAATCACTTACAGGCTATGGCTCGCGCGAGTGTCGTGCTGCCACACATCCAGCGCTTTCTCGGGGAAGCAGCGCCTCGTTCGTGAAGCAACTCAGCGTGCGCCAGGCAGCGACGGCTCCAAGCAAGCTCGACCTGAAGATCATCGTGCCGCTGAGTCTGGCCGCCAGCCTGGGCGCGATCAACAGCCTGGCAACCAGCCCGCTGCTGCCGGTCATGGCGGCCGGTGTCGGCACGTCCGTCGCGGCCATCGGGCAGACGGTGACGGCGCTGCTGGTGATGGCAGCCATCAGCGGGCTCGTCATCGGCCCGCTCGCGGATACGTTCGGCCAGCGGCGCAGCATGGTCCTCGGGTTGCTGGTGAGTGCCGCAAGCGCGCTTGGCACGGCGGTCGCGCCGACTTACCCGTTGTTGATGGCGTCGCGGCTGGTGGGCGGGATCGGCGCGGCGGTGACGTTCGGCGTGCCTATGGGCGTCGCGGGAGCGAGCTTCAGTGGTGACGCGAGGAGGAGGGCGGTAAGTCTCGTCTCGGCGTCGATCGCGATGACGTCCATCGCGGGAGTGCCGATCGTGACGCTGCTGGAGAGCGTCGCCGGCTGGAGGGGCGCCTTTGCCATCCTGTCGTCCGGCATGCTGGCGACGGGTCTGCTGGTCAACCGTCTCCTGCCACCGGACGCCGGAGATGACAAGCGCTCGACACTCTCCTTGCGCGACATTGGGCGGGCCTACATCCCGCTGCTGGCCAACCGTCGCATGATCGCTCTTTTCGGCGCGACCGCGCTGTTCGCAGGCGGATGGCTCGGCTCGGTGACCTACATGGGCGCGTTTCTAATCGCGACCTACGACCTTTCGGTCCCGCTTGCCGGGGTCGCCTACATGATTGGCGGAGCTGGATTTTTCCTGGGCAACCTGCTCGGCGGAGGTCGAATTGGCGCGTTTGGGCTGGCGCGGGTCTGTGGTGTCAGCGTGACGCTGCTCGCGTTGGGCTGGGCAACGTTCTACAGCGTTGGAGGGTCGTATGGCTGGATTGCGGCGCTGGCAATTCTCGCGCCGGTGGGTGTGGCAGGAGGCGTCGGAATCGTCTGCCTCAACACACTGGTTGCGACCGAGACGCCAGCCGGGCCGTCGACGACTATGGTGCTGCGCGGGTCGGTTTTCAGCCTCGGCGCTGCGCTCGGAGCGCTGCTCGGCGGCGGCGCTCTGGCTCTCTTCGGATATGCGGCGCTCGCCGTCGCAATGCCGCCGTTCCTGTTCGCCTCCGCGGTGTGGGTCTGGCGTGCGGGGCGTCATGTGGTAGACGACGTGAACCCTCGGGGCTGACTCGACCAGATAGCGGCTGGGTCAAAGCCAGCGCTGGGCCCGGATCGCGGCATCGGCCCACCAGGCGACCTCGGCTCGTTCGCGCTCCCGGATCTTGGGGTCACCACTGGCGGCGCCGAGGGCCTTGGCCCAGCCGAGGCGCAGCGTTCCGGCCAGCAGCCCGAGCGCTAGCTCGCGTTCCCATTGTTGGCCCTGAGACGGCAGGCGCCGCAGACGTTCCCGTTCGGCGCGGTAGGTCTCGATTGCCTCCTCGCGCGGCATCGGCAGCTTGGCCGAGTTGACCGCGAGGAACCAGCCTAGATCGATGGCTCCGGGAGCGCGGGCGCTGAGGGCCCAGTCCAGCAACACCACCTGCCCGTCCTCGAAGACCAGATTGCCCGCCTTCGGGTCGCCGTGGATGAACGTGTCTGGGCACTCACGGAGGGCGGTCACGACCGGGCCGGGATCATCGAGCAGCGGCCCGAGCAGGCGCCATGCGGCGGGCTCCTGCGTGGCGAAAGTCGCCCAGCCTGAAACCAGCAGCGACGGCACGGAGCCAGGCGCCGGGTTGGCCTCGCGGCGGCCGGTGGCTGGAGCGAGCAGGGTCAGCCAGCTTCCGAGCGAACACAGCCCGAGTCCAGACATCAGCCGCGCCGGAAAGCCGTAGAACGTGGAGTGCAGTTGCGCCAGACCTTCCAGGGCGCGCGTCGTCTGACCACGAGAAAAGGGCTCGTCGCCGGGCAGGGCGAGACAGTCCGACACGTCACGCATGATGAGGGCGGCGCCCCCAGTGGCGAGAGTCGTAGCGCCCGCGACGGCCGTCCCGATGGCGGAGGGCAGCGCGCCGGGAATCGCGCTGGCCGCGAGCTGGTACTCGCGCATGCGCTCATCCCGCGTGGCGCGCGCGATCCAGTCGCCCAGGGGCGACAGCCG
Source organism: Thermomicrobiales bacterium (assembly GCA_035513175.1). GTDB lineage: Bacteria > Chloroflexota > Chloroflexia > Thermomicrobiales > CFX8 > DATKCN01. The sequence continues at coordinate 6,344 of DATKCN010000207.1, forward strand.
CTTGACGACGTACGACGCGTGTTGGCCGGCAGCGTTCGTGACGGTGATCCGTTCGAGCGTGGCGCCACTGGCGGACTCAGCCGAGGACAACGGCTCCCGCGCACACGACAATCCTGGGCCATGACGTTGGGCGAGGAACGCCTCGATCTCGGGCTCAATCATCATGCGCCACGGGTATCCGCTCGGGAAGCGGGGCATGCGCTGATGTCACGGTGCTCCCTCACCTATCCAACGATAGCGCGGATGATAAGAGTCGCGCCGACGAGAATCAGCGGGATGCCGAGGATCGCGCCGATGACGGTGGCGCACAGGGCGATCCCAACGATGATGAATGCTGCCCCGATCAGGATGGCGATGAGCCGGCCTGTGAGGTTGAGTACGAGCCGGATGATGGCCCAGACAACGACAAACGGAAATGCCACGATTCGTCCCATATCGACCTCCACGAGGGTTTCAGGCGGTGTGTTCCTGAGCCTGGGCGCGCGTGTCGAGGCTCCAGGAGCGGATTGTTTCAGACAACGGCGCCGCGCTCGCGGGCAGTGAGCCGGTAAACACCGCGCCACCTTCAGCTCCGTTGGCGGCGGTCAGCTCGCCGCCGTGCGCCTGCAGGATGCGTCGCGCGATCGTCAGTCCCAGCCCGGCGCCGCCTGTCTGACGGTTGCGCGACGTCTCACCCCGGTAGAGCGGCGTAAACAGGTTCGGCAGGTCCTCGGCCCGGATGCCGGGTCCACTGTCCGCCACGCTGAACGACGCGCCGGACGGACCCGCGTGGCACGTGACGCGCACATGGCCCCCGCTGGGAGTGTAGCGCAGGGCGTTGTCCAGCAGGTTCTCAATAGCGCGGGTCAGCAGGCGCCGGTCCGCGTCGATCAGGCACGGCCCCGGCGCGCCCTGCATGGCGAGGGCGACGTGGCTGGCTTCCGCCATGGGCTGCAGCGAGTCCACCAGATCGCGCAGCAGCACGGCGAGATCGGTCGTCTCGCGTTCCGGCGCCTGATCGAGATATTCCAGCCGCGTGTAGTCGAACAGGTCGGCCACCAGCCGCTCCAGCGCCGCCGCCTTCTCGCGCGCCACCGCGACGTAGCGCGCCTTGGCCTCCGGGGTGTCCGCGATGCCGGTGTCGAGCCCCTCCAGATAGCCGCGCAACGAGAACAACGGCGTGCGCAGGTCGTGCGCGATGGCGCTGATGAACATGCGGCGCTCCTGCTCCAATCGCGTCTGCTGCATGAGCGACGCCCGCAGCGCGTCGCTCATGCCCTCGAACGCGGCGTTGACCTCGGCGACCTCACTGACCCGCGACGACGGCAGATCGACGTCGAGATCGCCTCCGGCAACCGAGAGCGCGGCCCGTTCCGTGGCCGCCAGCGGAGCGAGCACGGCGCGTCGTAGGAACCAGGCGATGACCGTCAGCGTCAGCAGCAGCGTCGCCACCAGCACCGCGGGCAGCAGCCAGACACGCTCGGTGGCAAGCGGTATCTCGTCGGTGTAGATGAACGCGGAGCGCGACGGATCGGAGCCGGCGAAGTCGAACTGCTCGATGACACGACCGGGGGGTCCCCAGCGGTCTCGCGTGAGTGGATCGGCGGCGCTGCGATAGACCTCGCGGCCGTCCTCGATCAGCAGGAAGTAGACGCCCTGGGAGGCAAGGTCATCGCGCAACGCTGACTGCCACACGGGGTCATGCCAGCGCGCCGCGTTCGCTTCGAGCCGGCTCGCGATATCGGAGCTGTCGGCCTCCGTGCGGTGGACGAACGTGACCCCGACGATGATGACGACGGCCACCGGCACGATGACGATAAGCGCCAGCGCGATCGCCAGCCAGCGACGGATCGGCAGCGTTGCGCGCAGCCTGTGCGAGGTCACCGGCGTCGCTCCCCCTCGAACCGGTAGCCAACGCCCCAGACGGTGACGATGTAGCGCGGCTCGGACGGGTTCTCCTCGATCTTCTCTCTGAGCCGTCCGATGTGGACGGTGAGTGTGTGGCGGTCGCCGTAGTCACCCCATAGCCGCTCGTAGAGCTGTTCGCGGGTGAAGACCTGGCGCGGGTGCTCGGCCAGCAGCTGCAGCAGCTCGAACTCGCGAGGCGCGAGCTGGATCGGCTTGCCGTCGACCAGCGCCTCGTGGGCTCGGACGTCGATTGCGAGGCGGCCGAATTCGAGCAGCGCGGCGGGGTGCGTCTCGGTGCGTCCAGAGCGCCGCAGCACGGCCCGCACGCGGGCGATGACCTCGCCCGGGGTGGCGGACTTGACGATGTAGTCGTCCGCGCCGAGGCCCAGTCCGCGGATCTTGTCACTGTCCTCCTGGCGGGCGCTGAGAAACAGCACCGGCACGTTCCGCGTTTCGCGGATCGTGCGCAACACGTCGAAGCCGGAGGCGCCCGGCATCATGACGTCCAGCAGCACGCAGTCGACCGGCGCGCTGGCGATGGCTTCCAGCGCGGAGGCGCCATCGGACGCGGTGAGCACGGTGTAGCCGTCCGCCGCGAGGAAGTCGCGCAGCAGCAGGACGATGTCGGGCTCGTCGTCGACAACCAGGACGGTCGTGTTTATGCTGTCCATCGCGGTGCGGTCCTTCCCGGCGCCGCCTGGAGTATTGACGCAGGAGCCGGGCGCGCGCCACGTGCCCGGCCATGCCCCGCTATTCAAACCGCAGCGCGTCGGCGATCGGCACGGACGCCGCCCGGCGGGCAGGCGCCCAGGTCATCGCTGCGGCCGCGATGACGGCCGCGGCGTTGAAGAACAGGATGGTCGACCACGGGATGACGAAGGTGGTGAACTGGACGCTGTCATCGATGCCGCCTCCGATGATCAGGTTGTACGACAGGATCGTGGCCAGGATCGATCCACTGACAACCCCAACGGTCGCGATCATGACAGATTCGATCAGGAACGAGGCCGCCACCATGCCGCGCTGGCAGCCGATGGCCCGCAGCATGCCGATCTGCTGCCGCCGCTCCACCACCGAACGGAAGGAGATCACCCCCAGCGCCGCGATGCCGACGAACAGACCGAGACCCATGAACCCTTGCAGCATGGCGAAGAAGCCGCGCGAAAACGCCTGCTGCTCGGCGATCTGGTCGGCGATCGACTCCGCCTGCACGCCGTTCGAGCGCAGCGCGGACTCGATCTGCTTCGCGAGGGTGTTGGCGTCGGCCGTGGCGGCGCCGTCGAGCCGGACGTAGAAGCGGTTGAGATCGGCGTTCGCGTACAGTCCGTCGAACACCTGGTGCGAGAGGTACAGGCCGGAGAGCGTGCTCACCCGCGATTCGATGACGCCGATGACGCGGATCGGCTGGGTGGCTCCGGACGCGGAGCCCTGCAGCTCGATGTCGAAGGGCGTCAGCCTGTCGCCGTCCATCCGGATGTCGCTGGGCGCCATGAAGCGATCTCCGCCAGCCGCGAACCCGTCCGAGTCGAACACCGAGACGTCGACGATGGCCACCGGCTCTCCTACCAGTAGCGCGTCCCAGACGGCGGCGTCGTCCGCGTATTCCGGCGCGCGGGCCGCCAGCGGGATGACCGACTGGCGGATGAACTGCTCGTCCATGCCGCCGATCGAAAGGCGCGCCCACTCGGCGTCGCCGCTGGCGCGAACCAGGGAGTTGAGGAAGGCAACGCCGGAGAGCCTGCCGACCGCGCCGAGGTCAGCTTCATCGACATCGCTGCCTGCCAGGGCGCTCGGAAGATCATCGATCGGGTTTGCGGGGTTGGTCGTCACCACGACATCCCAGCCCGCGGCGGCTTCATCCGTCAGCAGCAGCCCGACGAAGTTGGCGTTGATGGTGCGCACGGTGACGAGGGAGAAGATGACCATGGCGAACATGGCAATTGTCATGCCCGTGCGGCCCCGGGAGGCCAGCGGGTAGGCAACCGCCGTCTTGACGGCCGGAATCCAGCGCGAGAACGCGCCGCCGAGCAGCGCGACGAAGCGCACCAGCAGGTCGGCGTTCCACATGATGATCAGGGTCGTGTACAGCACCATGAAGATGCCGGACAGGAAGAACATTTCCGGCCCGCCGTCGCCAAGCTCCGGCAGCACCCGCGCGGTGACGCTGGGCGGCAACAGCCAGAACAGCAGCATCAGGACGGCCGCGGTGGTGAACACGAGTCTCGATGGGAGGTAGCGGCGCCCAAACAGCGCGCCGCCCAGCGTCAGTAGCGAGATGCCCAGCGCGAACGGGAAGTAGCTCTGGGCGGCAGTTCCCAGGACCATGAAGGCCACGCCGACGGACCCGATGACGAGCCCCCAGCCGAGCGCGTGGGTGAGCAGCCGCAGCAGCCACAGCGCGGCCTTGAACGGCAGCAGCGCCACGTTCCAGATCGTTTCCAGCGGAAACGAGACGACCGTGCGGACGGCCCCGCCGCGCGAGAGCCTGCTCCACCAGCGCCAGTGGGGCGGCTCGCCCCGGTCCGGATGCGTCTCGTCCGCGAGGTCACGGATGGCGGCGGCGACGTTCATGCGGCTGGCGCGCGTCGAGGCGAAGACGATCGTCAGGAATGTCACCGAGACGCCGAGGGAGTAGGCAGCCACCAGCGAGCGCCAGGTGGCAAGCGGGGCAATACTGACGAAGGCGTCACCCAGCAGCGAGCCCAGCCAAAGCGTGATGGCGAACGACACGAGCACGCCGGTTGCCGCGCCGATCATTGCGGCCCCGAGGTCGTAGGCGACGCCTTCGACGACGAAGCTCCTGACCAGCTGGGAACGGGTCATGCCCACCGCGCGGGCCATGCCCATCTCCGGCCGGCGCTCGGTCGCCAGCATGGTGAACACGAGGAAGATCAACAGCACGCCGGATGCGATCGAGAACATGCCGAAGAGCAGGAACAGCGTGGTGAAGATGTTGCCGAACAGTTCGGCGGCTTCCAGCGCTTCCTGCTTGAGTGGGTTGACGCCGAGTGAGCGGCCGCCCTCGACGGAGGCCAGCGCCTCGGTCAGCCTTGCGACCACTGCGTCGGTGCGGGCAACGCCGGACTCGACACCGCCGCTGTTCGAGACGGCGATGAAGCGCGCCTGGCCCTCGAGCCCCGTGACCTCCTGCAACCAGGCAAGCGGCACGGCCAGCCCGAGCAGGCTCGACGCGCCGATGCGGGCCGGTCCGGCCTGACCGACGACTGTCTCGTAGCCGGTCAGGATCGAACCCCGCGCGATTGCGCCGACGGTGATCTGGCGGGGCTCGTTGCCGAAGACGAAGACAATGGTGTCGCCGGGGCGCGCGTCGAGTCGGTTGGCGAGGTCTTCTGAAACGACCGCCGCGCCGGGCGGCAGGTTCCCGAAGTCGATGGCCTCGCCGGATGGCGTCTGGAGCCCGCCGAAGGCATCCAGCCGCGCCGCGTCGAGGCCGGTGACGATCGCCCGCGGCTCACTGAGCCCGCTGGAGTCGTGCGTCACCGGCGCGGCGATGGTGAGGACCGGCATGACGGCGTCGATGTCCGGATCGTCCGCTAGGCGCAGCTCGAGATCAGCGGCCAGTGAGGCCGGGATGGTCGCGGTGTTCGCGGACACCGAGCCCTCGCCTCCGGCGCTCCCCACGTAGGAGATCGTGACGTCCACCTCGCCCAGCCCCTCGTAGGTCGAGGCGGTCACCGAGTGATCGAGCGTGTCGCCGGTGGTGAGCGCGGCGGCCACGATCAGGGTCGAAAGCATCAGGCCAACCATGATGAGGACCGTCTGCGCTTTGCGGCGGGGGATGTTGCGCAGCGCCATGCGGAAGATGACGCGGTTCCGCAGGGCGATGAGCGCGGTCGAGGCCAGGCACGCCAGCATGATCGACAACGTCATGGCAAGAATCGCGTTCATCGAGATGCCAAAGATCGAGTCCATAGCGGGTTACTCCTGTACTGACGTGTGCGCGACTGAGTGCATACTGCCATTGCCATTGGTGGCCTCGTCGGACAGGATGACCCCGTCCTTCATGCGGATGATGCGGTTCGTCATCGCCCCAATGCGCGGGTCGTGCGTCACCAGCACGAACGTCTGCCGCCGCGTCCGGTTCAGCTCGATCATCAGCGCCATCACGTCGTCC
>DATKCN010000208.1:0-3617 GCA_035513175.1 Thermomicrobiales bacterium
CCGGAGGACGCCGGCGAGGCGCGCCTGCGGCAGGTGAACGAGCTGATTGCCGTGATCGGGGGACGGGCGCCCACTTTGCTGGCCGGCGACTTCAACGCCGAGCCGGACAGCGATGTCCTCCAGACCATCTCCGCCGCCGGCCTCATCGATCACGCGCTACGCATCGGCCTGGAGGACACCTCCTCCTCCGACGGCCGCCGCATCGACTACGTCCTCGCCACCTCCGACGTGACGATCCTCGACATCCACATTCCTGAGGTCTGGACCTCGGATCACCTGCCGGTCGTGGCGCGGCTGAGAGTGGAATAATACGGTTTCACGCTGACGGTGGCAGGCTGCCGGGAGCCGCAGAGGCGTTTCGGACGCGCCCTGTTCGCTGCCACCGCCGTTCGATCGGCAGCGGGCGTCCGGTCCATCGTGGTGCTGCGACGTGGCTGGGCATCCGGCGGGGCGCATACGATGCGGCCCGACGGCGTCCTGGTATCGTGCCACCAGCCAGGTGAAACGGTATAAGGAATGGGATCGGGACGCGGAGATTCGTCCTCACGAGTGCCGCGGCGCCCCCCAGCCCCCTCTCCCAATCCTGGGAGAGGGGAGTTGCGGTAACGCTTTCCCAGTCCTCAGCCCTTTCCCCACGTCCCACCCCCACCGTCAGGTATCCTATGGACGACAGTGCGCGGCAGTGAGAACGGGGTGACGGGTCAGTGGAACAGCGGACGGGCCGGGTCGCATTTTACGATCCACAGGCGAATTTCGGGTTCATCGAGCCGGACGACGGATCGGCGGATGTCGTGTTCTCGATTCGACCCGGGGGCGAGCCGCTGGAGGCGGGCGACAGCGTCGCCTACGACCTGGCGCCCGATTCGACGGTGACGCCGATGGGTCCCCAGGCTCTGAGCGTCCGGAAAGTTGGCTTCGCCGTGGCGCGGGCCGAACCGGCCACGGTCTAGCGCCGCCTATCCGCACACCAGCTCGAACACCCGCAGGAAGTTGCCGCCCAGGATGCCGCGGATCTCGTCGTCGCTGTAGCCGCGCTGAACGAGGCCGCGCGTGATGTTCGGGAAATCACGGTAGTCGTCGAACCCGATGACGTTGACCGGCTTCGTCACGCCATGCTCCTCCCGAAACCCGATCTCCATCGCGTACTCCGCCAGCTTCTGCACGCCCCACTCCGGCGCCTGAATCGGCCAGTCGCTACCCACCCCGATGTATTGCGGGCCCACCAGCTTCGCAATGTAGTCGATGTGGTCCAGGAAGTGCTCGATCGTGCAGCCCGGCTCCCCGCGCAGGAACATGGCGACCAGGTAGACGCCGATGTAGCCGCCGGTCTCCGCGATCGCCTGCAGTTCCTCGTCGCTCTTGGCGCGCTGGTGCTTATTGACCCCCTCGGCGGACGTGTGCGACGCCACGACCGGCGCCGTTGAGATGGCGCAGGCGTCCAGCGTCGTCTGCCTGCCGCAATGGCCGGTGTCGACGATGATGCCCAGCTCGTTCATGCGCCCGATGAATTTCACCCCGAAGTCGGTCACGCCGCAGTCGACGCGGTCGGTGCAGCCGCCGCCCACGAAGTTCACCGAGTTGTAGGTGAGCTGGATCATGCGCATGCCCATGTCCCAGTAGCGGTTGAGGTTGTCGAGGTCGTGCCCGACGTCGACCGTGTTCTGCATCGATACGAATCCGGCGTGAACGCCCTCCGCCTTGGCGCGGCGGAAGTCGAGCGCCGTGGTGGCCTTGATCAGCCAGGGCAGGTTGTCGAACTGCGCCTGATTGAGCGAAAACGTCTGGAACGCTTCCGCGACTGAGTTCCCGCCCGTCTGGCGATTGCCGGCGGTGATGCCGGACTCATCCCAGCAGTCCTTGAAGTCCGGAAACTCGCCCTTGATCGCGCCGCGGATCGGCATCCGCACCGCGTCCCACAGCCCGCGCTCCGCGCTGCGGTGCTTCTCGAAGCCGTCCTTCAGCTCCTCGACCATCTCGTCGGTAAAGGAGCGGTAGCCGCACGGCCCCTGAAAGAGCGTGTCGATGATGATGCTCTCCCGGTGCAGCGTCGCCGCCCGCTCTTCCTGCTCGTCCGTCAGTCCGAAATCGTAGTCGCCGAACATTGGCCCTCACCCCCTGCCGATCCGACAATGACAATGCCCCAATAGCAATCTCCCCCTTCCCGCGCCGGGAAGGGGATCGGGGGGTTAGGTCTCCCTTCGCCCCCGCATGGCGGGCATCATGCGCTGGTAAGCGTAGGAGCTGGCCAGGAGGAGGATGCCGAGGCCGATGAAGGAGAGCACCCGGTACGACGCGTCCAGCGACGCCAGATCGTACACGAAGACCTTCACGGTGGACAGCCCCAGCAGCGCCAGCCCGCCGGTGCGCAGCGTAGCCCCACCCCGGAAGAAGCCGGTCACGAGGCCCGCGACACCCAGCCCTGCCCACAGGATCGACAGCGCAACCTGCGCCTGCTTGCGGAGTGATTCCAGCCCGGTCGTGTCGACGCGGCCCTGGAAGCTGTCGACGAGACCGACCGACAGCAGGTAGACGACCAGCGTCCCGGTGACGACCGCCAGCCAGCGAGCCTGCTTCCAGTCGCGATACAGCCATGCGGCGGCCCCGAAGGCAACCGCCAGCGCCAGCAGCGCGGCAGTCGCCCCGCTCCAGAACGGCGGATGATCGATGACGGAGCCGGCCCGCACCACGAGGCGCTCGGGCGGCGCGACGCTGACGAGCGCGACGAGCGCCCCGGCGCCGAGGATCGCCGCCGCCGTCAGCAGGTATGGCGCGACCGCTTCGACGCTGTCACGGATTGCCGCGCGCCGCGCCAGCAACAGCGCGCCCAACGCCAGCGCAGACCAGGCGACGACCAGCGCGGGCCGTCCCAGCTCGAACGGCATGAGGTAGGCGGCGATGAGGATAACCGCGCCGATCGCCGCGCGCCGCAACACCGGGATGGTCGCTGCCCAGGCCGCGAGCACGCCTGCGGCCATGAGGACGACGGCCGCGAGCGTCTGTGTGGTGCTGAACGGCGTGTCCGGCCGGGTCCAGGTTGAGACATGCTCCAGCGGCAGCTCGACCGCCAGCGCGCGCATCGTCGCCGCGCTTCCCGCCAGCAGGCCCGGCAGCAGCAGGGCCAGCCGGACCTCGCTCGCGGCCGATCCGGCGTCGCCCACAACCGCCTTCGGCAGCTGATCCCAGCGATGGTGTGCGGCAAACCCGGCGACGAACAGCGCCGACCAGCCCGCCAGCAGAGCGATCCCCGTCACTTCGAACGGCATGACGTAGATCAGGAGCAGCAGGCCGATCCCGGCCAGCAGCGCCCGGACCTCCCGCCTGCGCACGAGCGCTCCGGCAACAACCATCGCCGCCAGCAGGTAAAGCAGCGTGCCGCCGGAGGCGTTCAGGAAGGGCCGCGCTGTCGTCGTGCCGGACCCGAGGTCGATGATCGGGTACTCAAAGATCACGAGGTGCAGCAGTGCCGCCGCCCCCAGCGCGATGGCCGCGCCCGCGCTGAACAGATGGCCGCGCCGCGCGTAGACCCAGGTCAGAGCCACTGCTTCCGCCGCCCAGATCATCGGCACGACCTCGCCGCCGAGCTGGACGGGGACGGCCACGCTGAGCGCCGCGATGCC
>DATKCN010000209.1:0-2294 GCA_035513175.1 Thermomicrobiales bacterium
GACGCCGGTGTTGTGGCCGACCTGCCCGCCTGGTGTCGCATGGTCGGGCACGCCTACCTGGGAGGGGGTGATGGGAACGATCACGGACGCTACTTCATCCGCCGCAAGGATGGATGATACCGGCGGGCATGCCGTCGCGGACACGCTGGATGCCGGCGAGGAGAACTGCGCCACGCTGATCCTGAACGTCCGCGCGGCGATCGATCCCCTGCTGCCGGACGAGATTCTGGCGGTCGTCGCCTACGACCCGAGTGCCCAACTGGATCTGCGCGCCTGGAGTCGCATGACCGGCCACGGCTACCTCGGGATGGATGACTACGACGAGTACGCGGTCTACTACCTGAGAAAGCGAGGCACACTCCATGTCGAAAATTCTCATTTACGGTAGCTACGGCAACGATGACGCCGAACGCGCCACGCTGGCATTCATCGTCGGCAACACGGCGCTGGCCTCCGACCACGAGGCGGTAGTCTTTCTGACGGTCGAAGGCGTGCGGCTGGCGACCAAGGGGTACGCGGACGACATCCACAAGGAGGGCTTCGCGCCGGTCAAGGAGCTGATCGGCCAGTACGTCGCCGGGGGCGGCACGCTGATCGCCTGCGCGGCCTGCTGCAAGCCACGCAACATCGGCGAGGGCGACCTGATCGAGGGAGCCGAGATCGCCGGAGCCGCCCGCCTGGTCGAGTACCTGGCCAATGGGTACGCGCCGTTCTCAGCGTGACCCAGGGCGGCGGGAGCGCGCCAATGGTCGGCGCGCTCTGCTCCCGCGATGTCGTCGGGGCTGCTCCCTGACTGATGACATACGCCGGACGCCTCAGCTCGCCCGTTTTACAAGCCGGCGGCGCGTGCCGCCGGCTTGTGGCTACCCAGAGGTCAACGTCAGGAGGATTCGCTCATGTTTGCCAGTGCTGTCCGAACCTTCTACGCGTACAACGCCTGGGCTAACGCGCGCGTGCTTGACGCGGCGGAATGGCTCGACCCGGAGCAGCTACTCGCGGACAGAGCTGGAGGATACGGCTCGATCCGCGACACGCTCGTGCACATCGTGGACGCAGAGTGGATGTACCTCGAACGGTGGCGAGGGCGATCGCCGGATGCCACGCGGGACCCGGCCGCGTTTCCTGATGTCGCCAGCATCCGCGCCCACTCCACAGCGGTCGCGGCCGAGACACGGGGCTTTGTTGACGGTCTCGGCGACGCCGACCTCGGGAGAGTCGTCTCCTACGTCAACGTGCTGGGCGAGACCTGGGCGTACCCGCTGTGGCAGCAGTTGCTGCATCAGATCAACCACGCCACGCAGCACCGGAGCGAGGCAGCGGTCCGGCTGACTCAATTGGGCCACTCGCCCGGCTGGCTCGATTTTCTGATCTTCATCGACGAGTAGAACGCCAGCCAGGCGCGCTGCTACGCTGGCGAGCTCGTGCTCTGCGCCGGGCGCGCCACCGTCGCCATCACCACGACCGGAATAAGCGCTAGCGCCAGACCCCCGCCCACCAGCGACAGCGCCGCGTAGCTCGTCGTCGCCACCATCACCCCGCTCATGATGCCGCCCCCGGCGCCCGACAGCGCCACCCCGACATCGACCGTGCCCTGTGTGGCGGCCCGCGTCTCCAGCGGTGTCGCGTCGGTGAGCATGGCCGTTCCAGCGACGAGCCCGAAGTTCCAGCCCAGACCGAGCAGGCCAAGCGCGAGCGCCAGAATCGCGACCGAATCTACCGGCGCCAGCGCCGCGATGATGCCGGACACGGGCAGCGTCACTGCCGACGCCATCACCAGCGGCATGCGGCCGACGCGGTCGACGAGGTAGCCGGATATTGGCGATGGCAGGAACATGCCGGCGATGTGCACGCCGATCACCAGACCGGTCGCCCCCAGCCCGTGGCCGTGGTCGCGCATGTGGATCGGCGTCATCGTCATGATCGCCACCATGACGACCTGCGTGACGATCATCACTGTCGCTCCCAGCGCGACGCCCCGCCGCTGCAACGTCCCGGAAACCTCGGCGGCGACACGCCCGCTCGTGGCTTGCGCGGATGCGGCGATGCCTCGGGCGAACAACAGTGGATCTGGCCGCAGAAACACCGTCAGCACCAGCGCCGCCAGCCCATATGCCGCGATCGACAACAGGAACGGGCCTGCCAGCTCCGGGATGCCAATCGCGTCGGCCACGCCTCCCATGGGCTTGACGAGATTCGGCCCCGCCACGGCGCCGAACGTCGTCGCGACGAGGACCGTGCTCACCGCCTGCCCACGGCGCTGTGGCGGAGCAACGTCGGTCCCCGCGTAGCGTGCC
>DATKCN010000210.1:0-4451 GCA_035513175.1 Thermomicrobiales bacterium
TGGTCGTCGTCCTCGTGGTACGTCGCCCCGGCCGAAAGCGCTCCCGCCATCGAGCCGACGAGCAGCATGACGATCGCCAGCGGTATCAGCATGCGTCGACGCATGGGTCCTCCCTTTCCTTCTCCATGGATCACGGCGGGCGGCGCGCGATCCTGCTACCCTCCCGCCGTCGTGTCTCACGCGGACCCAATGCCGCACGACCGTCGCTGCGGTCAGCGGAGTGTCAGTTCCAGTCGGGATAGATCTGTCCCCGGATCTCCCCGGCCGGGTACGCGCTGGTGTGGACGTTGACGTAGGTGTTGCCGATCAGCATCTGGTAGACGAAGGCTTCCAGCGATGTGCCATCGATCTGGGCCTCAACGGCTTCTGAGATGTTCAGGCGGTCCTCCGTCACCGTCTCGCACGACAGCTCGCCATCCGGCGTCACCGGCGGGTCCGCTGCCGGCGGGCCGGTCGGCGGGAACAGCCAGGTGATCACGCCCCCATTGGCGCCGGCCGGCGCGAGGTGAATGTGCGACATGGTGACGTCCAAGATGTCGATAGCCAGGAGCGCGCAGGCGATGGTCCCGTCCCAGGGGGAGTAGTGCAGCGTCGCCGAGCCGCTGGCGCCGGTGTCCGGCTGCACGGCGGGCGGCGCGACGATCTCCTGGTCGTTCGTCAGGGTGGCGATGAAGTCGATCTCCTCGACCGGCATGATCTGGCCGCGAATCTCGCCGCCGCCGTGCGCCAGGGTGTGGAAGTTGGCGTAGGTCTCTCCGGCGGCCATCAGGTCGACGAGCTCATAGAGGGTGGTCCCGGCCGGCATGTCAGCGGCGGTCAGCGTGCCATCGACATGGTCGAGCGCCACGGGCGCCGACGGCGGTGGTCCGCCCTCAGGGAAGAGCCAGACGAGGACGCCGCCGTTGACGCCGACCGCGCCCAGGTGGATATGGCCCATAGTGACATCCACGAGATTCTCGAACGTGATGTCGTAGTGCAGCGTCGTGCCGTCATCGCTGAGGAAGAAGGCTGCTTCGCCAGTAGCGTCGGTCGCGACCGGTGGGTTTTCCTGATCGCCGGTCAGGTGCGCGACGAACAGGCGCTCTTCCGGCAGCGGCGGCATGCCGTCGCCATGGCGCCAGTTGTGGTAGTGCTGGCCGACGTTGCCGGCCTCGACCAGCCACCCGGCCGGGTTGCCGGGCGTGTAGGTCAGGCACCGGCGCTCGAAGCACTGCAGCAGGACGGTGCGCAGCGTGCCGCCAACCCGCACATCGGCCCAGTAGGCCTCGGTGACGGGGTAGCCGGTGGCGTAGTAATCGTTGATGAACAGGCGCTCGTTCACCAGCATGTCGTTGACCCACACCGGTCCGCTGGACTGCATGAACGCCAGGAAGACCGAGGCGACCTGGTGGTCGATGCCCGGCACCATCACGCGCTCTGCCGCTGTGACGTTCATGCTCGCCAGAGCCGGATCGTTGCTGATCGTGCCGTCCAGCGCCAGACGCTGCGTCAGCAGCGCGCCATCGGCGGCGGCGGGCTCGTCACGCACGTCAGCCATCGTGGCGTATGTCGGGCCGTTGTCCGCGCCCGGATCCCCGGCGACGTTCTCGTCTGAGGGGCCGTTGGGGTGCGGGAAGAAGGCGTTGTCGCCAACCTGGATCTGGCCGTTCATCATCTCGACGACGAGCAGGCCATTGGTGACGTCCCACGGCTCTTCAGTGGTGCGCCAGGTGTTGTCTTCCATGCGGCTCTTGTCGGTGTATTGCGTCAGCCGCATGCCTCCGGGCGCCTCGACGTAGGGCTCCATGTCGCCCGCGTCGTTCGGGCCCGGCCCCCAGATCCAGGTGCGAGGCACCGCCAGGTTCTTCACTGGATAGTCGGTGCGCTCCCAGGTGCGTTCAAATACGGGGTCGGCCCAGGCGAAGTCGCCGTTCTGTTGGCCGTGATTGTGGTCGTCGTCCTCGTGGTACGTCGCCCCGGCCGAAAGCGCTCCCGCCATCGAGCCGACGAGCAGCATGACGATCGCCAGCGGTATCAGCATGCGTCGACGCATGGGTCCTCCCTTTCCTTCTCCATCACGTCAGCCAGCCGTGCCATGCGTGAGCCCGGTCATCCGCGAGCGCGGGCGTCAACCTGACAGCCGTCGCGCGCCACGCCATCCCTGCTTCTTGCTACGGACGTTTCGCCTTCCACGGATCACGGCGGGCGGCGCGCGATCCTGCTATCCTCGCGCCGTCGTGTCTCACGCGGGCCCTATGCCGCACGACCGGCGCCGCGGCACGATTTCTGACGCGCCCGCCCCGACGATATAGCATGCACGACGAGGAGGCAGGCATGGCCGGGATTAATCCACGCGGCACGGATCGGGACGAACGCGAGGAAACGCGCCTACCGCCGTCGCGCTACAGTGGCGTGCTGGCGCATCCGACCTCGCTGCCCGGCCCGCACGGCATCGGCGACCTGGGCGCGGAGGCGCGCCGCTTCATCGACTGGCTGGCGCGGGCCGGGCAGCAGCGCTGGCAGATCCTGCCGCTGGGGCCGACTGGCTTCGGCGACTCTCCCTACGCGTCATACTCGGCGTTTGCCGGGAACCCACTGCTGATCTCGCTGGGCAACCTGGTCGAGGAGCGCCTGCTGGAGGAGAGCGACATTCAGCCCGCCGGCTTCCCGGACGACCTCGTGGACTTCGACGCCGTGACCGCCTTCAAGCTGCCGCTGCTGGCGCGCGCCGCCGAGCGCTTCCATGCCGGGCAGGCGGGGCAGCTGCGCGACGAATACCGGCGCTTCCGCGACGCGCAGGCAGCCTGGCTGGATGACTACACGCTCTTCCGCGCTCTCAAGGCCGAGCAGGACGGCGCGCTCTGGAGCGCCTGGCCCCGCCCGCTCGCCCTGCGCGACCCTGACGCGCTGCGCGCCGCGCGCGACCGGCTGAAGCACGACATCGACACGCAGTGCTTCATGCAGTTCGCGTTCTTCCGCCAGTGGGGCGCGCTGCGGCGCTACGCCAACGAGCGCGGCGTGCGGGTGCTGGGCGACATCCCCATCTTCGTGGCGCTCGACAGTGCCGACGTGTGGGCCAACTCCGCGCAGTTTCAGCTTGACGAGCGTGGGCGACCAACATCGGTGGCAGGCGTGCCGCCGGACTACTTCAGCGCCACCGGGCAGCTGTGGGGCAATCCGCTCTACGACTGGGATGCCATGCGGGCTGACGGCTACCGCTGGTGGATCGAACGCTTCCGGGCCGTCTACAGCCTGGTGGACATCGCGAGGATCGACCACTTCCGGGGCTTCGAGGATTACTGGTCGGTGCCCGCCGGAGAAGAGACCGCTATTAGAGGAAGCTGGAAGCCGGGGCCGGGGCGCGCATTGTTCGACGCGGTGTGGGAGGCGCTGGGCGACCTGCCGGTGGTGGCCGAGGACCTGGGGATGATGACGAAGGACGTGGACGACCTGCGGGAGAGCCTTGGCTTCCCCGGCATGTCGGTGTTGCAGTTCGCCTTTGGGTCGGGCAGCGACAACCTGTACCTGCCGCATAATCTGGCGCGCAACACCGTCGTCTACACCGGCACGCACGACAACGACACGACGGTGGGCTGGTTCGACAGCGCGGACGACAACACTCGCGATCATGCGCGCAGATACCTGGGGGTCGATGGCGCCGACGTGGCCTGGGACCTGATCCAGACGGTGCTGGCCTCCGTCGCCGAAACCGCGATCGTGCCGTTGCAGGACCTCCTGCGGCTCGGCACACAAGCCCGCATGAACCTGCCCGGCCGCGCCACCGGCAACTGGGGCTGGCGCATGCAACCGGGGGCGTTGACGGATGAGATGGCCGAGCGGCTGGCGGGGCTGCTTGTGCTGTACGGGAGGGAACAGGGAGTAGGGAGTAGGGAACAGGCGCAGCCCAGAAACCATTAATCCCCCGAGACTTCCCCTACTCCCTATTCCCTACTCCCGACACGGCGAGGGATTGACTCTGCGCGGTATCTCCGTCACAATGGCGCTAGACCATTCGCGACCATTGGAGGCAGGCACAACCTACCAACCCGGCGGCTGGATGCGCGTATCTCGGTGTGCTGGTCTGGAGACGCTGCTCCATGAGAGGAAGCGCACCGATGACACGATCGCGCGCACGTTCCCGCCAGCTTCCGACGCTGCTCGTCGCCCTGACACTGATGGCAGCCTTGCCGATCGCCTTCCCTGTCGCCGTAGCCGCTGCCGGGTCATCGGTGGTCAGCAACTGCGACGACGGCCTTGACCCCGTGCCACCCGGCTCGCTGCGCGACGCGGTCGAAGCGGCCAACGCGGATGGGGACGCGACCGAGCTGGACCCGCACGCGATCGCGTTCGCCGCGGACCTGCCCTGCGACACGATCACCCTGGCGGGCGCGCAGCTCGAGCTCAGTGCTCACATGACGATCCAGGGACCTGGGGCGGACGTGCTGTCCGTTTCCGGCGGCGGGGAAAGCCGG
>DATKCN010000211.1:0-8012 GCA_035513175.1 Thermomicrobiales bacterium
TCGACAGCCCGATGATCAGCGCGACGATGATCCAGGTCGAGCGGACGGAACGAAGCTTGGTCCATTCTGCCTTGAACGCCGCCCCGAAGCCGGGGGCGGCGGCGGGCATTGCGCCGTGTGCCGATGTGGTGGTTGCGGTCATCTTTGCCAGGTCCTTTCTTCCGCGAATTCGCGGTCTGATTGCTTGAGTGTTCGCAGTGCCATGAGCCGGTCAACGCGTGGGGAGGCCCAACGTGGCCTCCTCGGTCGGGGACTCGGGCTGCTGACATCGGGATCCGACTTTGTATACCGGAGTCCGAGGCCGTGGCGCCCCAACCGGGAGGCCACGTTGGGCCTCCCCTACGCGGTTCTGCCACGCCGACCGGCGTTCAGACATCGCGCCGGTTCAGGACGAAGGCGGCGGCGGCCAGCATGCCGGCCAGCCAGATGACGATCACGGCGATGGCGGGGCCCTGCGCCAGATGCGTCGAGGCGTCGGTTTCGGTCATGCCGGAGAGGGTGTTGGCGGCCATGTCCGGCAGGTAGCGCAGCACGTTCTGCTGCACCCAGACCGGGACGAGGGGCGACAGCACCGAGGTCAGGAAGATGAAGCCGATCGACACGGAGATCGCGCTGGCGGCGCTACGCAGCAGCCAGGCGATTGCGAAGGGGATCAGGGTGTAGACCAGTCCCTGCGAGACGGTATAGACGAGCAGCAGGCGGGCGGTGTCGCTGTCGGAGATGCTGGCCGTCGCGAGACCATAGTGTTCGAAGATGGCCTGGCTGACCAGGAACATGCCGGGGACGCTGATGGCGCTGACGACGAGGCTGAGCGCGCCGACGAGCGCGGCCTTGGCGACCAGCACCTGCGTGCGGCGTGGGTTCACGATGAAGGTCGTGCGGATCATCCTCGACCCATACTCCGAGGCGACGACGGTGGCGGCGAGCACGATTAGGAGAATGAGCCGGAACAGCTGGCCGGTCAAACTGGATACGAGCGGATCGAACGACGCCTGAGCGCCGTTGCCCCAGTTGTCGTACGTGAGGCCTGCCACGAGCGATGTCAGCGCCGAGACCCCGATCGACAGCCCGATGATCAGCGCGACGATGATCCAGGTCGCGCGCACCGAGCGCAGTTTGGTCCATTCTGACTGGAGCGTGGTTGCGAAGCCGGGGGCAGTCGAGGCTCTCATGTCGTGTAGCGATGTGGTGGTTGCGGTCATGTTAGTTGGCCTTTCCGGCGAGTTCGCGAGCGATTTCGGCGACGTCCGTGGCGGGGTCTGACGGGCGGCTGCCGGCCCGGAACTCGACGCTGTCGCGCGTCAGTTCCATGAAGGCGTCTTCCAGGCTGGCGCGGCGGGGGGACAGTTCGTCGAGCGGGATGCCGTGCTGGAAGGCGATGGCGCCGATGGCGCCGGCGTCGAGGCCAGTCACGGTCAGTTCGTGCGGCGTGCCGTTGGAGACGCTCGCGCCGTGCGCCTCAAGATGCCCGCTGAGCTCATGCGCTCGCTGCGAGACGACCTTGACGTGACTGAGCGCGCTGCGCCGGGTGATCTCCTCGACGGAGACATCGGCGATCAGGCGGCCCCGGCCGATGACGAGGACGTGATTGGCGGTCTGCTCCATCTCGCTCATCAGGTGGCTGGAGACGAAGACGGTGCGGCCCTCGGCGGCGAAGCGCTTCATCAGCGCCCGAATCCACTGGATGCCTTCCGGGTCGAGCCCGTTGACCGGCTCGTCGAACAGCAGCACGGGCGGATCTCCCAGCAGCGCCGAGGCGATGCCGAGCCGCTGGTGCATGCCGAGCGAGAACCCGCCGACCTTCTTGCGGGCCACGCCGGCCAGCCCGGCCATGTCGAGCACCTCGTCGACGCGGCTCCGGCGGATTCCGCCAGCCTGCGCCTGCCAGAGCAGGTGGTTGTAGGCCGAGCGCCCGCCGTGCACTGCCGAGGGGTCGATCAATGCGCCAACCTCCTGCATCGGCGCGGCCTTGTCGCGGTACGACTGGCCGTTGACGGTGACGCTGCCGTCCGTCGCGCTGTCCAGCCCGAGAATGAGCCGCATCGTCGTCGTCTTGCCCGCGCCGTTGGGGCCGAGGAAGCCGGTCACGATGCCGGGCTGTACCTCGAATGTGAGCCCATCCACGGCGGCCGTGCTGCCGTAGCGTTTCGTCAATCCCGTTGCCGTTATCACTGTGTGTCCTTGTCCTTTCGATACGTCGTTGTCAGCCTTTGTGTCAGTCGAAGTCAGTTGAACGTGGCATCAGTGGCAGCGTTCCTTTCTGTGACATGTGACGGCACTCCTGGCGTGACCGCTGAGGATCGTCGCGGCGATGTAGATGTAGATGTGGGTCGTTGAGTCGCTGGTACCCGGCTCAGCGCAGGCTGAATGGCGGGTAGCGGTCGGTAACAAGCAGGAAGGCGTAGGCGTTCACTCGCAGGCTCCACCGGCCGACCCCGACGACGAAGTCGAACAGGCTGCGTGGATAGCGTCCGGTGAAGAGAATGGCGAACCAGGCGATCACGACCGCGCCGAGCGCAGCGAGCCAGAGCGCAACCAGAACGACGTAGTGAGGGATTGCCAGCAGCCATTTGACGAGCGGTAACCAGCGATTGAGGTCCTGCTCGACGTCGGGGTAGTCAATGTCGAGATGCACCGACTGGTCGTCCACGGTCGACGGATAATGGTCCGTCAGCAACGTCAGGTACGCGCCAACCCGCGTCCCAAAGCGCGTCAACTCGCGGGCGAAGTCGAACCACCAGCGTGGGTAACGGACGCGAAACACAATCATCAGCGCCGTCGCGATAACGAGCCCACTGGCGACTCCGCCGCCGGTATTGCGCGCCTGATCGCCTGACTCGCTGCCGGTGGCGACAAGCAGCAGGAAGATGACGGCGATCGGGATGATCCAGAGCAGACGGAACGCGGTTGTGAGCCGGTTAAGTCGTTCGGGGTAGTCGACGTTCAGACGAGCGGCGTAGGGTGGCATGGACACTGACATGATCTAACTCCTTGCGTTCACGTTCCGATCGAACATCATCTGGATTCATTTACCTCGGGAGGCCGTTCACCGTCGCTGCCGCCTGGGGTCACCTGGTCGTCGCCATTCGCTGCAGCCGCTTCATCGCGCTCGAGACACACGACCGAGAGCAGCGGCAGGCCCAGATCACGCACCTGCTTGAGCAGCCCATGCAATGCGGACTGGTCGACCACAGGTCCGGTCAGGAGCGAGTCGCCGTTGCCTCCCGGCGTGATCGCGAGGCCGTCGAACCAGCCTGACCATTCACGACCCAGATGGCCGCTCACCCTGATCTCGTAGACCATCGGCTGGTCCGGGGTGAAGTTCGCGTCTCGCTCGCATGTCATGACCCCGTCCCGTTCCGGTCATGCTCGACAGTCCGTGCCGATCAGGCATGTACAGAGAGTAGTCGGCAGGGGGTGTTGCGGCGCAGACACCAAAGTGTTGTTGGGGAGTGTTGTTTTTTGGCGCGGGGGGTCGGGACGCGGAGAGGAACCCCACCCCCAGCCCCTCCCCGACGCGGAGAGGGGAGCAGGTGGGACGACTCGGACGTGCCTTCGCGTCCCGACCCCCTCGGTCCCGCTACAGCAGGCCCAGCTCGCGGGCGCGGGCGACGGCTTCGGTGCGGCGCGACACCTGGAGCTTGGAGAAGATGACGCGGTTGTGGCCTTTGACGGTGTCGAGGGCGAGGTAGAGCCGGTCGGCGATCTCGCGGTTCGAGAGGCCTTGGGCGACGAGGCGCAGCACGTCCAGCTCGCGGGGGCTGAGCGGATCGATCGGGGGCTGGGCGGGGCACCGAGTGGGGTGGGGCGCGCTGGGCACAGCGCTCCCGCACGCGGCCAGGAGTGTGCCCACGTAGTCGGGGTTGATGCCACGCGCCAGTGCTGCGGACAATAGCTGGACCATGGGGGCGCCTTCATTGACAAAGGTGCGGACGTAGCCGCCCGGCTCGGCCATTGCCAGCGCCTCGGCCAGGGCGTGCAGCGCGGCCTCCGTGTCGCCGTGAGCCTGCTGGGCGCTGGCTTGCAGCACGATGGCCCTGAGCAGCTCGTTCTGCCACTCCCTGGCCTCCAGGTGCTGGCGGAAGGGCGCGAGGATGGCCAGCGCGGCGGGCGCGTTGCCACGGGCCAGCGCTACCCGCGCCTGACTGGCGGGCAGGTCGTGGGCCCGTGCCAATTCCGCGGCCTGTGACAGGCAGCCCTCGTCGAGCAGGAGCTGTATCTGCACAGCCGCGATCTCCGGCAGGAGCGCAGCGAGGTTATGCTGGCGCGCGCAGCGCTCGGCTTCCGCGACCAGTTCCGCCGCCTCTGCCGGGTGGCCTTCAGCACGCTCGATGCTGGCCAGGACCACGAGACAGCGGACCAGCCGGTCATGCGTGTCCTTCTGCCGCGCATGCGCGATGCTCGATTGCCCGTGCTCGCGGGCCGCTTGCAGGTCGTTCCATTCGTAGCAGATGCGCGCCAGACCGATATGCGCGTCTCCGGCAACCGGCAGCGCGAGATCGCTCAGCAGCTGCAGCGCATGCCGGAAGGACTCCGCGGCGCGGTGGAGATCGTTGGACAGCTCCCGCGTGTGACCCAACCCGATCGTTGCCAGAATGACGAAGATGGCGTTGCCCGACGCCTCGCTGGCAGCGACGGTGTCAGCAAACGCCCGGCCGGCCGCCGCGTACTCTTTCCGCAGATAGTACGCGTAGCCCAGCTTCCAGACCGTGGAGGTGCGGAACGCCAGATTGTCCGGATGCAGGTACTCCAGCGCCCTGTGTGAATGGGCGACAATGGCGTCACCCTGATTGAGATTGGCGGCCAGCGTCGCCCAGACAGCGGCGTTGCGTCCGATGCGGTCGCGCGTCGTGGCGTCCGGCGGCATGGCGAGCAGGGCGGCTTCAGCAGCCTGCAGCATCCCTTCGACGCCGGAAGTCCTGCCGGTAATCAGCGTTAGCGAGGCATATGTCGTCCACAACGACGGCCAGGCATTGAGTGTCGACTCCGGCAACGATGTCAGCCAGCTCAGGATCGGGATCATCCCGCCGCGAAAGTGCAGCGGCATCCCCTTGCCGTCGATCAGGTGCGCGGCGCGCTCGATGTCGTTTGCGGCGGTCGCGTGGTGGAAGGCCTCAAGCTCCAGGCCGTTGTCCTCAAGCCAGGCGCTGGCGCGGATGTGCAGCTCGGCCAACTCATCGCCTGGGGACGAAGCCACGCTCTGCCGCAGGCGCTGGCGCAGCAGTTCCGCGAACAGGTGGTGATAGCGATACCAGCGGCGCTCGTTATCCAGCGGGACAATGAACAGGTTGGCGTGTTCGAGAGTTTCCAGTGTCTCGTGTCCGGAGCGCGTGGAGTCGAGCAGGACAGCGTCACACAGCGGCCCGCACATGCGGTCGAGGATCGACGTGCGCAGCAGGAACGCCTGGACGCCGTCGGACTGCCGGTGCAGGACCTCTTCAAGCAGATAGTCCAGCACGAAGCGGTGACTGCCGGTGAAGGAGGCGATGAAGCTGCTGGCGTCCTCGAGACCCCGCAGCGAGATGGCGGCCAGTTGCAGCCCGGCGATCCAGCCCTCGGTGCGGGTGTCCAGCGCGGCGATGTCCTGCTCGGTGAGGCTCAAGCCCATGGACTGATTGAGGAACTCGGCAGCTTCGGACGGCGTAAAGCGCAGGTCGGCGACGCGCAGCTCGGTGAGCTGATCCCGGACACGCAGGCGGGCCAGCGGGAGACGCGGGTCCTCACGGGAGACGATGACCAGACGCAGGCGCGGCGGCAGGCGCTCAAGCAGGAAGGCGAGGGCGCTGTCGACCGCCGTGGCGTCGAGCACGTGGTAGTCGTCGAGGACGAGCACGACATCGTCCGGGATGCTGGCAAGCTCATTGAGCAGGGCGGTCAGCAGCGACTCGACCGGCGGTGGCTGCGGGGACTGGAGCATGCCCAACGCCCCGCGTCCTACGTCTGGCGCGACCGTCCGCAACGCGGCGACGAGGTAGGACAGGAAGCGCATGGGGTCGCTGTCCGCCTCGTCGAGCGATAGCCAGGCGACCGGACGCCCGCAACCGGCGACCCATTCACTGACGAGCGTGGTCTTGCCAAAGCCGGCCGACGCGGAGACGAGGGTCAGCTTGCGGCTCAGGCCCTCGTCGAGCCGCGCGCTCAGGCGGGAGCGGAGGACGGCCCGCGGCTGGGGCGGGGGGATGTAGAGCTTGGTGGCCAGGATTGTTTCAGGCATGGTCAATTGTAGTGCATGCCCGAAACCCGGCTCGCTCCCGCCGTCGCGTTGGGGCCTGCCGCCCTACATCACGATGACGTGCCGCAACGCCTCGCCGCGCTCGACCGAGGCGATGGCCTCGTTGATCTGCTCCAGCGGGTACCGCGCGGTGATCAGCTCGTCCAATTGCAGCTGGCCCGCCTGATAGAGGTCCAGCAAGCGCGGGACGTCGATCGACAGGCGCGTCGAGCCCATCTTGCTGCCGAGGATGCGCACGCTGCGGTTGACCGTTTCGAAGACCGGCAGCGACAGGGAGACCCCGGTCGGCGGCATCCCGACCAGCACCAGCGTGCCCTCGGTCCGCACCAGCTCGAGTCCCAGCTCGGCCGCCTGAGCGCTGCCGACGGTGACGAACACGTAGTCGGCGCCGCGCGCCCCGCTGATCGCGCGCACCTCCTGGGCGGCGTCCGGGCGGGCGGCATTCACCCCGTGCGTGGCGCCGAAGCCCCGCGCATCCTCCAGCTTGCCGTCCAGGACATCGACCGCGACGATCGGAAACGCGCCGGACAGGCGCGCACCCTGGATGGCGTTCATGCCGACCCCGCCGGCCCCGATCACGACGACGCTGCTGCCGGTCGGAACCTGGGCCGTGTTGACGACCGCGCCGAGCCCGGTGATGACGCCGCAGGCCAGCAGCGCCACGCTCTCCAGGGGCACATCGTCCGGCGCCTTGACGAGCTGCGACTGGTCGACGACGACCTGCTCGGCGAAGGCCCCGACGTTGATCCCCTGGACGACCGGGACGCCGTCGTTGGTGTGCAGCCGCGTCTCGTGCTGCAGCGCGAACACCGCCTCACAGTGATGCGGCGAGCCGCTCTGGCAATAGAAGCAGCGACCACACGAGCGCAGCAGCGAGACGATGACGCGGTCGCCCAGCGCGAATCCGCTGACCCCCGGACCCAACTCCTCGATGATGCCAGCCGCCTCATGTCCGGCCACCATGGGCAGCATCCCGCCACGCTCGCCGCGCAGGCGGTGCAAGTCGCTGTGGCAGATGCCGCAGGCCGAGACGCGCACCCGCACTTCGCCAACCTTGGGCAGGTCGATGGCAATGTCCTCGATGACCAGGGGTTGCCCGAACTCGTAGCAGACGGCGGCACGCATGGTCATCCCTCCTTGTTCGTGTTGTTCGCTCGCGTACATGCGGCATTCTCAGGCATCGGCACAGCGATGGCAATGGCGCCGCCCGGTCGCTCCCTTAGTCGATCCCGTTCTCGATGGCCCAGCGGGTGGCAGCGGCGCGGTTGTTGACATCGAGCTTGGTGTAAATGTTCGTCAGGTGGGTGTTCACCGTGCGGCGGGCCAGGAAGAGCTGTTCGGCCACTTCCGAGTCGCTCAAGCCCCGCGCGACGAGGCGCAGCACCTCGACCTCGCGGGTTGACAGACCGGCAGCGTGGCCGGGCACAACGGGAGCGGCGCTGAACCGGGCGGCCAGCGCGTCGGCGCGGGCGAGGGTCGGCCTGGCGCCGAGGGGGATGCAGATGTCGCGTGCCTGATCCACCAGCGTTCGCGCCTCGTCGATCGCGCCGGTCGCGGCCCGTAGCTCGGCGCGGGTCAGCAGGGTCAGCGCGCGCTCGAAGGGCGCGGCGCAGGCGTCGGCCAGGGCGAGCGCCTGGTTGAGATGCTGCTCGGCGTCGGCGTACTGGCCTGCTTCGGTGTCGAGCTGAGCAGCGAAGCGATGAGTGGCGAGCAGCACGAGCGGCTGGGCAGGATCGCCAGCGAGACGTAGCGCCTGCTCGGCATGGCTGCGGGCCGCTTC
>DATKCN010000212.1:0-5840 GCA_035513175.1 Thermomicrobiales bacterium
GGATGTGCGGCGGGTGCTGAGCGACGGCTGGAAGCCGGCCAGGGAAGCGGCTGATCGCATCGCCGGGGCGGGGCGCGTCTTCGTCGTTGGCATCGGCACCAGCTATCATGCGGCGTTGATGGGCGGCTGGCTGCTACGGGCAGCCGGGATGGACGCGCGCGCCGTGTCGTCGTTCGACTTCGCGACCTATCCCGACAACGTCGGCCTGCGGTCTGCTGACGCGGTCGTCGTGATGGCGCACACCGGCGTGAAGTCGTACTCGGCGCGCTCGCTGGAGATGGCGGCCAACGCCGACGCGGCGGTCGTGTCGATCGGCAGCCAGGCGGCGGAGCATCCCGGCTCGCAGCTCATTCTGCGCACGATCGAGCGGGAGCGGTCGGCTGCCTACACCTCGTCGCACATCACGGCCATGACGGTGCTGGCGCAGGTGGCGACGGAACTGGGAGAGGGCCGTGGCGCGCCGGGCGTGAGCGGCTTTCGCACGGCGCTGCAGGCGCTGCCGGAGCAGATCGCGGGCGTGCTGGCGCGCGAGGATGAGGTGCTGCCGATCTCGCGCGACGCCGTCGAGCGGCGCATCTACGCCTGCGGGGCAGGACCGAACGAGATCGCGGCCATCGAGGCGGTCATCAAGGTGCGCGAAGCGGCTTATGGCTGGATCGACGCGCTGGCGACCGAGCAGTTCCTGCACGGCCCGATGGTGGCGGTCAACGAGGGCGATCTCAATATCGTCGTCAACGTGGCAGGGTCGGCTTCGGCCACCCGCGTGGCAGAAGTAACGGCCACGCTGAACGGGTTTGGCTCGAAGCTGTGGCTGGTCGGGCAGGGTGTGGCCGCCGTGCCGGACGCGCCGGTGTTCGCGCTGCCGGAGACGGAAGAACTGATCTCGCCGTTGCTGGCGACTGTGCCGTTGCAGATCCTGGCCTACCAGATGGCGGTCCACAAGGGGCTGAACCCGGACACCTTCCGGCGCGACAACCCGCGCTACATGGAGGCGTTCGGGCTGCTGAAGCTTTAGGCACAGCGTGTGGAGGCGGTCCGCGAAAGGATCGGATTGATGCCGCGAGAACGCCTCTACTTCGCAGGGGCGAAATGCTTTCGCCCCGGACCGCCGCGCGCCTGACTGCATCAACGGTACTTGTGCCGCCAAGGAGACGCTGGTCAGCATTGGGCGAATGCAATTCGCCCCTACGCAATTGACGTGATGCTGACGCAAAGGTGACTCAGAGGCTTAAAGGACGACAACGCTTAACAACGACAGTTGTCGTCCTTTAGATTTCCCTGTCATGGCGCGGTGTGCGCCGAGTCCGCGGCGCCGGAGCTACTTCGCGGGCATCGTTGCGCGGGCGTTGTCGAGCACCTGCTTCGGATTCGTCTCACTGATCGCGCGCACGTCCCAGCTGACGATGTCCATCCACGGCTGGAGCAGCCGGTTGACCTCCTGCGGGTCGGCGACATCAAGAATCATGAACCCCGCGCCGCCGCCGACGAGGTTGTACCAGCCGCGCACCTGCTTGCCCAGCGCGTTGATCGCGTCCTGCTGGGCGAGCAGGCGTTCCGCGACCTGCTGGTAGCTGGTGCCCGGCTGCCAGGTAAAGCTGCAATACCACAACATCGTACTTTAGCTCCCTTCAATCCCTCGACGCGTCTACAGTTCGTGCGTCACAATGCACTTTCGCAGGATTGAGACCGCTGGATCGCGATTTCGAAAGCGAGTGACTGCTGGACATAGAGTTGCCCGATGGAACGATCGTTCGCGCCCGGCCCGTCAACGAGCGCGATCCCGACGACGCCTGGCGCGATTTCGGTCTCTACTGCGATCCTCGCTGGGCGCCGATCTGGCCGTCGGACCTGATCGACTGGCCCGACTTCGGCGTGCCCGCCGACGCCGAGTGCGCCGCCGAACAGATCGTCGCCGCGTACGAGCGCGCGCGGTCCGGTCAGCACGTCGAGATCGGCTGCATCGGCGGCCTGGGCCGCACTGGGACAGTGCTGGCCTGTATGGCGATTCTGGCCGGGAGCGAGCCAGCCAACGCCGTCGCCTGGGTGCGCGAGACGTATGACGCCCGCGCGGTCGAGACGCCGGAGCAGGAGCGATGGGTGGAGTGGTTCGGGGGGCGGCGGGGGTCGGGACGCGGGACGCGGGACGCGTAGGAGAAGGCCCGTGCCCCGACCTCAGTCGATCCTTACCCTCCAGATCTCGGGGCCGTCACCGGTGTCCAGCGAGAACCACAGCTCGTGCGTGCTGAGCCAGAGGGGGTTGTCGGCGCGCGGGCCGTCCGGGGTGACCCAGGTGAGATCCCGGCCGTCGACCGACATGAGCGCGATCCTGCCGCGCACTCCGGCCGCCAGCCAGCTGCTGTCCTTCGACCAGGCGATGCCGTCGCCGGGGCTGCCGCGCGCCAGCTCGATCGGCCGACCGATGTCCGCGACGGGAACGACGTGCAACGCGTCCGACCGCCCGCTGTCGTTCGACAGCTCGCCGAAGTGCCGCAGGCGGTAGGCAACCTGCGTTGCGTCCGGACTCAGCGCCATCTCCCAGAGCGCCACGCCGAGGTCACGGGGACGGGTGGTCAGTTCGATGAGCGAATCGACGCGCATGCTGTTTCCGTCGATGACCACGCGCACGAGAGAGACGCGCCGCGGCAGCCCGTCGCGCCAGTCATCCGGCTGCGCCACGAGCAGCGTGCGATTGTCGACCCAGATGGTCTGCAACGGGACATCCAGCAGGCTGTCGTGCGGCAGGGCCCAGCGCAACGCCTGCCGCGGGGACGTGTCCCAGCCGGCCACCCACAGCGACACCGCCTGCTGCTCCGGGTCGACGACGAAGAACGAGGCGTTGAACTGGTCGGGTGACAGGCTCGGGGCCGCGTAATAGCGCGCGCCAAGCTCATCCAGCCCGGCCGGGTTCAGCGGTCGAAAGTCGTAGCGCGCGTCGATGTCCCGCGTGAACTGCGGGGCGTAAAAGATTAGCCGGGTCGCCGCCGCTCCAGCGCGAGGAATCGCTGCGGCGAGCAGCCCGTTCCCGCTCGGCAGCCAACTGCCGCCTTGCGAGCCGGACAGCAGCCGCCGGGCTCGACGCCGCTCCGTGTTCCAGATGACGGTCTCGCCGTGCGCGGCGCGCAGCGTTACGTACTGGCCATTCGGGCTGGCGACGCTACCCGGGACGAGCTGGTTGCCTGACCCGGCGTTGGCCACCGGCGCGGGCTCGGCCGCCTGACCACGCAGCGCGACCGGCCGCTCCGTCTCCGTTGCCACGGGAAGCGCGTCTTCCGGCAGCCAGCCGAGCACGCGCGGGCCAACCGAGTTCGGGCCAATCTCGCCGTGGACGGTGCGCGGCGCCCAGTCCGGCCCGAAGGCGACGAAGGCGATGTCGGGGACGATTCTTCCGGCGGGATCAGTCGCGTCCCCGGTCAGATACCAGCTGACGACCGTTGGCCACAACAGCGTCGTGCCATCCGGTGACCACGCGCCATTGGGGTGCGGGCTTTCGGTGAACGGCTCCGGCTCGCCGCCGCCCGCCGGTATGCGGAAGAAGACATAGCGGAAATAGCCCAGCGTCTGAGCCGTGCCGGACTGGAAGATGACCGTCCGTCCGTCCGGCGACACCGACGCGACGTCGAGATGCTCGCCGGTCTCCGGAGCCCACAGGAACGACGATGCTCCGTCGCGGCTCAGCGACGCCAGCTCCGCCTGCTCGTAGCGGCGCGCCGTCGGGCTGAAGACCTGCCCCGGAGCGAACTCGATCGTCTCGATCGTCTCATCGGCGATGTGTGAGAAGAAAAGCGCGCTGCTGTCCGGCGCCCAGTGGGCCGCGCCAGCCTTGCGATGCTCGACGCTGGCGATGAGCGCCCCAACGCCCTCGTCGCTCATGTGGCGCAGCTCGAGCGACTCCCCCGGCCAGCGCTGGTCGCGTGGCGGCACGATCGCGATGCGCGTGCCATCTGGCGCCACGCTGGCGTACGCGACGCTCCCCTGATACACGACGCGCTCGGCGCCGGTCTCGACATCGACTGCCAGCAGCCTGCCCTCGTTGGCCAGCCGCGCGTGAAACGCTTCGACCGTCTCGCCCGGCGGGCCGTGCGGGGAATCGGCGATCAGCAGCTCGGTCTCGCCAAGCCAGCCGGTGAAGTATCGGAACGAATCGGTCGCATCGAACGTCAGCTCCTGGATGAGGTCTCCGCCAATCTCTGCCACGGTGAGCGTGAACGTGCCCTCGCGGGCTGCCCAGAACGCGATCCGGCGACCATCGGGTGAAAGCGTCGGGTTCCCGAGCCATTCGTCGCTCTCGCTCCATGCCCCCAGCGAGCGAGTGTCGCGCGTCGCGAGGCTCAGCGCCTCGATCCGTCCGCCCGTCGATTGCTGGATCAGCCAGCCGGTGTGTTGCGGCGGCGCCGCCGTCACGAGCAGCGGGACCGGGTCGCGCGCGCCTGAGAGCAGCCCGCTCAGCGTCGCAAGCCCCACGATCGCCACCACCGCCATCGCCACGGCCCCGAGCACGGGCAGCAGGCGGAGGCCACGCCGTCGCCGGGCGGGCGCGTCCGGAAGGCTGTGCTCGTAGCGGTCCACCTCGGCGCCCAGCTCGGCGTCCAGCCTTGCGATCGCCTC
This sequence comes from Thermomicrobiales bacterium, assembly GCA_035513175.1. GTDB lineage: Bacteria > Chloroflexota > Chloroflexia > Thermomicrobiales > CFX8 > DATKCN01. The sequence continues at coordinate 4,606 of DATKCN010000212.1, forward strand.
AACCACGGCCGGGCAGCGGTCGCAGTGCAGGACGTGGGAGATGTATTGCAGGCGTTCATCCGAATCGAGGGCACGGTCGCTCAGTAGCGAAACGGTGGCGGTAAAGCGCTCGCATGGCACAGGCAGCGCGAGGTCGACGGCGCGGCGCGCCTGAAACAGGTCCGCGCCGACACGCTCGGGGGAAGTCTCCAGGATGTCCGCGATCGTGTGTGCGTCGACGCCCAGCCCGGTGCGGAAGGCCAGCGCGACCGCGGCGGCGCCCGGCGCTCCGGCGCTGGCAGGCAACGGCCGATCGTCGTCCTGCTTCCGGCCGGGCAGATGCTTCAGCACCCGCTCCAGCATGTACTGCGAGCGCGCGCGGGAGGAAACCGTCCGCAGGGCATCCACGTCGAGCGCGGCGTCCCCCGGAGGCCAGGCGATGTCGTCCGCCGTGCGCCCGTCGAACAGCAGCCGCAGTGTCGCGCGCAGGCGCGAATGCGTGACGCCCCGCCGCTCGCCGCCGGAGCGGTGGCTGACCGAGAACAGATCGAGGGGCATGAGGTCAGGATTTCGCACGCAGCGTCCTCCAGATTGTTCGCCTCAACAGTACAAGACCTGTCGAGTGGGGTTGGGACGCGGGGACTGGGATCGTAACGTGTCACAATCCCACGTGGCATCGCGCATCGGGGAAGTGAGACATACGAAATGAACCAGACCATCGGCGTTTTCGTTGCCTGGCCGTACGCGAACGGCGACCTGCATCTCGGGCACCTGGCTGGCGCCTACCTGCCGCCCGACCTGTTCGCGCGCTACCACCGGCTGCGGGGGAATCACGTGCTGATGGTCAGCGGCAGCGACTCGCACGGCACGCCGATCACCGTGGCCGCCGAGCGCGAGGCCGTCTCACCCCGCGAGTTCTTCGAACGCTACCACCGCCGCTTCCTGGAATGCTGGCAGCAGCTCGGCATCAGCTTCGATCTCTTCACCCACACCGACACGGAGAACCACCACGCCGTGGCGAGGGACATCTTCCGCACGCTGTACGAGAAGGGCCACATCACGCTCCAGCCGGGCACGCAGCTCTACTGCGAGGTCGATGACCGCTTCCTGCCCGGCCGTTATGTCGAGGGAACGTGCCCCAACTGCGGCTTTGCCCGCGCGCGTGGCGACCAGTGCGACAACTGCGGCCGGACCCTGGACGCGACTGACCTGGGCGATCCGCGCTGCATGCTGTGCGGCAGCGCGCCGATCGCGCG
>DATKCN010000213.1:0-28352 GCA_035513175.1 Thermomicrobiales bacterium
AGGAACAAGCCCGAGCGGCCAAAGAATTCGCCGATGTCGCGGATCATGCCGTCCACGTCGCCGCCGGGGCTTTCGTTGTAGGCCCCCGCCACGCGGCTCTTCAGCGCGGTCAGCTCGTCGACCTTCATCCGCGGTCCTGCACGCCTCGCTCACCGTGCGCCACGCGCCAGTGAGACCGGCCGTTGTGCCGGTCATCGTAACGGATGGCGGGCGTGGCGGCCACTGACAAGCGTCGCGATCCGCGCGGCGCTGGCGAGGCAGGCGCCGATCAGAGGCGGATGGGGACCGCGTCCAGGCGCGTAAGGCGGCGTCAGGTCAGGCGGACCGCTCGCCGGCCATGGCGTGGACGATCAGGCGGCAGGCCGCGGCGTCGGCGGCGGCGCGGTGGGAGACGGGCGCCAGGCCGAAGGCGGCCAGCGCGGCGTCCAGCTTGTGCCAGCGAAAGTTGCCGTAGCGCTCGTTCCACTCACCGGCGAACTCGGCGTAACGCAGCATGGCGCAGTGCCACCTGGCGGGGAAGAGAGGCAGGCCATGCCGCGCGTTCATCTGGTTCACCATCTGCAGATCGAACTCGGCGTTGTAGACGACGACCGCGCCGTCCAACAGAATGCGGGAGACCAGCGGCCAGACGGCAGGCCAGCCGGGGGCGCCGGCGACCATCGCGTCGCTGATGCCGTGGATGGCGACCGCGTCGGCGGGGATGCTGCCGCTGGGGCGGACCAGCGACTCGAACAGCGTTCGGCCCGCGCCGTCCAGGATGCCGATGTCGACGATCTCGGCGCGCGAGCCGATACCGGTCGTCTCGGTGTCGAGGTAGATGACGCTGGACTCGCTCAGCATGCTCCGCGCCCAGCCGGAGGCGGCCATGCGGGCAGCCGCGCGGGATGGACGCCGGGTTCCCATGCCTGCCACACCGCCACCGTCCCTCTCGCGCGATCCTGAGTAAGATATGCATGTAACGTGTCGCGAACGTGAGTCGTTCCGATCATAGTGATTGGCGTGGCGCCGCGTCAATGGCGCGCCGCGCGTATGTCTGGGAAGTAGCACAGTCGGTGAATGACAGCACAGCGCGTGGGAGACCTGACCATCGGGACTGGCTGGTGGCGGCGCCCCTGCTGCTGATCCTGGCAGGCCTGCTGGCCGCGCTCGCGCTGTCACCGGCGCGGGACGCCGCCGCGCAGTCGCAGTCCCTGCATTGGGAGCGCTACGACGTGACGATCGACCTGCGCCCGGACGGGACCTACGCCGTCACCGAGGAGCAGGTGATCAGCTTCACGTCCGGCACGTTCCGGGAAGGGTTCGCGATCATCCCGCTGACGCGCATCGAAGACATCAGCAACATCCAGGTCTTCGAGGATGGCCGGCCCTACGAGCGCGGATACGGCGAGCCGGGCATGTTCTACGCCTCCTCGTTCGCCGGGGAGGTCGAGATCCTGTGGTGGTTCACCCCGGCCAGCAACGAGACGCGGCAGTTCACCATCAGCTACGACGTCTCCGGGAACCTGCGGGTGTATGGCGACCGCGAGCAGATCTGGTGGCGGGCGATCGACACCGACTTCGTCGCCGACGTGCGGGACGCGACGGTAACGATCAACCTGCCGCGGCCGGTGGCGCTGGAGGACGTGACGCTGGCCTACTACCGGGAGGCGGACAAGGACGTGGAGTACGAGGTCCCCTCCCCGGCGACGTATGTCTTCACGGCCAGCGACCTGCGGCAGGGGGACGCGCTGGAGGCGCGCCTCGAGTTCCCCCGCATGACGACGGCGAACGTGCCGGCCTGGCAGGCGACGGACGACGCGCGGCGGGAGCGGGAGGAGCGGCTGGAGCCGTACAAGGCATTGGCCAACCTGCTGATGGGGGGCGTCGGCACGCTGCTGCTCATCGGCGGGCTGATCGGCGTCTACCTCCTCTGGCACTCCAGGGGCCGTGACGAGCCGGTGGCGCTGCCGATCGACCTGCTGCGCGAGCCGCCGGACGACCTGCCCGCCGCGGCGGTCGGCACGTTGATCGACGAGCACGCCCACGACCACGACGTGATCGCCGGGATCGTGCAGTTGGGCGAGCGGGGGGTGCTGCACATCAACGAGCGCCCGCCGGCCGGCGTGCTGGGCGTGCTGGGGCTGGGCAGCCGGGATTTCGAGTTCCATCGTCAGGACACGGAGCAGGAGCTGCGGCCCTACGAGCGGGAGCTGACGCAGGCCATCTTCGGCAGCGGCGCCAAGGACGTCGTGCGCCTCAGCCAGATACGGGAGGGCTTCGCTCAGCGACAGCCGAAGGTGAAGTCGGCGCTATACGACGACCTGGTCAAGCACGGCTACTTCCCCCGCAACCCGCAGCAGACGCGCTCGATCTACCGGGGCATCGGCATCGGTCTGTTCGTGGCGGCAGTGGTGCTGGGGTTCATCGTCACCGGCGCCATCGGGGATTTCGCGCCGCTGGTCGTGCTGCCGTTCATCGCGTTGGGCTGCGTGGCCGTGGCGCTGATCGGCGTGGCCAGGGTCATGTCGCGCAAGACGCCGGCCGGGGCGCAGGCGGCGGCCAGGTGGCTGGCCTTCCGACGCTACCTGGCGGACATCGAGCGCTACGAGAACGTCGACGCCGCCAAGGAGATCTTCAACCGCTATCTGCCCTACGCCGTGGCGTTCGAGCTGGAACGCTCCTGGGTGCGCAAGTTCGCCTCGGTGAACGCCCCGGCTCCCAGCTGGTATGGACCGTATGGCGACTGGGATGGGCGCGGCGGGCGCACGACCCGCGCCGGCGGCGGGCGCACGGGGGGCGGCCCGGTGATCGTGCCCGGCGGGGGCTCGCGGCCGGGCGGCGGGGGCGGCGGGCTGCCGGACCTGCAGGACGCCAGCGACTCGATGGGCCGCTCGTTGCAGGGCATGAGCGATGGCCTGTTCGGGCTGTTCAACGAGGCGTCCAAAGCGTTCACCAGCTACTCGAGCAGCTCGAAGGGCGGCCGCTCCGGCGGCTTCGGCGGCGGCTTCTCGGGCGGCGGGGGCAGCCGTGGCGGCGGTGGTGGTGGCGGGGGACGAGGGTTCAGGTAGGGGAACCTGACCCCCCCCCCGGCCCCCTTCCCGCGTCGGGAAGGGGGAGATTGGGGATTGGAGATTGGGTGACTTGGTCCGGGATGGCGAGGCTGAATGCACGTCGAGGGTGAGGGGATGACTGATGGTGGTGCGGAACGTCGTCATTGGACAGCAGGTTGCAGACTCTAAGAAGATTCTGGCGAAAGAGCTGCGCCGCGCGATGACGCCGGAGGAAGCGCTGCTCTGGCGCGAATTGCGCACCAACCGACTCGGCGGCCCGATCCACGATACGCAGCAAGATTGGGACGCGGATCGGGCCGTCGCGCTGACTCAGCTCGGATTACACGTCATCCGCTTCACGAACCGCGAAGTCATGAACGATCTGCCCAACGTCCTGCAACGCATCCTCACCGAAGCCACCGCGCGCCTTAGTCACACCCAATAGACCCAATTCCCAATCGCCAATCTCCCCTTCCCGCGTCGGGAAGGGGGCCGGGGGGGTTAGGTCCCCTCTGCGCGCTCCATGAAGTTGGCCACAACCCGCAGGTACTCGTCACCGCCCTCGGCGTGCGCCATGTGGGAGGCGTCCGGGACGACGTAGACCTCGGCGTCCGCGATGCCGCGCTGGATCTCTTCGGCCATGGCGGGAGTGGCTTCGTCGTGCTCGCCGCAGGTGATGAGGGTGGGGACATCGATCTCGCCGAGGCGGTCGGTGACGTCCCAGTCGCGCAGCGTGCCGGTGGCGTAGAACTCGGTCGGGCCCCACATGGTCTGGTAGACCTCCTGACGCATGTTCTGCGAGGTGCGCAGGTAGTAGTCCGGCTTGGGGTCCATGCGACAGACGTGGCGGTCGTAGAAGACATCGGTCGCGGCCTTGTAGTCGGGGTGATCGAACGTCCCGGCGTGCTCGTGGAGCAGCAGCGTGGCCTGCACGTCCTCCGGCAGGCCGGCCCGCAGTCGGTTAGCCTCGGACATCCAGTGCGGGATGCTGGCGGTCGTGCTGGCCAGGATCAGGCTGGCGAGGCCGCCGGGCTGGGTCAGTGCGTACTCCAGCGCCAGCATGCCGCCCCACGATTGCCCGAGCAGATGCGCGCGCTCCAGCCCCAGCGCGCGACGCACGGCGATGACCTCATCGACGAACAGGTCGACCGTCCACAACGAGGGGTCGCTGGGCTGGTCGGACCTCCCGCAGCCGAGCTGGTCGTAGAAGATGACCTCGCGGCCGGTCGAGGCCAGAGCCCCCAGCGGCTCGAGGTAGTCGTGCAGCGCGCCGGGGCCGCCGTGCAGGCAGAGCAGCGGCAGCCGCCCAGCCCGCTGTTCGCCGACGACGCGATACCACGTGTTGAAGCCGCGGAACGGGATGTCGCCTTCCCGCGTGGGACGCGTCGCGCTCATGCTACCCCCCTCTTGATTGAGTGCTGAATCGAGTGGTGTGTCGTCGGGGTATGATACGGCAGGCGGCGGGGAGGTCAGCCCCCGAGATAGCGGCGGGCCTGCTCCAGGCGGTCGTGGACGCGCGCGTCGTCGAGCGAAAGGCCGTGGCGGCGCAGGTAGCCGGCCCACCAGAGCGCGGAGTCGAGGGCGACGTACGGCAGCCAGACGGGCATGCGCGCCAGCGTCCAGGGGTCGCCGCCTGCGCTCGCGTAGGCGTCTGCCAGGTCTGCGACGATGTCCGGCGCGAGGTCGTGCTCGGCGATCAGGTAGGCCAGCTCCTCGGCTGGATCGCCGTCGCGGGCGTACTCCCAGTCGATGAGCGTGACGCTCCCGTCGTTGCGCAGCAGGATGTTGCCGTTGCTCAGGTCGCCGTGGATGAGCGCGAAGCTCGTCTCGTCCCAACCGGCTGAGGCGGGCAGGTCGAGTGCCGTCACGCGCGCCAGGAGATCGTCAACCTCGGGTTGCAGGGCGCTGGCGGCGGAATGCTGACGCAGGGTGGCGATCCGCGCGCGGTAGCAATCGGCGCGCGCGCCACGCTGGACAGCGAGCGAGGGCCAGAGCATGTAGCCGTCGCGCGCGTGGCCATGGACCCACGCCAGGCAGGCCGCCAGCGCCTCCAGCGTCGCGCTACCCAAGCTGACCAGGCTGGCCGCGGCGCCCGCGACGTGCTGGTGGACGAGCAGCTGCCCTTCCGGCAGGGCGGGGTCGTCGATGCGGGCGACGCCCGCGGGGGCGCACCCGGCGGGATCGTCGCCCAGCTCGCGCAGCACCGCTTCTTCCTGCCGCAGCCAGTCGCCGCAGCCGGGCCGGGCCAGCCGCGCGATATAGACGGGGCGGCCATCGGGGTCGAGCACGCTGAAGGTGCGGGAGGTTGTGCCGCCGGACAGGGCGGCAACGCGCCAGCCGTCCGGGCCTGCGATGACGTGGCTGCGGACAAGCGCGTCGAGCACGAGACCGGGCAGGTCCGTCATCCGGACAGGGCCGCGAGTAATGCTCCCGGGCTATCCACGGAGACGTACAGCTCCTGGTACCTGATCGGGATGCCGAGCAGGCGGGCGCGGCGCGGCTCGGCCAGGTGAATCCTGACGATCGGGTCGAGCGCGCCGATGAGCCCGAGCTTGCGGCGGAAGTCGGTGCGCCAGCCGTAGCCTCCGAACCATGGCCAGGTGTCGACATCCGCCGACGCAATGTGCTCGCGAGGGATGACGATGCGGTACCAGCCGAAACGCACGGTGACGGTGTCCGGGTCGATCTGGATGTAGGAGCGCGAGGCTGTCGCGCCGAACAGCGCCAGCACCGGGATGGCCCACGTCACGCGCTTGATTGGTATGCGAGTCACCGCGCCGCCTTTCCGCTGCGCATCATGGCCGGCTCATCAGCCCGCTGGCGAACAGCAGGCTCAGGCACACGCCCGCCACCAGCCCGACCGCGAGGTTCTCGGTCGTGAAGCCGATCGCCAGGCCGATGGACATGCCGACCACGGTCCACAGTCCGATGTTGCGGCTGCGCTTCTTCTTCGGCTGGCCGTCCTGACGCTTCATGCCGTGGACGATACCGCATGGCGGCGCGAATGTGGCATATCAATACTATGCAGACGCACGACAGCCATCGACAGACGATTCTCGGCGTCCCGGTCGATCCGGTGCTACTGCCGGAGGCGTTGCGCCGCATAGCCGGTTGGCTGGACCCCACCCCCCCGGCCCCCCTCCCCGACGCGGAGAGGGGGGTGTCACAGTCGCCAGCCGCTCCCCCCTCTCCGCGCCCGGGCAGTCAGCGCAACGAGCCTCCCCCGTCCCCAACTCCCCCCTCTCCGCATCGGGGAGGGGGGCCGGGGGGGTGGGGTCCGCGCCACGTCGTCACCGTCAACCCGGAGTTCGTGATGGCGGCGCGGCAGAACGCGGAGTTCGCGGCGGCGCTGCGGGAGTCGGCGCTGGCGACGGCGGACGGGGTGGGGATCGTGCTGGCGGCGCGCGCGCTGGGGGCGCCGGTTCCGGGGCGGGTCACGGGGGTCGATCTGGTTGAGGGGCTGGCGGGGCTGGAGCATCCAAACTGCCGCCTCTTCCTGCTGGGCGCGGCGCCGGGAGTGGCGGAGCACGCGGCGGCGCGGCTGCGGGCGCGCTTCCCCAGCGTGCAGATCGTCGGGACGTTCGCCGGGTCGCCGGACGACGCCGGCTTCCCGGAGATCGAGCGGCGGCTGGGCGCGGCGGGGGCGAAGGTGCTGCTGGTCGCGTTCGGGCATCCGGCGCAGGACCTGTGGATCGCGCGCCGCCGGGAGGCGCTTGCGACACATGGCATACTGGTCGCGATCGGCGTCGGCGGCGCGTTCGACTACCTGTCCGGCCGCGTGCCGCGCGCCCCGCGCCTGGTGCGGCGACTGGGACTGGAGTGGCTCTACCGGCTGATCCGCCAGCCGTGGCGCTGGCGCAGGCAGCTGGCCCTCCCTCTCTTCGCGCTGCTGGTCATGCGGGAACGCCTCAGGCTCCTGCTGCCCGGTCGCGGCCGGGACCGGGAGCGCCGCGTGTAATCCGACGTGAACGTGAGCGTGACCGGCAGGCAGAATCAGCGACGTGGCAGCAACCGACAACCGCGAGCAGAAGTGCTACTACCACCCGAACGTCACCACGCTGCTGCGCTGCTCGCGCTGCGACAAGCCCATCTGTCCCCGCTGCATGGTCTCCTCCCCCGTCGGCTACCGCTGCCCCGACTGCGCCCGTGGCCCGCGCCCGGCCATCTACCAGACGACCGCGGCCGGCATGGCGCTGGCGATCGCGGTGGGGTCGCTGGCGGCGGTCGGGACAGGGTTGCTGTGGGGGCGCTTCCCGGAGTGGCAGTTCTACTGCGCGCTGCTGCTGGGCTTCTCCGTCTCGGAGAGCATGTCCTGGGCGGTGAAGTACAAGCGTGGCCGAGAGCTGCAAGTGGCCGCCTGGGCCTGCGTCTTCCTGGGGCTGGTCGTCAGCCGCCTCGCGATGGCCTGGTTCTCCGAGATGCTGACGGTCGACATGCTGCTGAACGAGCTGGATCAGCCGGGTGTCGCGCAGGCGTTCCAGTTGCGGCTGCTGCCGGACGTGCTGTTCATGGGCATCCCGTTCCTGATCAACTACATCCGCTTCAGATGAAGGCGCTGGCATGGGGATGACGACACTGCTCGATCTGCTGGACCGCATCGGCGGCGCGTCGGTGCTGGTGGTCGGCGATCTGTATCTCGATTGCTACGTCTTCGGCCGCCCGATCAGCATCTCGCGGGAGGCGCCGATCATGGTGCTGAACGAGGACCGGCAGGAGGAGCGGCCCGGCGGCGGCGCGGCCCCGGCGCTGGCGCTGGCGGAGCTGGGCAGCGCCGTGTCGATCGCCGGCGTGGTCGGGCTGGACGCCGAGGCCCAGCGGCTGCGGGACCTGCTGGCCGGCGCGCGCATCGACGGCGCCGGCGTCATCGTCGACTCCACGCGCCCGACAACGACCAAGACGCGCGTCGTCGCCGAGGGCTTCCTGCTCTTCCCCCAGCAGATCGTGCGCGTCGACCGCCAGGACCGCTCCCCGGCCACGGCCGGCATCGAGCGGGCGCTGTCCGCCGCGATACACGCCGCGCAGTGCGACGCGATCCTCATCTCGGACTACCGCTCCGGAGTGGTCACCGAGCAGGTCGTGGCCGCCGTGCGCGAGGCGCAGGCCGTGCGGGGCGTGCTGACGACGGTCGACTCCCAGGGGGAACTGGCCAAGTTCGGCGGCTTCGACCTGGTGAAGTGCAACCAGTCCGAGGCGGAGGCGCTGCTGGGGCACGCCCTGGGGGACCGCGCGGCCCGCGAGCGGGAGTTGTCCGCCCTGCGGGCGCGCCTCGATTGCCACTGCCTGGTCGTGACGCGCGGCGGCGACGGCGCGTCGCTGGCGAGCGCCAACGGGGACGGGGACGAGGGCGGGTACGCCGAGATCCCGTCCGTCAACCGCTCCGAGATCTTCGACGTGACCGGCGCCGGGGACACGGTGGTGGCGGTGATGACGGCGGCCCTGCTGGCCGGCGGGACGGCGCTGGAGGCGGCGCGACTGGCGCAGGTTGCGGCCGGGGTCGTGGTGCGCAAGTGGGGCAACGCGCAGGCGACGCGCGCCGAGATCGCGGCGGAGATCAGCAAGCTGGGCCCGGACGAGTTGACGACGGCCTAGCCCCCCACCGGCGCCGGCGCGACGCCTTGTGACGTGGCCGGCAGGATGCCGCCGTCATAACGGATCCACGTCGCGGGCCGGCATTGCTGTAACCATTCCCGCGGCCGTTCCTTATCACAAGCGGTACGACACATAGCGGGGCCGGCCAGCGGGCCCGCCCCCCTTCCATGCTCCGCCGGGTCATGTCCGGGCTCGTGCGGCCGCCGTTTCATGGTCGCATCGACAGGTGTACGTACAGTATAATGCGCCCGCTCGCTTCCGGGAGATAAGACGGGCAACCGCGCGCATGGCTGGTTTGGCGGCGGCTCAGTGGAGCCGGGCCGGGGTACGGCGCGCCACGCTGCGTCCAGCGGGACGCGGGCGGAGAGCGCGCCCGGGAGATTGTTCTGGTGTTTACGCGCAAGCACGCTCTTGCGATGCGCGCGTCCTGGCTGGGGTTGCTGGGCGTCGCGCTCCTCGTCGCTTCCGTCGGCGCAGGCTACCTCGATTCCGCGACCGTCCCCTTCGATGGTGTCAGCGGCATCGTGCCCGCCGCAGCGGCGTCGTTTCCGGAAGCGACTCCCGTCGCGACATCCACGGCGACGGCCCCGGCTCCTGCCACCACAACCGCCACGCCAACCGCGACTCCGGCGGCGGCGCCAACCGCGCCCGCCACCGCCACTCCGGAATCGTCATTCTTCGGCTTCCTGCCGCCCACGGATGAGTTGCGGGCGCTGATCGAGCAAGCCCGCATGCTCGCGCCGCTTGATCCAGGCGAGCTTGACAGCGTGACCGAGGGCGGGCCGTCGGAACCCGCGCAGGCTCCCGCACCGGAGCCGGAGCCGGTCGATGACGGCACGCGGGTCTACATCCCCTACCGCGCGCAGTTCGACGGCTCGCGGCACGAGGGGGGCAATTGCGGTCCCGCTGCGCTGGCGATGATCCTCGAATACTACGGCCATCCGGTCGAGACGCACGCGCTGCGCGAGTCGATCAACCGCATGAGCGGCGACTGGGGACGCGACAGCGGCACATCGTGGAAGCACCTTAAGCAGGCAGCGGAGTCCTACGGCCTCGCGGCGCGCGGACTGACGAACGAGCAGGGCCACATGCAGCAGTGGACGATGGACGACCTGCTGGCGGAAACGCGTGAGGGACGTCCGGTGATCGTGCTCGTGCACTACCGCTCGCTGCCGGGTCACGAGACGGCCGGCTGGTGGGGCGACCACTACGTCGTCTTCCTGGGCATGACGGCGAGCGGCGACGTCGTCTACCACGACCCCGCCTTCCGCAACGGCGAGGGCCAGTACGTCATCACCAGCCAGGCCCGCTTCGAGCAGGCCTGGACCAGCACCTGGATCCGCCAGAACCGCCAGGCGATGTCGGTGGGGATGCCGTAGGCGAGGGATGAGGGCCGAGGGCTGAGGGATGAGGGCCGAGGAACCGTGGGGTTGTTGGCCCGGACTCGGAATGCGGGGAAACTGGAATCTAAAGGCGCTCATTCCTTAACACACTCAAATGGTTGCCTTTAAATCTTTCCCACGGACTCGCGACACGCACCCGCCCACACGACGCGTTACACGTTACGCGTTACACGTTACGAACCCCGCCTCACGCCATTAGCCACGCCCGAATCGCCGCGGCGTGCTCGTCGTAATGCCCCCAGGTGTCGTCCTTGACCTCCTCGGGGTCGATGTCCACGACTGTGCGCAGGGCGGACACGACGCGCTCGTGGGCGGCCAGCATCTCGGCGCGGGCCTGCTCCAGCGACCAGCCCGACCGGGCGGCGTGCTCGCGGTCGTTGATCGCCTGAAAGCCGTCCCACTCCGGCAGCGGCGCCCTGTTCTTCTTCAGCTCGATCTTGTCGACCTGGATGTCGTCCCAGACGGCGACATGGGCCAGCACGTCCTTCACCGACCACGCGCCGGACGCGCCAGGCTCCGTCATGCGCTCGGCCGGAACGCCGTCGACGGCCTCGTTGAACGCCCGCCAGCTCGCCTCGACCCGCTCAATCGCCGCGCTCATGCGCCCGTGTCCTTCCATGCCCGTATGTAACCATCGTGAGGATGATAGCAGGTTATTCGGGGGTTGTCGATTGCGTTCAGTCAATGCTCCGCCGCACCCCTTCCGCAGGCACGAATCAATCGGGAACGGCACAGCGCGTCTAGCAGGGGAGCGTAACGGTGCATGTTTGGGGATCTCGGGGGAAGCGTTCTCTTGTGACGTATGTGGCGTCGTTCCGAGTGGAGCGTCGACATGCGTGACCTCACGCACGTCCACATGCTGCGTGATCCTTCCGGACTGGGGTTCGCGCGGCATCCAATTGGGCTGCTGCGGCGTCTATACAGGTGTCGACCTCGCATCGATCCAGCTTGCGCCTACCGAGAGGGCGGTCGTCAGATGCGTTGTCTCGCCGCACTGGTCATCATCGGGCTACTCGTCGCCTGTGGCACAGAAGAGGACTTTTCCGAGCCTGCTGGCAATGTCGCCTCAGATTCACTATTCACGCCAGTCGCTGAGATCGCTCAGGAGTCTGCCGGGTCCGCGGACGCAGCAATGGCAACCGCCGCGGTGGAAGCAACCTGGACGTGGGAGGCGTCGTTCCGCGAGCCGGCGTACTACGTTGCGTCGATGCCGACTCCCGGCCTGCCCGATGAGCTGCCGCCCCCACTCGCTCCGCCTGCACTGGGTGAACCGATCGTATGGGGCAACTACGGAACTGGACCGGGTGAGTTCGACCGACCACATGGCCTTGCGATCGATGCGTCCGGGCGAGTCCTCGTCGCCGACACACACAACAGCCGCGTCCAGGTGTTCGATGCGACGGGCGCATTGCTCGGGGAAGTGGGAGCTGGTCCGGGGGATGGACCCGGCCAGTTCCGCACGCCAAGTGATGTCTGCATCGACCCCGACGGCAACGTGTACGTCGCTGATAATGCCCTGGGGCGCGTGCAGAAGTTCGATGCCGCCGGAACACTACTGCTTGCGTTCGGCGCCCCGGAATTGCAGCCAGGCGGCACGCCCTCATGGAACGATGTCACGGCGTTGTCGTCTCCGTGGACGGTGGCGTGCTCGATTCCAGGTCACGTTTTCGTCACGGACATCTCTGGCTGGCGCGTCGTGCGCTATTCCGCGGACGGCGTCTTCGAAACTGCGTTCCCAGCGGACATAGTCAGTGTTGCGCCGCTGGTTGCCGTCGCCACCACGCCAGATGGCCGGGTGCTGGTCAGCGATCTCACTGGGGCGCGCATCGCGATCTACGACGTGGACGGCAACGAGATCGGCACGCTCCTCGATGCCACTGGAGCCGGAACGGCTGGGTTCATCCCCTGGAATATCGATGTGGGACCAGATGGGGTGGTCTACGTCAGTGACATTCGACACCAGCGCCTGCTCAAACTGGCGCCCGACGGGACGCTGCTGAGCGAGCTGCGTCTGGCCGGCATCGGGCACGGAGACTACTTCGTGCACGGACTCGCCATCGGCCCGACCGGCGCGCTGATCGTGACGCAAAGCACGGCAGGATACGACGGGGCGACCTGGCCGGACGAAGGCATAATGGAGCCGGACCGGATCGACCGGGTGGTTGCGTGGGGATCGTGGCCGTAGCGTCACGCGGCTGGCATCGCGCCGCCAATCCCTCGGAGGCGCCGAGGTGCCTCGGCATCATGGGGTACAGGTCGACGTTGCGACCTGCCAGGGGCCGTCAACGAATTCGGCCTCGTCGGGGCCGGGCCACGGCGGCATGGTGCACATGATGAAGCACAACGGTTCGCCCGTCTCGCTGGTGTTGCGGAACTGAAAGGACGCGCCGGCCGGGATCGACAGCGACGATCCCGCGACGACGTCGACGATCTCATCGCCCTCGCCGAGCCTGCGCCAGACCTGCCCGCGACCCTCCGTGACGAACCACAGCTCCTCGACCGTGCGATGGCGGATGGCCAGCGACACCCCGCCGGGCGGCAGCGTGCCGTGCGCCATGCTGCCCCGCGCGGCGCTCGCCAGCACGCGGATCTCGGAGCCGTCGGGGGCGAACACGTCCACGTCGGTTGGAAGCTGAACGATGGAGAACGATTGCGACGTCACGACGGATACGCCGTCGATAGGCGTCATCCGATAGCGGCCCGCGATCAGATCGAGCGAGACCTGCTCCCCGCGCCCGGGCTTTCCGGCGTCGGGTCCGAACCATGCCTGCAACAGCTCCGGAAGCACGTTCTCGGTCGTCCCTGGCTTGCGCATGACATTGATTGCGATCTGAACGAAGTTGGCTTCGTACTCCTCGCCCTCGGCGGCAACTGACGCCCAGCCCTCGGGAATGCCGGGCTGCTTCGCGCGATCTGGCAGGAACAGAATGGGCCGGTCGTTGAACGAGTGGCTGACGTTGCAGACGACCTTCGGCGCCATTGACGTGGCAGGAAGCTCGCTACCCCCGTTGTCCCGCTCCATGCGCCACTCTCCGGTCCATCTCGATCGTCGCGCCTAATCTGACACGGCGCTCGCCGCTGCCGCCTCGTCCTCGATCCTCGGGAAGATCGGCTCGGGCTGGGCGACCTGCTGGCCGGGATGGGGGGCGTAGCCGACGCCGCTGCTGCCGAGCTGGGCGGCGATGCGGGCGCTGGTTTCCGGCAGGAAGGGCTGCAGCAGCCAGGCGATGCGGCCCAGCGTGGTGGCGAGCGTCGAGAGAACGGTGTCGAGGCGCTGGGGCGATTCGCCACCCCGTTCCGCTTTCGCCAGCGTCCACGGCGCGGTGTTCTCGACGTAGCCGTTGGCGCGCGTGACAAGTTCCCAGATGGCGACCAGCGCGGCCTGCGGGTCGTAGACCTGCATCGCGGCTTCGACGCGCGCGTCAACCTGTTGCAGCGCCCGCGTCAGCTCGTCCTCCAGCTCCGTGCCGGGACCGGCGGCCGGGATGGCGCCGTCGCGGTAGCGGCCAATCATGCTGACGGCGCGGTTGAGCAGGTTGCCGAGGTCGTTGCCGAGGTCGGCGCGATAGCGCACGGCCAGCTTCTCGATGGTGAAGTCGCCGTCGCCGAAGGGGGAGAAGTCGCGCAGCAGGTAATAGCGCAGCGGGTCGGTCCCGAAGCGCTCGACGACGTCGGCCGGGTCGATCACGTTGCCCAGCGACTTGCTGATCTTCTGCCCGCCGATGGTCAGGTAGCCGTGCACCACGACGTGGGTCGGCAGCGGCAGCCCGGCCGACAGCAGCATGGCGGGCCAGTAGATGGCGTGGAAGCGCAGGATGCCCTTGCCGATGACGTGCACCCGCTCCGGCGACTCGCCCCAGTAGCGCTGAAAGCGCTCGCCGTCGGTGGCGTAGTCCAGCGCGGTGATGTAGTTCGCCAGCGCGTCGACCCAGACGTACATGACCTGTCCGGGGTCGTCCGGCACCTCGATGCCCCAGTCGCGCGCCCGCGCCCGCGAGCGGGAGATGGAGAAATCCTCCAGCCCGCTCTCGATGAAGCGCAGCACCTCGTTCTTGCGCTCGCGGGGCACGACCTGCAATGTATCGGCGGAGATAGCCTCGTGCAGGGCGTCGCCGTATTTCGAGAGGCGGAAGAAGGCGTTCTCCTCCTGCACCAGCTCCGGCACGGTCCCGTGCTCCGGACAGCGGCCCTCGACCAGCTCGTCTTCCATATAGAACTGCTCGCAGCCGACGCAGTACAGGCCGGAGTACGACTTGTAGTAGACGTCCCCGGCGTCGACCATGGCCTGCCAGATGCGCTTCGCGCCGTCGACGTGGCGCTGGTCGACGCTGGTGCGGATGAAGTCGTCGTTGGAGACGTGCAGCATGTCGCACAGCTCCTGGAAGGCCCGCACGTAGCGCTCGACCAGTTCCCGCGTTGGGATGCCCAGCGCCTCTGCGGCCTGCACGTTCTTCAAGCTGTTCTCGTCGGAGCCGGAGAGGAAGAAGACGTCGCGCCCCTGCTGGCGGCGGTAACGGGAGTAGACGTCAGCCAGCACGAACTCCAGCGCGTGCCCGACGTGCGGCCGGGCATTGACGTACGGGATCGATGTCGAGAGGAAGTATGGGCTTTGCGTGGTGTGATTCGTTGTCATCACGGCAGTGTAGCATGGGCCGGGGGCGCCGCGGCGCCCTTGAGGGCGGTCCCAGCTAGCGCGAACGCAGGCGAGGGTCGAGGGCGTCACGCAGGCCGTCGCCCATGAAGTTAATGGCGAGGATCGTCATGGTGATCAGGAGTCCGGCGGGGACCCAGAGCCACCATCTTGACTCCAGAACGGTCAGCGACTGCGCTTCGGCCAGCATGTTGCCCCAGCTCGCGGTTGGTCTCCGCACGCCGAGTCCCAGGAAGCTGAGCCCGGCTTCGAGCAGGATCGCCTGCGCCACGCCAAACGTCGCTGCGACGATGATCGGCGCCAGCGCATTCGGGGCCAGATGGCGCACCACGATGCGCAGGCGCGGCACGCCGATCGATCGCGCGGCAAGAATGAAGTCGCGTTCCCGTAGCGACAGGAACTCGGCCCGCAGCAGGCGCGCTATGGCCGGCCAGGAGAGCAGCCCCATCGCCAGGATGAGATTCCTCAGGCCCGGTCCGATGATCGCCACGACAGTGATTACGATCAGGATCGTTGGGAATGACAGGACCACGTCAACGAACCGCATGAGCAGTGAATCGACCCACCCGCCGAGATACCCGGCAGCTGCGCCGACCGTCATGCCGATCGAAACGGCGATGAGCACGACCGAGAGGCCGACCGTCAGCGAGATGCGCCCGGCATACAGCAGGCGGCTCAGGACATCCCGGCC
This sequence comes from Thermomicrobiales bacterium, assembly GCA_035513175.1. GTDB lineage: Bacteria > Chloroflexota > Chloroflexia > Thermomicrobiales > CFX8 > DATKCN01. The sequence continues at coordinate 15,364 of DATKCN010000213.1, forward strand.
CGCGGCGTCGGTGCCGAGCAGGTGCGACGAGTTTGGCGCCTGATTGAGCGCGCGCAGATCGATGGTGTACGGGCTGTGCGGCGCAAAAACAGGGGCGCCGAGGGAGACGGTGCCGAGCACGGCCAGGGTCACCAGCCCGATGAGAGCCAACCGGTGGCGGCGAAAGCGCCTCCAGACGCTCGCGCCACGGGTCGACCTCAGTGACGGCGCGACCGCCTGAGCCTGCAGAGCATCGCCCGCCACAGCCCCGGCAACGCCTGGGGGCGCGGCCCGTGGCGAGTCACTGGAACTGTTCACATCCACGCCTTGCTTCCCCGAGCCCGGTCATGCCCGCGGCCGTCATGAGTACCTGATCCGCGGATCAAGCAGCGCATACAGCAGATCGGCGATCAGGTTGCTGATGACGATCGCGATGCCGATGACGAGCAGCGCGGCCATGATAACCGGATAGTCGACGGCATGCAGCGACGTGATCACCAGCGTGCCCATGCCCGGCCAGGCGAAGATGGCCTCGACGATGACCGTGCCGCCGATCAGGGACGGCAGGCTCAGGGCCACGATCGTCACGACCGGGATCAATGCATTGCGCAGCGCGTGTCGGATAACCACCGCGGTGGGATGCAGCCCCTTGGCCCGCGCGACCTGCACGTAATCCTGGCTGAGGGTCTCCAGCATGCTGGAGCGGACGTAGCGGATGAGCGGCGCGGCCGCCGACAGCCCGAGCACGGAGGCCGGCAGGATCAGATGGTGCAGGCTGTTGAAGAAGGAGCCCGTGCCGCCGATCGTGCCCATGCCGGCCGTCGGCGTCCAGCCAAGGGTGACGGCGAAGATATAGATCAGGCCGAGCGCCAGGAAGAAGTTCGGGATCGAGACGGCCAGGAAGGCCAGCACGGTCAGGACGTAGTCGGTGCGCGAGTACTGGCGCACTGCCGACAGGATGCCCAGCGGCACGGCGATGGTCAGCGCGATCGCCTGCGCCGTGCCCATGAGCTTGAGTGTCGGCCAGAACCGCTCGCTCACCTTAGCCGAGACAGGTTGCCGGTCGTTGTAGGAGAAGCCGAAGTTGCCGCGCGCCACCTGACCGAGCCAGAGCACGTAGCGCACCGGCATCGGCTGGTTCAGCCCGAGCTGTTCTCGCTGCGTCTCGACCCAATCCGGACCAAGCGCCGACGCCGTTTCCGGGTCGATCATGGCCATGACCGGGTCGCCCGGAGCCAGATTCATCATGATGTAGACGGCCAGTGTGATCGCTGCCAGCACGGGCACACTGACCACCAGCCGTCGCAGGATGTATCGGCCCACGGGTCTCCACTATCTGTCTCCAGGGCCCACGCCCTGGCGGATGGCGCCGGCGATCAGGCTTCTTCGATGTACCAGCTTGCCGCGTCCCACACCGTATTATCACGGAAGGCCGGGGCGGACGCTCCACGGACGCGGCTCGCGTAGGCGCTGATGTTGTTGGGAGCGAACAGATAGATCTCCGGGACATCTTCGGAAATGATCTGCGCCAGCTCGGTGTAGATCGCGATCCGTTCGTCGATGTTGCCCGAAGCCCGCCCCATGACGAAGAGCTCGTCGACTCTCGGATTGCTGTAGCGGGCGTAGTTGGTGCCGCCTGGCGGAATGCCGCTGGTTGCCAGCGTCGCCGTCGCCTGGTCCGGGTCGCCGACCGAGCCGCCAAGCACACGGAAGTCGAAGTTATCGTTCTCAAGGCTTCTGACGTTCAGCTCCGCGAAGTCGATCGGCGCCAGCCCGACGGTGACGCCGACATCGGCCCACATCTGCTGGATGATCGTCAGGGTCGTAATCCACCACGGGTTCGTGTCGGCGGCGAAGATGAACTCGATCGCTTGATTGCTGTCCCAGCCACCCTCCGCGAGCAGCTCACGGGCCCGGTCGGGATCGTAGTTGTACTCGGTCATGCCGGTGATCTGATCGGTCCATTCCGGCGCGGAAAATGGGGCATGGATCACGAACCCTTCGCCCAGCAGCGCGGCGTCCAGGATGCCTTGCGCGTCGATGGCGTAGGCCATCCCCTGCCGCACGAGCTTGTTCTGGAAGTACTCGCGGTTCAGGTTGAACACCAGCTTGGAGACCGTCGCGGATCGGACGCTGTTGATCTCGACGTTGGGCAGCGCCCGCGTGCGCTCGACCTCGTCAAACTCGATGAAGGGCACGATGTCGAGCTCGCCGGTCTGCAGTTGGGCTTGCGCGACGCTGGAGGTCACGATCACGCCGATGATGCGATCGAGGTTGGCCGGTGTGCCGTAATAGTCATCGTTGCGCTCGAAGACCATGAACTGATCAACCTCGTACCGGCCAAACTTGAAGGCTCCCGCCGTCACCGTTGGGGCCCGCGAGAACTCGTGCTGTGCCAGCTCCTCGGGCGCCACATCCCCGAGGATGTGCTGTGGCAGGATGCCGAAGCCGCCGGTGCCGCAGATCGAGAGGAAGAAGACCGCGTCCGGGGCTTCCAGCGTGAACTCGATCGTCAGGTCATCCGGCGTGCTGATCCCGGAGAGGCTGTCGGACACAGCCGCGTCAAAGTCCGCGGCCCCTTGAATGCTGAGCAGGCGCCCGCGCCAGACGCTGGCCGTGCTGCGGTTGATGGCGCGCTCGAAGGTGAAGCGCACATCTTCCGAGGTCAGCTGCTCGCCATCCGTGAACATGATGTTGTCATGCAACGTGAACGTGTAGACCGTCGCGTCCGGGGACACCTCGATGGTTTCGGCGAGGTCGAGCATCGGCTCGAATCCGTCGCCGATCTTGGCAATCGCGCCGTACATCAATGCCTCGAACGCATGCTCGCGATTCGAGGTCGAGAAGAGCGGGTTGAACGTTCTCGGCGCGGAGCCGTAGTGCCAGCGGACTTCTCCGCCAGAGGTCACCGCTGACGTGTCAGCGGTTGCGGTCGGGTCAGGCGCTGTCGTGGCCGGGGGCGCTGACGTGCCAGGCGTCGCGGTGGCGGCCTGAGGAGCCGGAGTCGTGCCGGCCCCAGCAGTCGGTGTTGCCTCCTGGGGAGCCGCGGTCGCGTCCGCGCCGGTCGTCGCCGTCGCCGCCGTTTCAGGCGCCGTCGTCGCGGTCGGATCGTCGTCGCCGCCGCAGGCGGCCAGCAGCGCCGAGAACCCGGTGGCCGCGAAGCCCAACATGCCGGCGCGCTTCATCAGCACGCGACGATTCATCGATGTCTGAGTCTGTTGAAGCAACGCATCCTGAATGTGCCGGTAGCGGGACATCGTCTCCTCCTCCTGCATCGTCATACCCCCGCGCCAGGAACTGTCAACTGGCCCATGAGCCGTTCACCGTTGAGCTCGAATCCATACTGGACGCGCCGCTGACGGCGGCCGCTTGACGAATTCGTCCCCGCCATCTCCTGGCTCAGGTTGCTGGTCGACATCCACCGGGACATCCGGGAATGTCGAGTCGTCGACGCCTCTGATCCTGATTGGTTAGCGACCTGCCAGCCGAGCCGAGATCCCCCCACACTCGGGCGCCAACTGACCGCGGAACGGGATGTCCTTTCGACAAGAGCCGCGCAGCGCCGCGGGCTCAGGTTCTATGACGAGATGTCTGCCAGGGCTCCCGGTGCGATTGCACGAAGGAAACGTGCCCTATGCCACTATGTCATGACGCGCTGACTGGACGTATCATAATGGAGGGCCAAAACGGTGTCAAGTAGCCCGCGGATTCGCATTGTGGCTTCCACAAGCCAAAAACCGCATCATGAGTGGAAAACTGAACCCAGCGCGCGGCGCCACGAGAGAACCATGCTGATCGTTAGCACAATCTACTCTTCTGACCGTGACCGGCCGCTGAGAAGCGTTTCACTCCCGGCCGATCGTGCGCCGCTGAGAACGCTCACGGTCGCCGCACGACCTTGCGTCGCATTGCCGGGCTTCGAGCGGGTAGCGATCATCAGGCGGTCAGAGTGCCTGCCGCAAACTGCTCCCGCAACTCTGGAATGACCTGCTCGGCAATGTTCCGCAAAGCCCGGCTTGGCGACCCCGTCGGGATGCTGAAAATGAATGACCGGACACCGACCCGGACGTAGTCCTCAACGTGCTTGCGAAACACGTCCTCGCTCGCGACCAGAGCGAGCTGGTCCTTCCCGGCGTGCCGCACCCAGCGGATGTCTGCCGGGTCGCGCCCGATCTCCTGACAGCGACCGATCAGCTGTTCACCATTAGCCCGGTATTCGTCCGGCGTGTCGGCTCGCCCATCCCACTGATCCGCGTAAGCCGCGACGTAGCGCAGCATCCGCTTGCCGGTGGAGCCAATCAGGATGGGGATATGACCGAAGACCGGCTTGGGCTCGAACGGGGCATCCACCAGACGATAGTGCTGTCCCTCGAAGGTCGTGCGCTCCTGCGTTTCGAGCAGGCGGTTCATCTCCATCGCCTCGGCGAACCGATCGACCCGCTCCCTGGCCGAGGGGAACTCAATGCCATAGGCTTCGTGCTCGCGCTCGTTCCACGACGCGCCAACGGCGAGAACGAGCCGGCCGCCGGAGATGTGGTCGACGGTAACCGCCTGCTTGAACAGCACGGCTGGCAGGCGGTGCGTCATGCCGGTTACCATCAGCCCGAGCTGCACGCGCGTCGTCATCTGGGCGAAACCCGCCAGCAGGGTCCAGCCGTCGAGCGTCTCGCCCATCTCGCTGTCGCTGAGGGAGAAGAAGTGATCGAAGGCCCAGACAGAGTCCCAGCCGGTTTCCTCGGCGAAGCGCCATTGCTCCTGCATCTCGCTCCACGACTGCCAGTGCTGGCTGCTCTTCACGCCGAAGGCGAGCGCGTTGGACGGTGGGTTCTTGCCGTACGTGGGTCCGCCAGACATAGCGCGTTCCTTCCGGATGAGGTCTTCCGCGCGGGTGCGCAGTGTAGCATGGGCGCGGGAACCCCACCCCCAACCCCTCCCTGCGCGGAGAGGGGAGCGAGGTAGGGCGTGTGCTGGCTGAGTGTTGACGTGATGGGAAACGCGGATGACGCTGGAGATGTCGCTGCCGCGGGCGGGCGGCGAGGGATCGGCTGATCGCGTGGCGCGGGTGGCGGAGCTGGGCATTGAGCATGTCTTCTTTTCGATCACGGCGCCGGTGGACGAGCGGATGCAGGCGATGGGGGAACTGCGGCGCAGCGTTCGCTGACGCGCCGGGCGGTAGACCCGAGGGGTAGGCGGGGCAGGATCACCCGGCGTGTCGGGCGTCCAACCCCCGCGTTCCCGCCCCTCGGCCCTCGGCCTTCATCCCCCGGCCCTCTACCCAATTACCACCCGGTGAAACTCCTCGGACGCGCCGACGCCGTGCTTCTCGCCGTTCTTCGCCAAGCCCTCACGGATCATGCGCTCGACATCCGCGAAGTGCGCGCCGAGCTGGCAGTCGTGGGCGCGCAGGGCGGCGATCTTCATGTCGACCGTGTCGGTCACGTCGACGAAGTGGTTGAGCACCGGCGCGCCGACGATCCACAGCTCCTTGACCCGGTGCGGCTCGAACCCTTCGTCCAGCAGCTCCGGGAAGTCCCAGGCGTTGCGGGCAGCCGGATACACGGCGGCGGTGGTCGCCACGCCGACCGCCAGGTGGTCCGGGTGGTGGCGGCCAATGAAGAACTCGTCCCAGCGGCGGTCCGGGCTGGGGCTGACCAGGATCGACGGCTTCACCCGGCGGATCACGCGCGTTATGTCACGGCGAAGTTCCAACGTCGGCTCGACCCGACCGTCGGGATAGTCGAGGAACTCGACCCCGGCCAGCCCCAGCACGCGGGCAGACTCGCGCTGCTCGGCCTTGCGCATGTCGGCGATCGCCTTGCGGGCGGCAGGGCCGACATCGGCCGCGTGGTCGTCGCCGCCGCCGGACGCGTCGGTCACGATCAGGAACCAGACCTCCCAGCCGTCGCGGGTCCAGGTCGCCACCGTCGCGGCGCAGCCGAACTCGGCGTCGTCCGGGTGAGCGACGACAACCAGCGCTCGCTTCGGCATCTCCTCGGGCGGCGCTTCAAGCGTCTCGTCGCTGGTGTCCAGCTCTTCCTGGCCGTGGGCCGGCGTCTGGTCGAGCGTGTCCGCGCGCTTCTCCTCTGTCATGCGCTCCCTGTTCCTGATCGAGCAGTCGTTGCCCCTCATTCTAGCGGGAGACGCGGCGGGATTATTCCGACGCCGCGGTTACGGCCCCGTCGAGATCGGGGACGCAGGCGGCTCTTCTGGCGCTGACGCTACCACCGCCCGCGCGGCGTTCAGCGCGAGCGTGACCCAGACGGCCGCGACGAGCATGACGGCGGCGCTGGCGACGAAGACGAAGCGCAGGTCGATCGTGGTCGCCAGCAGTGAGCCGCCCAGCGGCCCGATAAAGCCCCCGAACGAGGCCGCCGCGCTGGTCACGCCGAACACGACGCCCCGCCGTTCCGGTGGCGTGAGGTCCGCGACCACCGCCTGCGCGCTGGGAATGATGCCGCCGGTCGCGACGCCCAGCAGTCCGTAGCAGACGATCAGCTGCCACGGGGATTGCGCCAGTGCCAGCGGCAGGAAGAGCGCGGCCACCGAGAAGCAGGCGACGATCAACACCAGCCGGTGGCCGATGCGGTCGGAGGCGCGGCCAATCACGAGCGACGCCACGGCGCTGCCGACCCCGGAGACGCCGAAGGTCAGCCCGGCCAGCGTCGCGACGCGCGCGCCGGGCGCGGCCAGATCCTCGACAAACAGCGGCAGCAGCGGTTGCATCGCGCCGGTCGTCGCCCGCAGAGCCAGCATGATGCCGACAGCCGCTGGCAGAGCGCCGACCATCAGGATCACCTTCAACGGGAGAACACGGGCTGCTTCGACTCCGGCGCTCCGTCGCGCTGGCGTGAAAACCTCGCGCGTCTGCGTGATAACGAGCCCGGCGGCCAGGAACAGCAGCGCCGCGCCGATCCCGAATACCGGGCGGTAGCCGATCTGGTCGGCCAGCACGCCGCCGATCAGCGGCCCGAGCGAGAAGCCGGTGAAGATGGCGGTCTGCAACAGGCCCATCGCATATCCCAGCCGCTCCCGGGGAGTCGTGGCGGCGACCATCGTCATCGCGGCGGCGACAGTGCCGGAGAACGCGCCATCGAGGATGAAGAGCACGAGCAGTTGCCACGGCGCGACGACCAGGCCCATCAACCCGGTCGTCACCGCGCCGCACAGCATGGCGCGCACGACCATCGGCTTGCGCCCCCAGCGGTCGGCGGCCATGCCCCAGAACGGCGCCGTGATGGCCATGAACCCGGCGCTGGCAGCGGACATGGCGCCCGCCCACAGCGCGCGGCTCTCGAACGACTCGGCGCCCAATTCGACCAGGTAGAAGGGCAGGAAGGGATAGGCCAGGCAGAAGCCGAGGATGGTCAGCGTCTCGGCAACCCACAGCACGTAGAGGTTGCGCTGCCACGAGATGCCCGCGCCTTGCGCTCCGCTCTCCACGAGACTGCTCCACACCGACCAACCCTGCCGCCGCCCTCGCAGGTGTGCGATGTTCGCACGGCGGTCCAGCAACGTCCAGCCTGTCCGGCCGGGGCGCACGGCGGCTTGAAACCCAGCACTTGACATCCCGCCGGTTGGGCGGATAGTAGAGCAGACACCGGTCTCACGTGATGCAGCGCGTCGTCTTGTTTATCACCGTTCCTACGTCTGGACTCCATGCGTCTCACAGATTAGGCAGCACGTCAATGTCGCTCCCGCCACCGCTCCGAAGCTTCATCGGCCGTGACGTGGAGAGCGCGCAGGCGGGGCGCTTGCTGGCTTCCACCCGGCTGTTGACGCTGACCGGTCCAGGTGGATCAGGAAAGACGAGTCTGGCGCTGGCTCTCCTGCACGATGTCGCCGCGCGGTATGCGGACGGCGCGGTGTTCGTCCCCCTGGCTGCCGTCACCGATCCCGCGCTCGTGCCAACCACCATTGCCGGGGCGCTCGGCGTGCCGCCGCGTGGCAGCGTGCCGGCGCTCGATGCGCTCCAGAGCCACCTGGCCGAGCGGCAGGCTTTGCTGGTGCTCGACAACTTCGAGCAGATCACCGCCGCCGCCGACACAGTCAGCTCCATCCTCTCTGCCTGTCCCGGCGTCAGCATGCTGGTGACCAGCCGGGTCAGGCTCCACCTATCCGACGAGCAGGTCCTGCCGGTCCTGCCGCTGCCGGTCCCCGGTCAGGACGAGGGCAGCGATGTCGAGCGGCTCCAGCGGAATCCGGCGGTGCGGCTGTTCGTCGCCAGAGCCCAGGCGGTCAATCCGGCGTTCACGCTGTCGGCAACGAACGCAGCAGCGGTCAGCGACATCTGCCGTCGCCTGGACGGCCTACCGCTGGCGATCGAGTTGGCCGCCGCGCGCACGCAGCTGCTGACGCCACGGGCCATCAGCGAGCGGCTGGACCATGCCCTGCCGCTCCTGGTCGGAGGCCCGCGCGACGCGCCGGCGCGCCAGCAGACGATGCGAGACACGATCGCCTGGAGTTACAACCTGCTGGCGCCGGAAGAGCAGCGGCTCATGCGCCAGCTCTCCGTCTTTGCCGGGGGCTGGACGCTGGAGGCGGCGGAGGCAGTTTGTGACGACGATCTCGACGCGCTGGATGGCCTGAGCGCGCTCATCGACCACAGCCTTGTCCAGCAGCGCGAGCAGCCGGACGGCACAGCGCGCTGCTGGATGCTGGAGACGATCCGCGAGTACGGGTTGGCGCAACTGGAGCAGCAGGACGAGGCGCAACGCCTGCGCGAGCGGCACCAGCGCCATTTCCTGCGGCTCATCGATCGGGCCGCGCCTCACCTGCACGCCACCGGGCAGCGGGCATGGATGCAGCAGCTTGAGGACGATCTTCCCAACCTGCGCCTCGCGCTGGATTGGTCGCTGGAGCATGACATCAACGCCGCGCTGAACGCCTGCGTCACCCTCTGGACCTTCTGGCTGTTTCGCGCTCATCTGCCCGAAGGGCGGCGCTGGATTGACGCGGCACTGGAGCGGGGCGACGCCGCCGATCCGCTCACGCGAGCGAGGGTGTGGGACGCGGCGGGTGGGCTCGCGTCGTGGCAGGGCGATTTCGAGCGGGCCAACGCGATGTTCGAGGCAGGTCTTCGTATCTTCGAGGAATTCGGCGACCGAGAGAACGTGGCCAACACGCTGCGTGGCATGTCCCGCATGTCGATGGCGGCAGGCGACTACGAGCGGGCCGACCGCCTCGGGACGCGCGCCGTGGCGATGTTCCGCGACCTGGGAAATCTCATCGGGCTCCAGGCCTCGCTCGGCAACGTCGGCTGGACCGCGCTTGGAACGGGAAACCTCGACCGCGCGCGTTCCCTGCTCGAAGAGAGCCTCACGCTCGCTGACGAGCTCGGCAACGAGGTCATGGCAACCGCCTACCGCAGCGGGCTGGCGTTCGTTGCGCTCGACCAGGGTGACGCCGAGCGCGCGGCCCCGCTCTTCAAGGGAGCGCTCGAATCCTGCCTGCGCACGAGCGACACGCGGTTCATCGCGCTCTGTTTCGAAGGCAGCGGGCGCGTCGCCGTGATGCGCGGGCAGGACTCGACCGCTGCGCGGCTCTTCGGCGCTGCCCACCAGTTGCGCCACTCGATCGGCATGCCTGTGGTCGAGGCCTTCCTCAGCCCGCAGCTCGAACGCGACCAGTCCCTCGCGCGCAAGCGCCTGGGCAACGACGTGTACGAGCAGGCACACGACGCGGGCCAGCGCATGCCCCACGACGAGGCAGTCCGGCTCGCGCTCAACACGTTAGCAGCCACGATTGCCGCGCAGACAGCCGGGGCAGAGATCCCGCTCTCGCCTCGTGAGATCGACGTGTTGCGCCTGCTGGTGGACGGGCAGTCCAACCAGGAGATTGCGGCTGCGCTGTTCATCAGCCCACACACAGTCGCCGTCCATGTGGCTAACATCATGGGCAAGCTCGGCGTCGCGTCGCGCACGGCCGCCGCGACCTGGGCCGTGCGCCACGGTGTCAGCTGATCCACGATCACGACGCCACGACGCGTCACGGCCACCCACAACATGCAAGGGTTGCGCTGCCACGCAATGCCCTGCGTCCGGTTCTGCACGCCACCACTCCACGAGTCGCCGTGCTGCCGCCATCAAAGGCACGCGGATGGTCGCACCTGGAAGGCGCGGCGTCCAACCACAGCGCTGCGCGGGGCAACGGCCCCTTGACATCCCGGTCATTCGGACGATAGTAGTGGCTCAACACCGCGACATCGTTGGGCCCCTCGTATTGTCTTGTCCGCCACCATTGATCGCTCGCCACGGCCACGTTCCAGACTTCGATGATTGGACGCACAAATGGCGAGCCTGACAACGCCACTGAGCAGCTTCGTCGGACGTGAGGCCGACATCGCGCGGGTGTGCAGCCTGCTGTCCTCCACCCGGCTGTTGACGCTGACCGGACCTGGCGGGATCGGCAAGACGCGGCTGGCGCTGGTGATAGCACGAGCTGTTGCCGCCGAGTTCGGGGATGGCGTGTTCTTCGTGTCGCTTGCGCCGGTTTCGGACCCAGCGCTGGTAATCTCGACCATTGCCGCCGCTCTCCGGGTGCAGGAAACCGCGGACAGGACCACGCTGCACGGGCTGATGGACCTGCTCGCTGGCAAGCAGGCGCTGCTGGTGCTGGACAACTTCGAGCAGGTCATTGACGCCGCGCCGGTCGTGGCCGCGTTGCTCGGCGCGTGTCCACGGCTGAAGGTGCTGATCACCAGCCGCATGCCGTTGCGTATCGCGGGCGAGCAGGAAGCTCCGGTGCAGCCGCTGGCGCTACCGGACGATCGAGGGGTCATGCCAGCAGAAGCGGTTGACCTGTTCGTCCAGCGAGCACGGGCCAGGCGGCCATCGTTTGACCTGACGGACGAGAATGCGCCAATCGTGGCGGCTATCTGCCGCGCACTGGACGGACTTCCGCTGGCGATTGAGCTGGCTGCCGCGCGCATCACACTGCTGTCGCCCCAGCTGCTGCTGGCGCGGCTCGACAAGCGACTGTCGCTGCTCACCGGAGGATCGACGGGCGACCCGCTCAGACAACGGACAATGCGCAACACAATCGCCTGGAGCTATGACCTGCTTGGACCGGACGAGCAGCGGCTGTTCCGGCAGCTGTCGGTCTTTGCCGGGGGGTGGACGATCGAAGCGGCCGCGGCGGTGGCGGCGTCGGACGGTACGGACACAGGCATCCTGGAAGGCATTTCGGTTCTCATCGATCACAGCCTGGTCCAAGCCGTCAGTCAGATCGATGAGCCGCGCTACTCGATGCTGGAAACGCTCCGTGAATACGCGGGAGAGCAGCTTGACGCGGCAGGAGAGGCCGAGAGCGTGCGAGATCGTCACTTGAGTTGGAGCCTCGCGTTCGCCGAGCACGTCGAAGCGAACTCGATGACGCAGGCGATGACGCTGGTCGTCCACGACGACGAATGGGCGGTCCGCATCGAGCGCGAGCTGGACAACGTGCGCGCGGCGCTGGCCTGGAGCGTCGCGGAGGGCAAGGCGCAACCGGCGCGCGGGCTCCGTCTTGCTGCCGCGGTGAGCCCCGTCTGGTCCGAGCATGGGCGCTTCAGCGAGGGCCGGGAGTGGTTCGCGCGGCTGCTTTCCGCGCCAATGGACGGCGCCGTCGCTCCAGCGGTCCTTGCTGAGGCAGTCGGCGTGGCAGGCTGGCTTGCCGTCTGCCAGGGCGATCACGCGGCCGCGCAGCCGCTGCTTGCCCAGAGCCTCGACCTGTATCAGCAGCTCGGAGACGAACGAGGGGTTGGTTGGACCTGCTACCGCCTGGGCGAAGTCCCGCAACAGCAGGGCGACCTGGAAAGCGCGGCAGCGCTGTTTGCTGAGGGCATGCGGCTCCTTCAGGCGCACGGAGACACTAGCGGCTACTTCCTCTGCACGATCGAGCTGGGCATCACCCTCCAGCGACAGGGCGACTACGATCGCGCCAGGGCGCTGTATGAGGAGTGTCTCGCGATTGCCGTGGCGCACCGATGGACGACAGCGCACGCCTGGTCGTTGCTGCGCATCGCTGACGCGGCGCTCGGGCAGGGAGACGCGGCGCTGGCGTTCCGCTATGCGGAACAGAGCGTCGCGATGCACCGCGCGGCGACGAACGAGTGGGGGCTCGCCTGGGCGCTGCTGGTCCTGGGCAACGTGCTGCGCTCTCAGCAGGACAACAGCCGCGCGGCAGATGTGCTGCTGGAGAGCTTCCGCCTGCATCGCGCGAGCGGTCAACTCCAGTTTATCCCGAACTGTCTCGAATCACTGGCCGCCATCTCGCGCGCGCAGCCCGAGCACGCAGCCCGTTTGATCGGCGCAGCCCAGGCGCTGCGCGCGCGGCTGAGCCTGCCGATCGCGCCCGCTGACCGCGATGCTCTTGACGCGCTCCTTGCCGGCCTCGAGGAGCTCCTCGGCCAGGAGCGCTTCGAGCAGGCATTGAGCGCGGGCCGTGCGCTCTCACTCGATGAAGCGATCGCCGAGGCCAGCGCCCAGGCGCCGACCGCCCCGCCGGAGCCCGCGGCAGATCTCACGCCACGCGAGGTCGAGGTGTTGCGCCTCATCGTCGAGGGACACTCCAACCAGGAGATCGCCGCGCGCCTGTTCGTGAGCCAGCACACCGTCGCCAGCCACGTCGCCCACATCCTGAGCAAGGTCGGGGTCGAGTCTCGCACCGCCGCGGCGACGTGGGCGATGCGTCACGGGCTCGTGTGACGCACGGCAGCCTTGACATCGACGCGTCAAAGCGGATAGTAGAGCCGATGCATTGGCGTCTCCCGTTCCGATGATCGGATGCGCGCATGGCGAGCCTGCCAACATCACTCAGCAGCTTCGTCGGCCGCAGCGCCGAGATCGAACGGATCTCCAGCCTGCTGTCCTCCACCCGCCTGCTGACGCTCACTGGGCCCGGCGGAGCCGGCACGGCAATCGAGGCCGCGCTGGGCCTCGCGGAGCGCGGCGGCCGAGCGCCGGGCGAGACACTGGCCGCACATCTCGCGGACAGGGAGATGCTGCTCGTCCTCGACAACTTCGAGCAGATCG
>DATKCN010000214.1:0-52445 GCA_035513175.1 Thermomicrobiales bacterium
ACTAGCGGCGGCGTTGCAACGCGCCGACATGCAGGTCGAGCAAATCGTCCATTCGACCGGCACGGCCGGACTCGTCTACAGCATCATGGGCGACCTGACGGGAGTGTCGCTCAAGCTGCGGTCGCGGCCGTTGAACGAGTCGGTGTACGCGCGAACGGCGCGCGTGCTGGGTGTCGCCGCCAGTCCGCTGTGCCGAGCCGCGGCCGCGATTCGACGGGGCGGGGCACTGGAGGCTTACGCCGTTAAGGGCCACAGCGACTGGCGACATGGCGCCGAACCCCCACGTTGAACTTGCGCGGCGCGGGCGTATCCTCAACCTGTGCCACAGCAAGCGTCGCCGCATCCATCACGAACGATCGAGGAATTCTTCAAGCTTGAAGAGTCCGCCACCGTGCGGCACGAGTATGTCGGCGGCGTGCTGTATGCGCTCGCTGGCGCGAGCGTGCGGCACAACCTGATCATCGGGAACATCGTCGCGGCGATCCGAGCCACGGCGCGCGAACAGCGCTGCGAGGTTATGACGGAGACCGTCTAGCTGCGAATCGGCGACGACATCGTCTACTACCCCGACATCATGGTCGTGCGCGATCCTAACGACGATGATCCGCTCTACCGAACGAACCCATGCGCCATCGTGGAGGTACTCTCACCGAGCAGCGCGTGGATCGACCGCCGTGAGAAGGCGATGGCGTACCGCCGCGTTCCGGACTTGCAAACGTACCTGATCGTCTATCAGGACGAGCGCCATATCGAGCGCCACGCACGTAATGCCAGCGGCGCCTGGGAGCACTTCGAGCTGCACACCAGGGGATACGCGCCGCTCCCATGCCCAGGCATCGAGTCGAACCTCGACGACCTGTATCAGGGCATTGATCTGTAACGCGGCTGGCGAACGGCGGAGTCACGCGCGGGCAATCGCTACGTGATCTCCCGGAATCCCAGCTTCTCGCACACCCTCTCGGCCGCGATATCGCCCCGTGTGACGGCGAGGCGCAACGTCGCGTGTCCGTGGGCGGCAAGCGCGTTCATGCTGAGCTGTACAACTGTCGTGGCGAGTCCCTGTCCCGCGTAGCTGGGCTCGGTAAGCGAGCAGACAAGCAGCGGAGCGCCCTCGTAGAGGGTGATCAGGCTCGCGCACACCGGTAATCCGTGATCTTCCACGATGAAGCTGCAATCGAGCAGCGGACTGCCGGACTCCCCCTCGAAGTAGGACCGCGTTTCCGCCAGCGCGTCGTCGAGCGTTTCAATGCTGCTGGAGTCGGTCGTGCCTCGATACGCGTCGAACATCAACTCCGCCAGGTCGGCGCAGTCCTCAGGCGCTGGGTGGCGAAAGGGCAGAGTCGTTCGCACCTCACGGACAGCCAGCGCCGCCTCCATCCAGATTCTCGCGGGCGGGTCATGGCTCATGAGCGTCCTGTTCCACGGTGTAGCGGCGGCGTCATGCATATCGTGACGGCGCCGGCGCGTGCCGGGATGGGCTACTAACGCGGCGCACGCCTGCCGCGCATTTGCAATCATAGCGACCAGAGGCGCCGGACGCAGACCGCGATTACAGCCCAACAAGAATGCCCCTCTCTCGGAACTGGGAGACGGGTCGGGGACACAAGCCTCAGTACAGATCCAGCTCCCCTCGCACGCGCACCTTTCGTTCCATCCACGTAAACATCAGCGCTCCAGCTACAGGCAATCCCGCCGCAAAGCCCGCCAGCGGTAGCAGATCTGCCCAGATGTCACCAAAGCCAGCGTCGTAGAGCGCCGCGTCGGAAATTGCCTGCAAGCCGTACCCGACTGGCAATGCACGTGCCGGATACCGCAGCAGATCGGGCAATTCCGAGACCGGGAAGTACAACCCGCCCAGCAGCATCAGCCCCGAGTACACCAGATTTGCCAGTGGATTCGACTTCTTGATCAACAGCCCGATACCGGAGAAGATCAGCCCCATGCCCCACAGCGCAACGGCAAAGAGCAGCACTGCGACGACGAGCACCGGGATGTTCGGATCGAAGCGCACGCCAAACGCCAGATAGCTGATCACGAGCACGGCGGTTGACACGATCACCGTCTCCAGCACACCCGCCAGGATGAAGCCACTCAGCCATGCGTAGCGCGAGCACGGCGCCAGAAAAAGCGGCTCCAGCGTGCCCTTCGCCCGTTCCCGGTCGAGGATCTCGCCCACCCAGAACACCGTGTTCATCACCAGCGTGTTGCCAGCCTGCGCCACCACGAAGTAGCGGAACAGGTACGAGTCCGTGCCGTAGACGATCGAGAAAACGATGATGCTCATCAACGGGAGGACGAGCCAGGTCGCGGCTCCTCCCGCCGCGCCCATGTGATAGAGCCGCTCGGAAGTCATCGCTCGCCAGGACGCAATCGTCGCCTGCGCTTCGGTGCGCGCTCGTGACGCCGGTTTGGTCCGGACCCTAGTAGAGATCGAGCTGGCCTGAGCGCTTGGCTGCATGCTCCACCCTCCGTATTCCCAGTACGCCCAGCAGCAGGCAGGCCGCTGATGCCACCGCGCAGCCCAACAGTGCTGGCGCCACATCCTTCAGCGATCCCGCGCTTAGCGTGCTGAGACGGACCGCGTCGACCGCATGCGCAATCGGCAATCCCTGTGACAACGTATGCAGCCAGCCGGGGAACTCACCGCGCGGCACGATGAAGCCACCCAGCAGCGCCAGCGGATGCTGGATGACGTTCGCCATCAGGTTGGCTCGCCGGGACAGCACGAAGAACGCGGCCAGCAGAAAGCCCAGCGCCAGCGCCGACACCAGCAGCATCACCGCCGACAGCGCCACCGCCAGCGGGCTGCCGATGTTCAGGTCCGCGCCAATCGCAACGCCCAGCAGCGCGACGACTGCCAGCGCCGGGAAAAGGAATACCAGCCCGCCCAGACCGTGCCCGGCGATCACCGCGATCCTGCTCGCCGGTGACAGGAACAGCGCCGCTATCGTCCCTTCGAAGCGTTCTTTCTCAATCGTGGAACCGGTCTCCCAGACCGCCGACATCACCATGATCTGGCCGAAAATGCCGATCAGCAGAAACCCCGCCACGTCTACCCCATTGACCGTCTCCCGACCCGCAGCCTGATACGACATATGCGCCACCGCGTACAGCACCAGCGGGGTGAGCGGAATACGCACGATGTTGATCAGGTACGCGGTGCTACGGAGGAGCGATGCCCGCGCCGTCGCCAGCACCGTCTGATGTGTATGGCGCCAGCCGGTATCGAGGGGCGCCCGCGCACTCATCCTCATGCTCATTGCAGCGTCCCACCCGCCAGCGACAGGAACGCGTCCTCCAGCGTCGGCTCCAGCACCCGCACCGCGTTAAGCGACACGTTCGCGCAGCGCACCACTGCCAGCGTGTCGTCGAGGATTCGAGCCGGGTTGGCGCACAGGATCGTCAGCTCGCTCTCGCCACCGACGGTGATCTCGTGCTGCACCGTCCAGACACCCGCAAGCTGCTCCAGCCGCGTCGTCATCTCAGCCACCCGCCAGCCAAGCGATTCGTGCGTCGTCACGACGATACGGCGCCCTTCCTGGACCAGCCCCTTCAGCTCACCCGGCGTCCCCTGTGCCACGATGCGACCGTGGTCCACAATGGCGATCTCCGCGCAGAGCTGGTCCGCTTCCCACATGTCGTGCGTCGTCAGCAGCACCGTGTGCTCCGGCACGAGGTTGGCAATAGCCCGCCGCAGGTCCACCGCCGATGCCGGGTCGAGCCCAATCGTCGGCTCGTCGAGGATCAGGATCGGCGGATCGTGCAGTAACGCCTTGGCGAGGTGCAGCCGCTGCTTCATCCCCCGCGAAAATCCCTCGACGCGGTGGTTCGCGCGTTCGGAGAGATTGACCAGCTCCAGCAGCTCGGCGACGCGACGGTCGATCGTGTCACGCTGCATCCCGTACAGATTGCCGAAATAGACGAGGTTGTCTCGGGCGGAGAGCTTCCAGTACAGCCCACGGTCCCCGCCCAGCACCACGCCAAGCTGTCTCCGAACGTCACGCTCGTCGCGCTGCACGTCGAACCCGCCAATCGTCGCCGTCCCGGACGTCGGCACAAGCAGCGTCGACAGCATCTTGATGGTCGTCGTCTTACCTGCCCCGTTCGGTCCCAGCATCCCGAAGATCGTGCCGCACGGGACGGCGAACGAGATGTCCTCGACCGCGACCACCTCCCCGCCCCTGCGGAACGGCATCCTGCCGGTGCTGAACACGCGCCGGAGGTTGCGGGCGACGATCGCAGCGTCAGTGACGCGACGTGGAGACGTCATTGTCTGAGTCCTTCCAGGTTCCTGGGGGGCAGCGGTCATGTGCGTGCTTCCGCGACGAGCGCGGCCGCGTCGACGGGACGCTCCATCTGCCTGAACACCGGCGCGACGATGATCCAGGTCACGATCACCGAGAATCCGACCGCGACGGCGACCATGACCGATCGCACGCTGAATCCGTCGATGGCAAATCCGGCCACCAGCACGCCGGCCGGAGCCGCGATCTGCGACACCGCGAACAGGCTGCCCATCACACGCCCGAGCATCTGTTCGGGCACGCGCTCCTGCAGCACGACCATCACGACGGCGTTCAGGGGTCCAAGCGCCATTCCGACGACAAACCCGGCAGCGACGCTGGCCGCCATGTGGGTCGCGGACGGCATCACCCACAGCCCCGCCGACGCGAGTGTCGCCCCGACGACGAAGATGGGATAGCGCCGCATCTTCGGTCCGAACGCGCCGTACCAGACGGTCGCGGCGACCGAGCCAATCCCGAACGACGCCACCAGGAAGCCGAGCGCGCGAGGATCGTCGAAGACGCTCTTAACGTAGACGGGAAAGATGACGGCGAACAGCGGCGCGAACAGGAAGTTGGCGAACCCGGAGACGATACAGATGTTGAACAGCACGCGTTCGCGGCGCAGAAAGCGAAGCCCATCGAACGCTTCGCTGACGCTCCAGCGCCGTGCCACTCCCGCCGCCTCGTCCCACCGCGTAACCGGAGAGCGAACCAAGTCGACACCCAGCGCGACGGCGACAGCAGACAGCGCGAACGTCACCGTGTTGACGTACAGGACGTTTGCCGCCCCGACGCTGACGATCAGCACACCTGCGAGCAACGGACCGGCCACAACCGCGCCGAACACGGCAATCTGATAGGCGGAGTTGATGCGCTCCAGCGGCATGCCGACGCGGTGCGCGAGTCGCGGAATCATCGTCTGGCGAGCAGCGGCGCCGGGCACGTCGAGCAACGCGCCGAGGAAGGCCAGCGCCAGCAGGTGCCAGAATTGCAGGGCGTCGAGCAGGTACAGCGTCGGGACCATCGCGACCGTTACGCCGCTGGCGACGTCGCTGATGACACTGGCCCGCTTCGCGCCGATGCGGTCGACCAGCGCGCCACCCGCGATGCCGGCGATGGCGATGGGAAGCAAACCCGCGAACGCCACGAGGCCGGTGCGGGCCGCGCTGCCGGTCGTAACCAGCACGAACCAGGGGATCGCGATGGCGGTGAGATTGTTGCCGGCGTTCGAGACCGCGGCGGCCGCGATCAGCGCCGGTATCGACAGCCGCGCGCGCAGCGAGTCATCACGCTCGTCAGCCACGGAATGATAGGACCCTGTCATGCCTGTGTGCTGTCCCTTCCAGCCGTCATGAACGCGTAACCTCCCCCACCCAGCCTGCGCCGGGCAATCCAAGTGCTCGCTTCATTCGTGGACCCAGCCCCGGGGGACTCCTATGTCGAGCCGTCGCGCTCCAGCGCGGCCAACGCCCGCTCGGCGGCGTCGACGCTCAGGTCCCCGCGCGCCAGCGCGTCGAGGATCGAGCGCATGCGCTCCTCTTCCGTCGGCTGTCGCTCCGCAACGGACGCAATCCGCGCCGTCGGCGCCTGGTCGGGCGGGACCGGCGCCCGGGGCGGGCGGGGTGGAGTCGGCGGCGCGGGCTGGTTAATGGCCCGCACGCGAATGTCGCCCCGGTTCGTCTTCAGCTTGATGTTCAACCGTTCCGTCGCGCTCGGCGAGCCGCTCACGCCGACAAGACGCTGCGTCGTCCCGCGCGGACCTGGTCGCCCGACGCTGACCAGCGGTATGTCCGAGCGCACATCCCCACTGTTGATGATCGCCTCGATGCGCGCGGGCACATTCGCCGGTACGTCGATCGACACGTCGCCCTTGCCGGTCTGCGCGTCGAACTGCCCCGGCCGGTCGTCGTCTCCGCTGAAGATGCGGACGCCCTGGTCGTTGGCGATGAACGAGAATGTGCCTTTGCCGAACCGCACGCCTTCGTCGGAGGCCTCGAACTCGAACGGCCCGCCGCTGATGCGCACGCCCTTGTCGCCCGCCATGAACTCCAGCCCCTTCGAGCGCAACAGCTCGTGGATCCCAAACGGGTCGGCGCTCGACTCGCCGGCTTCCTCGTCGTGCCCCTGCCCTGACCCGGCGAGCTCAGCGTCCTCGATGTGCGCCAGCAGCAGGTTCGCGGTCGAAACGATGTCCCCCCTGCCGCTCTTCGCGCGCAGCGCGATCAGGCTGCCGCCCCGGATGCTGACATCGCCGCTGCCGGTCGAAGTCACAAGCCAGGCGTCCTTCGGCCGCGCCACCGCGATGTCGCCCGCGCCAAGCTTGATGTCCAGTGAGCCCCCGCAGTCGCTCGCGGCCACGTCCCCGGCCCCCGACTTGACGATCAGATTTCCGTTGCAGTCGTCGAGCGCGATGTCGCCGCGCCCGGACGCCAGCACGATCGCGCCAACGCCGCCAGTCACGCCGATGTCTCCGGAGCCGGACTTGACGGTAATGTCGCCCGTCCGGCCGTCTAACGTGACATCGCCGCGCCCGGACGCCACTTCCGTCGCGCCGTGCCCGCCCTCAAAGCGCGCGTCGCCCATGCCATGTTCGAGCGACACGTCCGCATTCACCTTCACGAAGCTCAGCCCGCCACGGTCGTGGCTGCCTGAGATCGGCGGGCAGTCCTGTTCCGGAACACTGAGCACCGCCTGCCCTCCGCGATATCGTCCGCGTTGGTGGATCAGCAGTCCGCCGTTCTCGCGCCTCATCTCCGGCCCATGCGGCCCGCGCCTGGCGGTCAGCCTGACCTCGCCGCGCAGCCTCGGATCAGCTTCAATCCGCAGCTCGATATCGTTGCAGGACAGCCGGATGGCCGCGATGCCGTCGAGCGAGCCTGGGTCATGCTGGCTGTCGTTCAGCTCCTCGTCGTATTCGCCACTCATCCAGACGATTCCTTTCTACGGGTAACCTGCGTGCGTTGAGCCGTCAGCAGCGACGTGCCGTCGCCGTTCACGTCGCGCAGCGCGAAGCGCTTCATCTCAGCCAGCCACCTTGAGACTGAGCTTGCCGACGCTCGTGCGCACGTCCAACCGTAACGTTGACGGCGTCGTCCCGTGGGCCGCGTTGCGATAGTGGCCGTTGTCGTAACTCAGTCCGGACGCCGACACCTTGCCGAGCGCGGAGCGGGCAGACACTTCGACCCCCACGTCATGCGGGAGCAGGATGCTCGTGCTGCCCGTCGTCACGTCGACGCGGGCGTCGAGGTCCTGCCCCCAGGCGCCGCCCGCAAGGTTCAGTTCCGCCTCGCCGGTCGTCGCGCTCAGCTTCAGCGCGCGCAACGCGGCGTAGTTGCCGCTCAGGTCCAGCCGCGTCCGCCCTGTCGACTGCTTGATGGACACCGCTCTCAGCTCCAGCTGGTTCCCGCCGAGCCCGATGACCAACTCGCCAGTGGTGTGGTCGATCCGCACCGACCGTAGCCGCAACGTCGAAAGCCGCGCGTCCAACTTGCCGGTCGCCATGCGCAGCTCCAGATCCAGCGGAATCTCGTCGTTCAGCGCGATCTCCCAGCGGTTGAGCTTCCATTTCACCGCGCGTTGCCCGCGCGCCTGAACGATCGACAGCTCGCCCACGCCGTCCCGCGCCTGAAAGTCGATTTGCGGCTCAAGCTCCGTGTCGTACGCGAAGACGCCGTTCATCAGATCGCTCGCGCCGCCGGTTATCACCAGCTCGCCGACCGCCATGTCAACCCGCACCCGTCCGCTCGTGACCCCGTCGCGCGCAATCGAGCGCTCCTCCTTGTGTTCCGCGCCAGTTAGCTTGTCGAACAATCCCATGCTGTCTGGTCCTTTCTATCGATGCGTCACGCGAGATGCGTTACGCCGGCAACGGCCTGTTGTTGATGGGCTGTTGCTCGGCCCGTGCTGGGGCGTCCATGTCCCGGAAGGCGGGGGCCAGCAGAATCATGGCGGGCAGCAGCACGTTGACAGCCGCCAGCACCCACAGCGTGTTGCCCAGCCCGACCGTCGACATGAGGAGTCCGTAGCCCACCATCCCCAGCGGCATAGCGGCGATGCCGAGCGACGTCGCCGTGCCGAACACCCGGCCGCGCATCCCCTCCGGCACGCGTTCCTGGAAAATCGTCATCATCATCGGGTTGCTGGGCTCAAGCATCATCGCGTTGACGACGACCGCCAGCACGACGACCCACAATGAGGGCATGGCGATCAGCACCCAGAACGACGCGGCGCGTACGGTGAACCCGAGCAGGAAGAGCCAGCGACGCGGCAGTCGATGCCCGATCACGCCATAGACCACGCCACCGATGATCGAGCCTCCGGCCAGCGCGGCGAACATGAAGCCGAGATCGAGCGCGGACCCGTACACCTCGCGGGCGTAGACCGGGAAGACGACGGTATAGAGCGGCTCGGCGATGAAGCTCCCGGTCGCGAACACGACCAGCAGCCAGAGGATCAGGCGGTCGCGGCGGATGAAGCGCAGCCCTTCCAGCAGCTCCTGCGCGTAGGTCGTGCGCGCCTCCCTGACGACCGGCTTCGACGGCACGGCCACGGCGATCAGCGCGGCCGAGACGAGGAACGACGCCGCGTTGATCCACAGCACATTGCTCGTGCCGATCAGCACGATCAGCAAGCCGCCAAGCGGAGCGGCGAACAGCGATGACAGGCGGCGCGACACGGCCAGGATCGAGTTCGCGCGCTCCAGCCGCATCCGCGCCATGCCCGCCAGGTCCGGGAACAGGCTGACCCGGGCCGTCGCCCCTGGGCTATCGAGGATCGCGCCCAGAAACACCAGCGTCAGCAGCTGCCAGAATTCCAGCCCGACCGTGAGGTGCAGCAGCGGAACCAGCGCCACGGCCACCGAGCTGGCGATGTCCGAGATGACGCTCATCCGCTTGTAGCCGATCCGGTCGACCAGCGTCCCGCCGAAGAACCCAGCGATCACCATCGGCACGACGCCAACAGCGGCGGTGATGCCCATCATGGCCGCGCTGTTGGTGAGCTGAAGCACGAACCAGGGAATCACGATGTACGACAGGCTGTTGCCGACCTGCGAGATGACGCCCGCCGCCAGCATCGCCCAAAGTGGGCCGCGCCGCCGTTCGCTCGCGTCCGGGGCAGAGGCAGACATCAGCGGGGCAGCCCCTTGCGGTCTTCCAGCACCAGCGCCGCGACGGCTCCGAGCGTGCCTGTCACGAACCGCTCGCCAGCTGCTTGAGCATCGCCATGCCGTCCTCGGTGCTCAGGCGGCCATCGGCGACGCGCGCCAGAATCTCGGAGCGGGTAAGGTCGCGCTCCCGCGTGGCGTTGGTTGGAGCCGAAGACGCGGCCGTTGCAGCCGGTTGCGCGGGCGCGGCGGACATGGCCTCCTCGCCCGCCGTCACGGCGGCGATCAGGTCATCGAGCTTAGCGCGCACCGTGGGGTACGAGACGCCGAGCGCGCGCTCCACGTCCGAAAGATTGCCGCGGCTCAGCACGAACAGCCGCAGGAACGCTTCCTGCTCTTCATTCAACAGCGCGAACGGCGACCGTTCGGCTGGATCGAACCTGCCCCGCAACTGGATGTCACAGGCTGGGCAGTACAGTTCGCGAATCTCGAGGTTTCCGTGACACGATGGACACTCACTGATGCGTGTTGGCACGTAATAGCCCTCCAATCACGACCATCATACCGGTCGAGTTGGAGTATGTCAATAGATTGTGATCTGATCTTTACTGATTCGTTGCTGATTGCGCCCAATGTGCGCGAAATCTCACCTCACGGTCCCCGGCAGCGCCAATTGCAGGCTGCTTGCGCGCTCCACCGACTGCTCAGCGGCGTTGCGCTCGAAGAACGCCCGCAGCAGTGCCCGCAGCACCGCCCGGTCGCGTTCGTCCAGCTCCGGCAGCCGCCGCAGGTAGATGATCAGCTCAGGATCGTGCAGCCCGTCGCGCATGTCGTCGAGCGTAATGTCCCCCGGCAGGCTCAACCCTGCCTCGTTGAACAGGTCCGCCCAGGTGCGCCCCATCGCCCCGCAAACGCGCGTCAGCACATCCAGCCCCGGCCGTCCCGGCACCCCGCGCTCCAGCCGCGACAGATACCCCCGGCTGATGCCCGAGCGCGCCGCCAGTTCGTCCTGGGTCCAGCCCAGTGCATGACGCCAGCGCGCCAGAACCGGCGCAATGCGTCGCCCCGTCGCGTCGATCCCATCAACCCTGGCCGCCAGCGCCACCAGTCACCTCCGCTGTCCACCCCAATCGTGCGTACAGCGTACCACCAGCCCTCGCGGGCAGGAACGCCACGCCCGGACGGCGCTATTTCAAGGACGCCAACTGGCGTCATTAAGGGTTGGCGTCCTTGAGGGGCTCGCGTCAGGTTTGCCCGTGAGTCGTGCCTGCCACGCTGGCCATCAGGCCCTCGCGAGATGCACATGGGTCGCAAGCAACCGCGCCGTTACTGGGACGCCCGCCCACTGGGCCGCGCGCTTCCGCCCACCGACCAGCGCGCTCGCTCGCGCGCATCCTCCGCGCTCGCCCAGCGAAAGAAGATCACCGACATCGCCGCCAGATAAAACGTCCCCGTGCCGACCCACATGATCAGCCCGCCAGCCTGCTGATCGACCAGCGGCGACAGACCCCACACGCGGCTCGCGGCAGCGTACGTCGGATACAACGGCTCGTCAGCAATCGTGATGAGCGCTCCGACGAGCTGGCCCGGAATCGTCTGCGCGAACAGAAACAGAATCGCCAGCCCCGGCGGAAGCTGCCCGAACGAGCGGCCCGGCGCCAGCACCGGCCACCAGACGAGGATGGCCGTCCCGATGAAAACGAAGTGCGTGAACACGTGCACCCAGGTGCTGTTGAGCGTCTGCTCGTACACCGCGGGCACATGCACCACCGAGAACGGCAGGTGGAAGAGCGCGAACGCCACGAGTGGCATCGCCAACAGCCGCCAGACCCGCCAGATGCGAACCCGCCTGCTGAACGCGGCCCAGATCCACGGCGGCAGCCCGTAGATCAGCAGCGGCGGCGCGACAATCGTCAGCAGCAGGTGCTGGATCATGTGCGCGCTGAGCAGGTAGTCGTCCGACAGTGGCTCCAGCGGCGACAGCAGCGCGACGACGATCGCGCCCAGGCCCAGAATGAAGCACGTAACCCGAGCGCGCCCCACCGGCGCCGACTCCACGAATCGTGGCCGCAATGGTCCGATGGCCCGCAGATAGAGCCAGCCAGCCAACAGCACGCCGAGGATCACGACCGGGTCCGGATACCAGCTCCAGACCGTGATGGTGTCGAACGTGCCGTGCAGGAGGGGGAGCATCTATGCCTGGCCAGCCGAGCGCGTGGGTGCATAAGCGCGGTCCGCGCGCACGCGTCAGAACATCCGATCGAAGAGCGCCATGAGCGACAGAATGACGCCACCGCCGACTGACAATCCGAAGATGAACGTGTAGGTAAACAGCTTGTTGTCGAACTTCAGGTGCATGTAGTAGCCGACGACCAGAATAAACTTCAGCGCCGACAGCGGCAGAAGGATGTAGGTGTCGTAGTCCTCCAGCGCCTTGATGTAGAAGATGGCCACCTCAAGCGCGGTGATGATCGCGAGCACCACGGCAATCCTGATGTACTGGCGGGGGTCCGGATGCGCGTGCTCCTCGACATGTGGAGCGCCTCCGTGATGTGATGTGCTCGCCATCTCGTTCTCCGTCTCGACGAGGCGCCCGCCGCAGGGCGCTCCGGTTATGGGCTAGTACAGCAGGTAGACCAGCGTGAAGATCACGATCCAGACGATGTCGACGAAGTGCCAGTACAGGCCCGCGACCTCGACGTTGAGCGACTTGCGCTGAGTGACCAGCCCCGGCTTGAACGAGGCCAGCACCATCGAAAACAGCCAGATCACGCCAATCGCGACGTGCGTCCCGTGGAAGCCGGTGAGCGTAAAGAAGGTGGAGCCAAACAGATTGTGGCTGATCGACAGCCCCTCGTGAGCGAACTCGGTGAACTCGTAGATCTGGCCGCCCAGAAAGACGAGTCCCAGCAAGCCGGTCGCCACCGTCCAGATGCGGAAGCGCGCCAGCGAACCGGTCTGGATGCCGTGCAGCGCCATGACCATCGCCAGCGAGCTCATCAGCAGCACGAAGGTCGAGACGGACGTGAAGGGAATGTTGATCAGGTCCTCGGGATACGGACCGACGACGTTACGTCCCTTCGACACCATGTAGGCCGCGATCAGCGAGCCGAAGAACATGCAATCGGACGCCAGGAAGGCCCACATCGCCAGCTTGACGTTATTGAGTCCGGTGCTGGTTGGGTGCTCCGGTATCTCCATCGCGTGGTCGACCATCCCGTTGGATCCTCTCGTCGCTGACTAGGCGTGGTGATCGTGGGCAGCGTCGTCACTCGTCGTCGGAGCCACGTACGTGATGGCTGGCTCCAGCGCCCACGCGAAGATGCCGATCACCGTCATCGCCACCCCCACGCCAACCATGATGTAGCTCACCAGGAATCCGCCGAACGCGATCGCGATGCCGCCCGCCGTTACCAGCGGCCAGTACGATGGGTTCGGCAGGTGGATCGTGTCGTCGTGCCCGTGCGCGTCGTGTGCTTCATGCTCGTGAGAGTCGCCGTGCGCGCCGGGAACCATATGCTCCCGCCCGTGCTCATCGTCGACATCGGGCTGCTCGTAACTATGCGCGCCGTGATCGTCTCCGCCGTAGACTTCGGGGTATTTCTCCGACCATAGCGGGATGCGGCTCGTCACCAGCGGAATCGTTCTGAAGTTATAGACCGGTGGCGGGGACGAGATCGCCCACTCCAGCGTCGCGCCATCCCATGGGTCATCCGGGGCCCGTTCGCCGACCACCAGGCTCATCAGCATGTTCGCCGCGAAGAACACGAACGACACCACCAGCACGAACATGCCGATCGTGACGAACATGTTCCAGTCGTTCCAGCCCTGGCTGTCGTCATAGGTGTAGATTCGGCGCGGCATGCCCTGCACGCCCAGCCAGTGCATCGGGAAGAAGGTCAGATTCATGCCGAGGAACATCAGCCAGAAGTGAATCTGGCCCATCAGCTCGTTGTACATGCGCCCGCTGATCTTCGGGAACCAGTAGTAGATGCCCGAGAACAGGCCCATTATGCTGCCGCCGAACAGCACGTAGTGGAAGTGGGCAACCACGAAGTATGAGTCCTGGTGCTGCGAGTCGACCGGGGGCGACGCGTGCATTACGCCAGAGATGCCGCCCACGATAAACAGCGCAATCAGGCCCAGCGCGAACAACATCGGAGTCTTGAGGCTGACGTGCCCGCCCCAGACCGTCCCGATCCAGTTGAAGATCTTGACTCCAGTCGGCAGCGCGATCAGCATCGTCGAAATGGCGAAGATCGAGTTCGGCACCGGCCCCATGCCGACCGTGAACATGTGGTGCGCCCACACGCTGAAGCCGAGCACGGCGATGCCCGCGCCTGCGAACACCACCGCCGAATAGCCGAACAGCGGCTTGCGCGAGAACACCGGCAGCACCTCGGAGATGATGCCGAAGGCTGGCAGGATCAGGATGTACACCTCGGGATGGCCAAACACCCAGAACAGGTGTTGCCATAGCAGCGGGCTGCCGCCTGCTTCCGGCACGAAGAAGTTGGAGCCGTAGAAGCGGTCCAGCATCAGCATCGTGACGCCGACCGTCAGCGCCGGGAAGGCGAGGATGATCAGGATGGCCGTAATGAGCGTCATCCAGACGAAGATCGGCATGCGCATCATCCCCATCCCGGGCGCGCGCATGTTCACAATCGTGATCAGGAAGTTGAACGCCGCAGCCAGCGATGATAGTCCGAGGATCTGGATGCCCAGCACCCAGAAATCGACGTTGTTGCCGGGTGAGTAGGCGCTGGACGTGAGGTTGGCGTAGGCAAACCAGCCCGCGTCCGGGGCTTCCCCGAACAGCCAGCCGACGTTGATCATGATCGCGCCGAACAGCAGCGCCCAATATGAGAAAGCATTGAGCCGTGGGAAAGCCACGTCGCGGGCGCCGATCATCAGCGGGACGAGGAAATTGAAGAACGCGCCGGACAACGGCATAATCGCGAGGAAGATCATGGTCGTGCCGTGCATGGTGAACATCTGGTTGTACGTGTCGGCGGACATGAACTCGCTGTTGGGCCGCGCCAGCTGTACGCGGATCAGCATCGCCTCCAGCCCACCCACTGCGAAGAAGAACAGCGCGGTGAGCAGGTACAGGATGCCGATGCGCTTGTGGTCGACCGTCGTTATCCAACTCCACACCCCGCGCGGTTGCGCGAAGGTCTGCTCGCTGGTGACGGGCACCGGCCCGACCGAAACACGTGAAGCCATGGTCTAACCCTCGTCCTCCGCTTTCTCACCCCGTTGCGCCAGCATCACCTGGATCCGCGCCATCTCAACCGATCGACGCTACTCGAGCGTGTGCAGATACGCGATGACGTGCTGGATCTGCGCCTCAGTCAGGCCGGGCGGCGGCATCGCCGTTCCGGGCTTCACCGCTGGCGGGTTCGCCAGCCAGGCGGCCAGATTCTCGGGCGTGTTCTCAACCACCCCCGCGATCTCAGGTCGCGACGCGAAGCCCGTCAATGGGGGCCCCACGACGCCCTGCGCCGCGGTGCCCTCGATCGCATGACAGGCCGCGCAGGAGCCGCCCGTGACCAGCTGCTCCCCAATCGTGGGATCGCCTTCGCCGGTGGGGGGCGCCAGTTGTTCCTCGACCCAGGCGTCGAAATCCTCCTGCTCGTGGGCGATGACCTGGAAGCGCATCAGCGCGTGCCCAAGCCCGCAGAACTCGGCGCACTGCCCCGCGTAGGTTCCCGGCTCGTCGGCAATCAGCCACATGTAATTGGTGCGGCCCGGCACGTTGTCGGTCTTGCCCGCCAGGCGCGGGACCCAGAACGAGTGAATGACGTCGGCGGATTGCAGGTTGATGTCAATCATGGCCCCGGCGGGAATGTGAAGCGTATTCGTCGAGCTCACTTCGAGCTCGGGATAGCGGAACTCGAAATAGAATTGATGCCCGACGATGTCAACCTTAATCGTGTTGTCATGCTCGGGGGTCGACGAGAGATCGCGCAGCACCGTCAGGGTCGGTATGCCGATCAGCACGATGACGATGGCCGGGATGACGGTCCACAGGATTTCGAGCCGGGTGTTGCCGTGCACCGGAACCGGGCGGCCATGCGCTGTCCGCGGGGCCGCGCGGCCCCGAACGATGGCGTACAGGAGCAGTCCCTCGACCAGAATGAAGACGAACAAGGACCCGATCCAGAGCCAGTTGTATACGTCCCAGATGCGCTGGTTGTGCTCGCCGCCGATCACCGCGGTCGATTGGGGGCTCTCATCAAGACAGCCGCTGAGCGAGAGGGCCAGCACTGCCAGCGCGGCGACGGACGCGAGCCGTATCAGGCGGCCCGAGCCGCCCCTGCCCGGCGACACGCCCAAGTAGCGACGAACCATTCCCAACTCACCCTTCCCCCGGCGACGTAGAGCTGTAGAGATGCTGGATGGGACGCGCGCGTGTTGCGGGAGAGTCTAGCATACATCGTGAAACCATCCACAAAAGCCCCCCGCCGCCCGGACGACCCCACCCCGCAGGGGCTGGTCTTGTGCCAGCCCGCAGCCCGCTGGCCGCCTGCCCCTATCCCGGACCGATCCCGTCGCAGCGACAGAACCCACACACCCCCGCTTTATACGGCGTCCGCCGGAAGGCTGGGGGATACGGTTCGGTCGGGACGCGGAAGGCAGGACGCCGCCGCTCCCCGTAGGGGCCGCGGCTTGCCCGGCCCGCGGCCCACTGGCCGCACGCCCATATCTCGGACTGATCCTATCGCGCGGACGCCCTCGTTCCCCGTAGGGGCTGGTCTCGTGCCAGTCTGCGGCCCGCTGGCCGCCCGCTCCTATCCTGTACCGATCTCGTCGCGTCGACGATCCCCTATTCATTAGCTCCTCGAACTCCTTGACAAATACGAACATCTGTTCTAATATACCCATGGGCGACCCATCGGGCCGCCATCGTTTGTCGCTCCCGCCCGTGACCACCGCCGTCACGTGACCCGGCCGGACATTTTCCCGGCCCCACAAGTCCCCGGGCCACCGCGCCCAAATCCCCGCCTCACCCACTCCGCCCCCGGAAGTGCGGGATCACCTCCCGTCCGATCGCCACGACAGCCGCCAGTGGGTCAGGCCCGAGCGGCGGCCCGAAGCTCAGATGGCGCACGCCCATGGCCACCAGCGTCTCCATGCGCGCGATGAGATCGGCAGGGGTCCCGACGATCCCAATCGGCAGCATACGCTCCGTCACCAGCCCCCGCGCCTTGAGCGGGTCCCGCTCCGTCATCAACGCCCTCTCCGTCCCGCGGAAGTCGTCCCCGCTCAACCCAAGCCGGTCGAAGATCAGCGGGCTGAGCGCGTGGCCGTAGTAGGCGATCTTGTCCTTCAGCGCGTCCTCGGCAGCGACGCGGTCCTCGGACACGGAACACCAGACGCAGGCTGCCAGGTCGATCGCGTCCATGTCCCGCCCGGCCGCTTCCGCGCCCGCGCGAATCAGCGGTTCGACGGTCGCGAAGTGCTCCGGCGGAAACAGCAGCGGCAGGACGCCGTCAGCGACCTCCCCGGCTAGCCGCAGCATCCCCGGGCTCAGCGCCGCCAGGTAGATCGGAATGCGCCGCCCCTGCTGCGTGTCGCCGAAGCGCAGGTACGCCTCCGGCTCCCAGCCCGGAGCGGGCGCGCCGTCCAGCACGGCGCGAATGGCGACGATGGCGTCGCGCGTCATCGACATCGGCCGCTCGCGCCGCAAGCCGACCCACTTCATGAACTCGCCGGCGCCGGCGCCGATGCCGAGGTTGAAGCGTCCACTGCTGACTTCGTCCAACGTGGCGGCGATCATCGCGATCTCGGACGGGTGCAGCGTGTACGGGTTGAAGATGCACGTGCCGATCTGAATCGTCCGCGTCGCCAGCGCGACGGCCGTGAGGATCACCGGCGATGAGCGCAGGAACAGATCGTGGCTCACCCAGAACTGATCGAAGCCCGACGCTTCCGCGGTCGTCGCGAGTCTCGCGTAGTCCCCGAACGGCAGGTCGTTGTTCAGCCGCAGGGAGAAGGTGAAGGTCGGGACGCGGGATGCGAGATGCGGGACGCGAGTGGAATCGTTCGGGCTGCCAGCTGACACCTCACTCATCACGCGTTACCTGCCGATGAAGTCGTGATGCGAGCGGGAGCGAACAGAGCGCCGCCGGGCCCCATCCCGCGTCCCGAACCACGCATCACCCATCACTCATAACCCAGGACGGCGTCCGCTTCAATCTCAACCAGATACTCGGAGCCAACCAGCGCGCTGACCTCGACCAGCGCGTTGGCCGGACGGATATCGGCGAAGTGCCTGCCGTGCACACGCCCGACCGATTCCCAGTCGTTGACGCTGGTGAGGTAGATGCGGGTGCGCACGACGTCAGACAGGCTGCCGCCCGCGTCCGACAGCGCGCGCTGTATCTTCCGGATGATGTAATCGGTCTGCGCGCCCGGGTCTCCGACACCGACGACATTGCCGTCGTCATCGGTCGCGGTCGTGCCAGCGACGTAGATGAACGGCCCGACCCGTACGGCCCGCGAGTAGCCCACGATCCCCTCCCAGACGGTTCCGGACGAGACATGCTGGCGCTTGGTGTCCATAGCTGCTCCCTGACGATGCTGCGGCAATTGACACGCGTCCCGACGAGGAGATGCTAGCAGGCGCGCGGCGGGCGCGCGACACCGGCTCGGGTCCTCCCCGTGCTATGATGCATCCACGTTCCAGCACGTCCATGGAATGGGAGCAACACTCGGAAGGAGGCTCCAGATGGCCAAGGACAAGAACCGCACCGGCCGGGAGACACGCAAGCCGAAGAAGGTGAAGCCGGCCGCCAAGCCACCAGCGCCCGGGGAACGCGTGCCGGGCAAGATCGTGACCCAGCCACAGCCCGAGCGGTAACATGCCAGCCGCCTGCTGGAGACATGCTCCGGCAGGCGGCTCGTTCATTCCCCAACGATTCACGCATCAGCCACTCACTTAGACGCGCGACGCGTCTCCGCTGCTCGCGCGGCTCGCACGCTGCTACGACCGCGTCTCCGGGAGCGCCGGTGGCGGGTCGTTGGCCGCCAGCACGTCGTCCTCACACTGCAACGCGTCGAGCATGTCGCTCTGCGTCCCAGACACGGCTGAACGGCCCAACGTCAACTGTTCCGATTCTTCCAGGTCGTTGACGACCGTGCGCTACCAAATGTCCACCTGTCCGATGCAGGCTGCGCGCCCGATCATGTGCGCGGCGATCGGCTGGGTCAGCACCAGAAAGAGGAACACGATCAGCGCCAGCACCAGCACCGCGTCGAACGGGGCCGATTGATCGGTCACTATCGAGTACAGGCAGATGACGCCGCCCGTGCAGATCAGCACGGACGCGGGCAACGACCGGCCGATTTCGCCGGATTCCCGGTAGCGCAACGAGAGCAGCACGCTGCCCACGCCGGAGGTCAGGAAGACGATGAAGATCCAGCTCGACACCCGCGCCGGGGACAGGTCCAGCGCGTTCAGCTCGTCGTCGCGTCCGGCGGGGTCGGGGACGGGAAAAGCGGCGCCGCGTGGCAGCAGTCGTGACGCACGGGGCGCGATGCGCTATTGTGTCGCTAAATGACTGCCTGCCGGCGCATGGTAGGTCATGCAGAAGGGTGTTCGACGGTGAGCCGAAACGGGGCATGGCGCGCGCTGATCGTCCGCTCCGCCGTGCTGCTTACACTCGCGAACCTGGGACTGTGGGTTGACCGCGGCTTCGCAGACGAGGCGCGCTTCGTCGAGGCGGCGACCGACGTGCTGGAGCAACGCTCAATGCGCGAGGCACTCGCCGAAGCGATCGTGCGAGAGGCGCTGGCCGACTTCCCGGCGCTGTACCGACTCGGTGGCGGCGCCGCGGAGCGAGCCGTGGCAGACCTGCTCGCGACGCCCGCAATGCGCGCCACCCTTCAGGTCATCGCGATGCACCTGCACGTGTTGCTTGTCTCGGACGAGCGGCCGGCATTCGTCATCACCTCGCGACTACTGCAGGCAATTGCCCTCGCGATTGCGCTCGTCGCGCCGCTACAAGCAGCCACCCTTACCCTCGACGGACGCACGATACAGGTGGAACTGTTCGCACGCGATGACATTCCCTCGTACGAACGCTACATCGATGTCGCGCGGCTCGGCGGGCTGACCGCTGGCCTGCTCGCGCTTGCGCTGCTGGCGCTGGCGGTGCTCGCAGCCGCTGACCGGCCCCGGGCACTGCCGCGTGTGGCCTACGCGCTCATGGCCGCCGCTGTTCTTTCACTGCTGATCGTCGCGCCGCTGCGACGCGTCGTGACGTTCCGGATCGACGACACGGCGGCACGGACGATTGTGACCGGCGTGCATGGCGAGCTTGCCCCGTTGCTCGTGGGGCAATCCGTCGCGCTGCTGATCGCCGGAATACTGCTCTGGCTAGCGGGCATGTTGACGCGCCCCAGGGCTGCCGAGTCGCCCGGAGCCCCGACGACGGCGCCGTAGTCCTCGCTCAGCAGAAACCGGACCGATCTGACGCTTCCTTGTCGCCTCATGCGCTTGACGGCGAATCCCGCGTAGACGACCATCCCATCAACGGGCCAATGAGAGTGTCACGTGGGAGGAGCGGGAATATGGAGTGGGCGAACGTCGTCGCGGCGGTTGAGGACGCGGAGCAACATGGGACGGTCGGTGTCTCCGTCATTGGGCCGGACGGCGGCCGCTGGGCGCATAACGGCGACCGGAAGTTCCGGGCCGCCAGCATCGTCAAGATACCGTTGATGATCGAGGTCTACCGCCGCGTCGAACGGGGCGAGACGGCGCTCGACAGCATCCACAGACTCAAGGCGGGGGAGAAGGCGCCGGGCAGCGGCGTCATGCTGCACCTGCACGACGGCGTCGAGTTGACGATCAACGACCTGATCTACCTGACGATCTCGATCAGCGACAACACCGCCACGAATCTGCTGATCCGCTTGTCCGGCATGGGCGCGGTCAACGCGACGATGCGCGAGCTGAAGATGACCGGCTCCAACCTCGGACGCGAGATGAAAAACCGTCCGGCCGTCGAAGGGGAGCAGGAGAACTGGTCGACCGCTGACGACTACACGAATGTGCTGCAGGCCATCCTCGACGGCAAGGCCGCGTCGGCGGCGTCGTGCGAGGCGATGATCGAGATGCTGCGCAAGCAGCAGAGCCGCAAGCGCATCTCCCGCTTCCTGCCGGAGGACGAGTCGATCGTCTGGGGATCCAAGACTGGCAGCATCAAGAGCGTGACGAACGACGCGGGGTTTATCCGCACACCGCGGGGCACGCTCATCATTACCGTGCTGTGCGAGGGCATGGGAGACCAGCACCGGGGCGAGCAGGTGATCGGCGAGATCAGCCGCGCGGCGATGATCGACACCGGCATCGTCGAGCCGCTGCCGATCATCTAAGGAGCGACGCATGGCACAGGACTGGCCGCTGCTGTATCACGTCCTCGACGATTTCTCCGAGCCGTGGCGCGCCGAACCCGCGCCCGCCGTCCTGCTGCATCATGGGCTCGCAGGGAACGGGAATCTGTTCCGGGCCTGGGTTCCGTCGTTCGCGAACCGCTACCGCGTGTTGCGCATCGACGCGCGCGGGCAGGGACGCTCGCCGCTGCCGGACGGCTACGCTTTCTCGCTCGACGGCTTCGTCAACGACACGCTGGCCGTCATGGACCACCTCTCAATCCAGCGCGCGCACTGGATCGGAACGTCCGGCGGCGGGATCATCGGGCAGCACGCGGCCGTCGTCGCGCCAGCGCGGTTCGCGTCGCTGACGCTGGTCGCCACCACGGCGCGCTTTCGCGGCCCGGCGATCGGCGTGGACCAGTGGCTCGCGCCGCTCGACCGTGGCGACACCGACGAATTCTTCCGGCAGGACATCGTGACGCGCTTCGGGCTGGAAGCGCCGGAGCGCGCCGACTGGATCATCAATGAAATCCAGCGCACTCCACCGGAAACGATCGCCGCGCTGCACCGTTGGGTGGTCGGCGTCGATCTCTCGGAAGCGATCCGCGCCATCACCTGTCCCGCGCTGATCGTCACCGGGGAGCACGACACCCTGATGGACATGAGCGACGCGCAGCTGCTGGCGGACCGCATCCCGAACGCCCGCATTCACGTCGTCGAAGGGCATCCTCATAATGTCGGCTACACGCATCCGGCGTTGGTCGGGGGAGTCGTGCGGCGCTTCATCGACAGCGTCGAGGACGGGACAGCCACGGGCGATGCCTCGTCCGGCGCCGCCTATCTCTCCGCGTCCGGGGCGCCTGACGTAACGGCCGAAGAAGCGAGGACGATCGGCGCGCTGTCCGGTCTCGACCTGTCCGGCGACCGCGCGCGGCAACTGGCAGGCACGCTGTCCGCCTTCCTCGGCCAGCAGGAGCGTCTGCGGGCGCTCGACACGGGCGATCGAGAACCCGCCGTCATGACCTTCGAGAGCGAGCAATCCACGTGACGGCGCGTGACGAGCTGGAGCTGTGCTACGCGTCCATCTCTGACGTTGCCGGCATGCTCACGCGGCGGGAAATCTCGGCGGTCGAGATCACCGAAGCAGTCCTGCGCCGCATTGAGCACCATAACGACGACATGCGCGTCTACATCACCGTCACCGCCGACCTTGCGCTGGCGCAGGCGCGCGGCGCGGATCGGGACATCGCGCGGGGCGCACCGCTCGGCCTGCTGCGCGGCATCCCGGTCGCGCTGAAAGACAACATCGCAACGCGGGGCATCCGGACTACCTGCGGCTCGGCCGTCGATCCCGACTGGGTTCCAGACGAGGACGCGGCGGTCTACAGCCGCCTGCGTGAGGCCGGGGCGACCCTGTTGGGCAAGGCGAGCCTGTATGAATACGCCTTCAGCCTCAACGACGCATTCCCCCAGCCGCCGAACCCGTGGCGCCGGGATCGCTCTTCGGCTGGGTCAAGCTCTGGCTCCGCAGTCGCGGTTGCTACCGGCATGGCGCACGGCGCGATCGGATCGGACACCGGCGGCTCCGGCCGGGCTCCCGCCAACGTGAATGGTGTGGTTGGCTTCAAGGGCACGTTCGGGCTCGTCAGCCGCCGCGGCGTCGTGCCGCTCAGCTACAGTCTCGACCACGTCACCGTCTTCGCCCGGCGCGTCGCCGACGCGGCGCTGCTATTGCAGGCCGTCTCCGGCCACGACCCACGCGACCCGCAGTCATCAAGCGTCCCAGTGCCGGACGTGCGCGCCGCCATCGGCAGCGACATGCGCGGGCTGCGCGTGGCTCGGGCGCGCGGCTACACCCACGAGGGCATCGACCCCGACGTCACGCGCGTCATCGACGAGGCGTTCGACGTGCTGCGCCGCCTTGGCGCGACGATCGAGGACGTGCGCCTGCCACTGATCGAGCAGTGCAGCGGCATGCAGGCGGCCATCATGCTGCCGGAAGCAGCGGCGATCCACTACGAGCGGCTGCGCGACGCCCCCGAACGACTCGGGGATTCGGCGCTGATGCGGCTGGACCTTGGCTCGGTCATCCCGGCCACGGCCTACATCAACGCCCAGCAGGCGCGCGGCGTGCTGCGCGACGCGTTCCGAACGCTGTTCGAGAGCCACGACGCGATCGTTGGCCCCGCCAACGCCGTGCGGGCCGGTGAGGCAGGCGCCTGGACGACGACGCTGGACGGCAGGACAATCGACCTGCGGGCCGTCGGTCCCGAGTACACCGGCATCTACAACCTGGCCGGCAACCCCGCCATCGTGATTCCCGCCGGATTCAGCAGCGAGGGCACCCCCATCGGCCTGCAGATCGCGGGCCGCTGGTTCGACGAGGCGACGGTTGCCCGCGTCGCGCACGCCTTCGAGCAGGCCACCGACTGGCATCAGCGCAGGCCGCCGGTCTGAAGTAACGCGACGTCCGAACGAGGAAGGCACGAGTCGAGAGCAGACGCGCCAAACCAGCCGCCCCCTCTCGCAGGCTTGAGTGGGGGTCGGGGAATCGCCGCGCCACGCGTGAGGGCGATTCACGGGTTACACGCTTTTCCCTTGTCACCGGCATGGCAATGGGTCCCGCCGGGCGACAGCGGGCGGCAACCCCGAACGTGACAGCGAAGACGACTCGGTAAAGGACGCCAACTGCGCGCGTGACTGTGACAGAATTCCGTCTTTCTGTCATGTGTCCGGCGGCTGACCTCTGCCCCGGCACGTGCGGTCGCCGGCGCCTGGATCAGTGGTCAGCATCATTGACCGCGCAGTGCATCGCGCGTTAGCTGAACGGCGGCCGCACAGCGGGTATCGCGCATGATGCATCCCGCCAAGCGCGGTGTGAAACCGTATCACACGTTACTTACTGCGACCTCCGCGTCCCAACGCGCGCCCGTGGTCGCCACGGACGATCCACGGACGATCAGGCTGGGGGTGACGTCGACGAGCCGCGCGTCCTGCTCGGCCCCATTGATGCGGTCGAACAGGACGTGGAAGGCGCTGCGTCCCATCTCATACAGGGGCATCTCGACGGTCGTCAGGCCGGGGGTGACGAAGCCGGTGACGTTCGCGCCCCCGAAGCCCACGATCGCGACGTCGTCCGGAACGGCAACACCGGCGTCGATCAGGTGGCGCATGGCCCCGATGCCGGGCAGGTCGTTCGAGGCGAAGATGCCGTCGAACCGCACTCCAGCCTCCATGAGCCGCACGATCGTTTCCTCCCCGGCGCTGGCAAGCTCATTGAAGCCGCGGCCGACAACCTTCGAGACGCGCGTAACCCGATCCGGGTCGACGGCAATGCCGGCCTGCTCCAGCGCCCGCTCGTAGCCGCGGTACTTGTCGGCGTCGACGTTGCTGCCTGCGTCCAGGCCCAGGTAGGTGACGCGCCGCCGCCCGATCACGAGCAGGTGCTCGACCGCCAGACGCGCGCCCTCTTCATAGCCCGGCCAGATCACTGTGCCGCGCACCCCCGGCAGCTCGCGATTGATCATGACGATCGGAAACATGTTGCCGATCGCGCGCTCGATCGTCTCGTCGGTCAGGCGCGAATTGAAGCTGATGACGCCGTCGACGCGGTGGCCACGCAGGCGCTCGATGGCCCGCAGTTCCCGCTCCGGATCCCCGGAGGCATTGCAGAGGAATACGCTGAAGTCGTTTTCGTAAGCGGTGTCCTCAACGCCGCGCGCGATCTGGGGAAAGAACGGCTGGTCGATGTTCGGCAGCGATAGTCCGATCACGTTCGTCTTGCTGGTAACCAGGCTGCGGGCCAGTGTGTTTGGATAGTAGCCGATCTCACGGATCACCTCCAGCACACGGGCGCGCGTGTCGTCGGCGACCTCGCCCTTGTTGTTGATGACGCGCGACACGGTCTGCTTGGAGAGATTCGCCCGCACGGCGACATCGTTCAGCGTCGGCTGGCTACCACGTCGTTTCACGGTCGCTCCTGACAGGCGCCCAAACGCTTTTGTCCACGATCTATTGAGTCTTCAGACGTTGTACCACTCGCGCGACCTTCGCTGATGGCTGTCTTCCGGCGACTGTTCACAGTGGCGGGGTCAGAACGTCGTGGTTTGACCAAATGATAGCCTCATGCTACACTGTTACCGTTCCCGGGAACGGTAACAGTGTAGCACACCGGCGACGTCAGGCCTATTATGGAGAGGCGTAAAGATGGCACACCAGCGACTCGAACACCTCCTGGCGGACATCCAGGGGCAACGGCTCACGCGGCGCGACGCGCTGAAGCGGGCCACGGCGTTGGGGCTCAGCGCGCCCGTCATAGCCGGGCTGCTGGCAGCCTGTGGAGGCGACGATCCGACTTCGACGTCACAACCAGCGCCTGCCAGCCCGGCGCCTGGGCAGGAGCCAACCGCCACGACCGCGGCGCCCGCCACGCCGGCGCCTGGGGATCCAACCAGCACCACGGCCCCCGCTCCGACTTCCCCGCCGGCAGCCACGGCCACCCAGCCCGCCGCGGCGACCGCCACGCCGGAAGCCACGCGCGGCGGCGACGGCCTGCTGCGCATCCTGTGGTGGCAGGCGCCTACCGTGCTGAACGGGCATCTGTCCGTGGCCGGCAAGGACATCGGGGCTATCCACATCTGCATGGAGCCGCTGGCGTACTTCAATTCCGACGGCACGCTGACGCCGGTGCTGGCCGCCGAGGTCCCCAGTGTCGAGAACGGCGGAGTCGCCGAGGACCTCACCAGCGTTACCTGGAAGCTGCGGGAAGGCGTGAAGTGGCACGACGGCGAGGACTTCACCGCCGATGACGTCGCCTTCACCTTCCGCTACCTGAGCGACCCTGAGACGAACGCCACGACGCTGGGCTTTTACAGCGCCGTCGAATCGGTCGACATCATCGACGACTACACGGTGCAGGTGAACTTCACCAACCCGGTCGCCGCCTGGTTCAACCCGTTCGTCGGCAACTCGGGCACCATCCTGCCGGAGCACTTGCTGGCGGACGCAGTCGGCGAGGATGCCGTCCACGCGCCGTTCAACCTGGCGCCAATCGGAACCGGGCCCTTCAGAGTGATCGAGTTCCGCCCCGGCGACGTCGTCATCTACGAGGCGTTCGAGGACTACTGGGATCCGGGAAAGCCGCACTTCGATCAAGTCGAGCTGAAGGGCGGCGGCGACGCGGCCAGCGCGGCCCGCGCGGTCCTGCAATCGGGCGAGGCTGACTGGGCCTGGAACCTGCAGGTCGAGGCCCGGCTGCTGGAGGAGATGGAGGCCAGCGGGGACGGCGTGCTCGTCAACTGGCCGGGCGCTGGCACAGAGAAGCTGCTGCTGAACCATTCCGACCCCGAGACGGAGCTGGACGGCCAGCGTTCGCATCGCGACGTGCCGCACCCGCACTTCCAGGACCTGCGCGTGCGCCAGGCCGTGGCGCTGGCGATTCCCCGCGACGTCATCGCCGAGGAGCTGTACGGCCCGGCCGGTGTGGCCACCGGATACACGATGAACGAGAGCCAGGAGTACATGCCGCCCGGCATCACCTGGGAATACGATCTCGATCGTGCTAACGAGCTGCTGGACGAGGCGGGCGCGACGCGCGGCGCCGACGGGATTCGCGAGCTGAACGGCCGCGCGATGCGCTGGGTGTCGTCGGCCACGATCAACTCCGTGCGCCAGAAGACGCAGGAGATCATGAAGGAGTCATTCGCCGAGCTGGGGATCGACATGGAGATTCGCGCCGTCGAAGCCAGCGCCTACTTTGACGCCAGCAACGAGGCGTCCTTCCAGAAGCTGTATTACGACTTCGGCACGGAGCGCAACGCGGCTCAGATCTATCCGCTGCTGTGGTACGTCCGCTACCTGTCCGAGGAGCCGACGCGTGACATCGCGCAGGCCGAGAACGGCTGGGCGGGCCGCAATCACCAGCGCTACCAGAACGAGGAGTACAACGCACTCTACGCGGCGGCGCGCGCCGAGGTGGTGAAGGAGAACTACGTTCCGATCTTCCAGGACATGCAGCGCCACGTCGTCGAGAACGTCGCCGACATCGGCGTCGTCTCGAGCAACAACGTGTCGGCGGCGGCGGGCGACCTGACCGGCTACAACCCGGTGTCATTCGTGACGGAGCTACAAGGCATCAAGGACTGGCGTCGGTCCTAGCGAGCGACACGCGGGCAACAGACGATATCCACGCCTCACACGCGGCCTTCGAGGGAGAGCACCACACGGCTCCCCTCGACTGCCGCGAGCGCGGTTCAGCAACCAGGGGAGGGCCCTCTGACGTGTCCAACATGATCGTGTGCCCGGAGCCGCT
The DNA here is from genome assembly GCA_035513175.1 of Thermomicrobiales bacterium. GTDB lineage: Bacteria > Chloroflexota > Chloroflexia > Thermomicrobiales > CFX8 > DATKCN01. The sequence goes on from DATKCN010000214.1 coordinate 27,083, forward strand.
GGCGGCGCGCGCCGGAGCGGACATCTTCGCGGCCGGCGGCAACGCGATCGACGCAGCCGTGGCGGCGGCCTTCGCGCAGGGCGTCTCGAATCCCCTGCTGTGCGGCATCGGCGGCACGGGACTTCTCTATTACTACGACAGCGCGACGCGTCAGACCGTCGCGATGAACGGCGAGGTCAGCATCGGCTCGCGACCCGTCCCAGCGTCGTGGCGGGACGATTTCCTCGGGCGGGCCGAGACGATCGGCCGCTACATCCTGCGCGGAGAGGCCAATCAGATCGGCCACCAGTCGATCATGACCCCCGGTTTCGTCAAAGTCTGCTGGGACGCCTCCCGGCGCTTCGGCAGCGGCAATCTCAGCTGGTCGGACCTGCTCCAACCGGCGATCGAGCTGGCCCGCGACGGGTTCGACGTGTATCCTTACATCGCCGCGTTCTGGCTGCCCGGCGTCGCCAGTGACGCGCACGATTCCCGGCCCGGCTACCCTGCCCTCTCACTCAAGCTGAACTATTCCGACGAGACGCGCTCGATTTACCTGAATCCCGACGGCTCGCCGTTTTCGTCGGGCGACAGGCTCCAGCTGGCTGCGTACGCAAGCACCCTGCAACAGCTCGCCGACGCCGGCGGTGACGACTTCTACTCCGGCGACATCGCGCGCGAGGCAACGGCGGACTTCGACGCGCATGATGCGCTGGTGTCCGGCGACGATCTGCGGAAATACGCGGTCATCGATCAGTCCGTGCTGCGATCGGACTATCGAGGACACGAGATAACGAGCCCCGGTCCGCCCAGCAGCGGCACGCAGACGATCGAGATGCTGAATATCCTGAGCCACTTCGACCTCGCGGGTCTCGGTCACAACAGCGTCGAGTACGTCGACCTGCTCGCCCGCGTTCAGCGCGCAAGCTTCAGCGACAACGTGACGCTGAAAGGCATGGACTTCGATGAGGGGCAGCGGTTCGCCAGACGCGTGGCGGGCGCCGACCGGGCCGCGTACTGGGCCGGGCGCATCCAGCGTGGCGACCGGTTGGCAGTGCGTGGCGGCGCCGTCGATCCGGGCACCACGCACGTCACCGTCGTGGACACAGACCGCAACGTCGTCGCCTTCAGCCACTCGATCGGCTCACTGGCCGGCTCCGGGGTCGTGACGCCGGGACTCGGCTTCCTCTGGAACAACTTTCTGGGCCACTTCAACCCACATGCGGGCCATCCGGACTCGATCGTGCCGGGCAAGCGGCTCGGCGGGCTGCTGCCGGTGATCGTGTTCCGGGACGGCGAGCCGTACATCGGGGCCGGCGCGCCGGGCGGAAGCCGCATCATCACAGCGGTCACCCAGAGCCTGGTGAACGTAATCGACCATGGCATGAGCATGCAGGAGGCGGTGACCGCGCTCCGCTTCCACAGCGAGGAGGAGCAGCTCGTCTTCGTAGAGCCAGGCTTTTCCGATGCCGCCATCGATGGCCTGGGACGGCTCGGAAACGACGCGCGACGCAGCACCTACATGTCGCGCGTGCAGGCCATCCGCATCGCGGGTGACGGATCTCTTGAAGCCGGGGCCGATCCACGTGGCGGCGGGGGCGTCGGCCGCTTCCCGGTCGGCCGGCCCGCTCCGGAGCCGCATGGCCAGGATGGGGAGGGGGGTCGTCAGGCGTAAACGCGTGATGTGCTATTGTACCGGCGCTGTTACCGGTAACAGACAACGAATCGATGAGTGAGCAGGGGGTGGGCAGGCAACATGTACATGATGGAAAAGCCGTGGGTCGATTTCGACGCGATTCGCCAGCAAACCGATCTGCTGATCGTGCCGACCGGAGCGGTCGAGGTCTACGGCCAGCACCTTCCGGCGGGAACCGACACGATCGTCATCACGCACGTCGCGCGGCTGGTTGGCGAGCGGATTGGGGCGCCGGTGCTCCCGACGTTGCCGGTCGGCTTCTCCCGCTCACTGGGCGATTTTCCGGGCACGCTCAACATCTCCACCAGGACCTTCATGGCCTACGTCCAGGAGTCGACCGAGAGCGCCATTGCCTGGGGCTTCAAGCGCGTCCTGTTCCTGAATAGTCACCGAGGCAACGTCGGCCCACTCGGGGAGGTCGCGATGGAACTGCAGGACAAGCACGGCGTGCGCTGCGCGCAGGTGTTCTGGTGGGATTACGCGGCCGCGCTGGTCAAGGACATCGTCGACAGCGGCCCGCACGCCAACGGCCACGCGTCGGAAATCGGCACGTCGATCATGATGCACCTGGAGCCGGGCTTCGTCGTGCGCGCCCGCATCAGGAACCAAACGCCGACCGACACCGTGCAGTATGCCGACATCACCCAGTACAAGGGCATGCGAGCCCGATCCGATTCAGGCGTGATGGGCAACCCGGAGGTCGCGACCGCCGACAAGGGCGCCGAGATGATCAAGCGTGGCGTCGACCGCATCGTGGCGTTCGTCAAGGACGAGTTCGGCGGCTGAACCGCGCGATCCAATCGCTTCATAGCGCTTCATATCGAAGGGAGTGGCAGTGCCACCAAGGCCAGGATTCACGATCGTCAAGACCGTCGAGCGGGCGGACCCGATGATCGTCGACAGGTTCCGGGGATTGGCCTCCGCGAACATCTCCGATATCCAGGGCAAGCAGAACACGTTTGACGCGCGCGTCAAGCCAGCCTATCTGCCGATGGCGCACCTGTGCGGGACGGCAATCACCGTCAAAGCGCGGCCCGGCGACAACCTGCTGGGGACAAAGGCGATTCACATGGCTCAGCCGGGCGACGTGATCGTGATTGCTGGCGGATTCGACATGAATCTGTCCGTCTGGGGCGGTGTCATGAGCGCCATTGCCAGGGCCAAGGGCATTGCCGGCGTCGTGACCGACGGGCTGGTGCGCGATGTAGCCGAGACGCGCCAATCCGGACTGCCGGTCTTCTCGATCGGGCTCACCCCTGTCGGTCCAACGAAGGAAGGCGCCGGGCAGATCAACGTTCCGATCTCCTGTGGCGGCGTGATCGTCAACCCCGGTGACATCATCGTCGGCGACGAGGATGGCGTCGTCGTCGTCCGCAAGGATGAGGCGGCGGCCGTGCTGGAGCGCACGCACGCCCGCATGGAGCTCGAAAGCGCGTGGTTCGCGCAGATCGCGCGTGGCGAGACGATCCTGGAGGACAGTGACGACTACATGCGCGAGCGCGGCGCGGAGGTCATCGGCTAGCGGCGCGTTGCCGCGCGTCGTGCGCTGAGCACAAACCCGCGGGCGCGGTCCACGGCGTATGTCATGCAAGCGCGACACGGGCAGGAACCTGACTCACGCCTGTCGTGTGTCGTGTGGGGAAGGAAGATCACGTGGCGAAGGTCCGGCTGGCGTCCATGACCTGGAAGGAAGCGGAGGAAGCCTATGCAGCGAACCCAGTTATCCTGATCCCGAGTGCCTCGATCGAGCAGCACGGCCCTCAGACGCCGGTTGGCGACTTCCGGATCGGCGAGTGGGTCGGCGACCAGGTCGCCCAGCGCACCGGCTCGATCGTCGCGCCCATGCTGCCGTATGGCTATTCAGAGGTGTTCAGGCGCTTTCCCGGCACGGTCACGCTGCAGGGCTCCACCGTGCAGGCCGTCATGCACGATGTCGTCGTCAGCTTCCTGGAGCACGGACTCGATCATCTGGTCTTTCTGTGCGGCCATAACGGGAACATGCCGATGCTGGACCAGGTCGCCAGGCGGGTGCGCGTCGAGCACGGCATCCGCATGGGCTGCATCGAGCCGTTCCGGCTGTTTTCCAACGCGACGATGGCGCAAGCCTATGGCAGGCAGGGGGTTGGCATCGGGCACGGGAGCGACCCGATCACATCGTTTAACATGCACTTGTTCCCGGACGACGTGCGTCTGGATCTCACCGAGCCGGAAAGCCAGACGGCGTATGATGGACTGACTGTGCGCGGCACGTCCCAGATCGCGCTTGGAGACGTGACGGGGCACATCTACTTCGACACGAAGGACATCGCGCCGAACGGCGTGCTGGGAGACGTGTCGATCTTCGACGCGGAGGCCGGCGGCAGGTTGCTGAGTCATATCGTCGAAAAGGGTGTAGAGTTCGTCAACCTGTTCAAAGGTCACGACACACGCATCGCTTAACATGAGGCAACCGTTAGATCAGAGGAGGTCGACATTGGACGATTCCTGGCAAGAGCAGGCAATCCTGCGATCCGACAAGCTGGCGGAGCGCGTGCTGCAGTCGCGCTCGTCGCGCCGCTCGATTCTCCGCCGGGCGGCGGCGCTCGGGCTGAGCGCGCCAATCGTTGGCGGTCTGCTGGCTGCATGCGGCGGCGACGACCCAGCTGCAACAACCGCGGCCACCACCGCCCCTGGTCCGGATGCCACTGCGACCCCGGTCGTTCCAGGCCCGGACGCGACGGCCACGCCACCCGCTCCCAGCACCGGCCCGACCGCCACTCCGCCCCCTCCTGGCACGGGGCCGACCGCGACTCCCGCGGCTGAGGCAACCGCGACCGCCGTTGCCGTGGATGACGGCAGAGAAGAGGGCCGGCCGGGAGGAACGATGTTCTTCGGCCTGCTGCGCGACCCGATCGCGTTCGACCCGCACATCAACTACGGCGCCAGCTCGTCATCGTTGCAGGGCAACGTCTACGACACGCTGGTCGAGTACGCCGTCGACGGCAGCCTGACCGGCGCGCTCGCCGAGGGTTGGGAAGCCAGCAGCGACGGGCTGGAGTACACGTTCACGCTGCGGCAGGGCGTGACCTACCACGACGGCGCCACGTTCGAGTCCGAGGATGTGATTGCCACCTTCGACCGGATCATGGACGAGGCGACGGGCGCCACCCGCCGGCCCCAGCTCTTGAACGTCGCTGCGTACACCGCGGACGACGACTACACCGTCACGCTGAGCATGACCCAGCCGTTTGCGACGCTGCTCGCGGTGCTGGCGACGCCTGAAACGGTGATCGCCGACAAGGACTGGCTCGAGTCCGGCGTCGACCCGACCCAGAACATGAACGGCACCGGTCCATTCATGCTCGACGAGTTCGAGCCGAACGTGCGTTTCGTGCTCGTCAAGAATCCGAACTACTGGAAGCCGGGGCTGCCGTACCTAGACCGCATCGAGCAGGTGCCGATCCCCGACGACGCAGCCCGCGTCAACGCGATCCGCAGCGGCGAGATCAACTTCGTCGAGTACGTGCCGTGGCAGAACATGGCCGAATTGAACGACGACGCCAATTACACGCTCTACCAGGGCTTCGACCTGTACAACATCGTGCGGCTCAACCCACAGCGGCCGCCGCTCGACAACAAGCTGGTGCGCCAGGCGCTGAACTTCGCCATCGACCGCGAGGCCGTGATCGCCGTCGCCTTCGGCGGGCAGGGCGAAGAGATGACCGTCGGGCTGTTCCAAACGGTCTCCCCCTGGTACAACCAGGAGCTACACGGTCACTGGACCTACGACCCGGATCGCGCCATGGAGCTGCTGGCCGAGGCCGGCGTCGATCCCACCACCGTAACGCTGGACTTCGTGGTCGCCACGATCAGCGTGCACAGCGACACCGCGCAGGTCGTGGCCCAGTACCTCCAGGAGCTCGGCTTCGGCATCAACATCATCCAGCAGGATGTCCCGGCGCTCACCGAACGCCGCACGACTGGCGACTACCAGATGATGCAGGACGGCCTGAGCCTGTCCTATCCTGACCCGGACTCCTACAGCACCTACTTCGCCATCGGTGGCGCGGCGCACGCGCGCGGCGTCGGCTACGAGAACGAGACGCTCGATGCGCTGCTGGCGCAGGGACGCTCGGAGGTCGACCGGGACGCGCGCCAGGCCATCTATCTCGAGTTCGAGCGCGAACTGCTGGAAGACGCGCCATGGATTTTCGTGTTGTTCAGGCCGCAGGCTGAAGCCAGCGTCGTTACGATGAAGGGCTATGTCCGCATTCCCGGCATCGGGCTCAACACTGAGGCCTACATGGAGTACGTCTGGATCGACGAGTAGTCCAACGATCTGGGCCGGTGGGCATGCCACGGCGTGGCAGCCCCCGGCCATCATCGTTCGCGTAGCGTGAGAGGGCAAAGCACGGGTGGGCGCCTACCTGATACGCCGGACCATCTCCACGATCGTTCTGCTGTATCTGATCGTGACGGTAGTCTTCCTGCTGCTCCACCTGTTGCCGGGCGATCCGGCCATGACGATCCTGGGCGGCATCGACGCCAACCCGACCGAGGAGGACATCGCCCGCGTCCGGGAACGCCTGGGCCTGGACCGGCCACTCTACGTGCAATACCTGGACTGGATGGGCAGCCTCCTGCGCGGCGACCTCGGCACCTCGTTCGTCAACAACCGCTCGGTCGCTGACGACCTGTTTACGCGCCTGCCGCGGACGATGATGCTCATCATGCCGGCCGTGATCCTTGCCGTGCTGCTCGGCATGCCAATGGGCATCATCGCGGCCAGGTTCCGCAAGTCCCTGGTCGACCCAGGCATCTCGTCGTTCGCGCTCATCGGCTTCTCAGTGCCGGTGTTCGTCAGCGGACTGCTGCTCGTCTACCTGTTCTCCCTCAAGCTCGGCTGGCTCCCGGCCAACGGCTACGTGTCTCCAGCCGACGACTTCATCGGGTTCCTCAAGCGGGCGGTCATGCCGATCGTGACGCTGTCGCTGGGCCCGATGGCGATCACGATGCGCATGACCCGCTCGTCGATGCTCGAGCAGATGGGGCTCGACTACGTCAGAACGGCGCGCGCCAAGGGTCTGACCGAGTTCGCCACCATGTACCGCCACGTGCTGCGCAACGCGCTGCTGCCGGTCGTCACGGTCGTGGCGTTGCAGTTCGGCGCGATGTTCGCGGGCAGCGTGCTGGTCGAGTTAATCTTCAACTGGCCGGGGGTCAACTCGTACCTGCTCACGTCGATTAGCGTGCGTGACTACCCGGTCGTGCAGGCGATCGTGCTCGTCATCGCGACCATTTTCGTGCTGATCAACTTTCTGACCGACGTATCGTTCGCGATGTTCGATCCACGCATCCGACACGACTGAGAGGAATCGAGTGGCAGAGACGAGCGTCGAACGCTCCGAACGGAACCCGCTCGTGTCGGCGGTCGATAAGCCGGCGCCTCGGTTTCACGGCGCTCGCAACTGGCTGCGCTGGTTCCTGACGAACCCGCGCGTATTGCTGAGCGGCGGTTTCATCCTGCTGTTGATCCTGTCCGCGCTGGGCGCGTCGATCATCACCGAATCGGACCCGTCGCGGATCCGGGCCACAATGCGGCTCATGCCGCCGGGAGAGGGCGGGTTTCTTGGCACCGATGAGTTCGGGCGCGACCTGTTCGCGCGCATCATCTACGGGGCGCGCCTGACGCTGATCGTCAGCCTGTGCAGCGTCGCGATCTCGTCCCTGCTGGGCGTCGTGATGGGCATGTCAGCCGCGTTCTTCGGCTCTCCGACCGACACCATTCTGATGCGGCTGGCCGACGCGATCCTGAGCTTTCCGCCGATCCTGCTGGCGATCTTCGTGATCTCGTTCTGGGGCTCGTCAGTCGTCAACGTGATCCTGGTGATCGGGCTGCTCTACACGCCCCGCTTTCAGCGTATTGCCTACAGCTCCACGCTGGCCGTGCAGGAGAACGACTACATCCTGGCGGCGCGGGCCATCGGCTCGCGGCCGGCGCGCATCCTGCGCCTGGGCATCCTGCCGAACATCTTCGCGCCGATCATCGTGCAGTTCTCACTGGCCATGGGCACGGCGATCCTGCTCGAATCGGGCCTGAGTTTCCTCGGGCTTGGACCACCGCCGGACGTCGCCTCCTGGGGCCGCTCGATTCAACAGTCGAGCCGCTTCATGAGCCAGCATCCGTGGGGCGTCGTCTGGCCGTCGCTGGTCATCTCGACGACGGTGCTGGCGTTCAACATCCTCGGCGACGCGTTGCGCGACCGGCTCGACCCACGCCTACGCACGGCCTGATCGACCTCAACGCCTCCGAGCGCGACAGGAGCCCTGCCGCGCTACACTGTGCCCACGGACAGAAAGCCCGAGGCAACGCAACAGGAGGCGCGCGACGTGGCAGACACCACGACCCGAATGCTGGAGTTTGAGAAGGCCGTCGAGGCGGTCGTCGTGACCGACGTGCAGATCTCTCCCGGCGGCAACACGGTCGCCTACGTGACGTCGAAAGCTTCAGCCACGGGCGACAGGCCGACCAGCGCCATCTGGCTCGTCAGCGCGGCAGGTAGCGCGCCCCGCCGGCTGTCGACTTCCGAGGGCATCGACGGAGCGCCACGCTGGGCGCCGGATGAGCGCTCGATCGCCTTCCTGTCGGACCGCAAGGAACGGGGCAAGCTGCAACTGCATCTCATCGCGCTGAGCGGCGGAGAGGCCGTGCGGTTGACCGATGCCGAGGGCGGGCTGGTCGACATCGACTGGTCCCCGGACGGCGCGCGCATCGCATTTACCGCCATGGATGCCGAGACCGAGGACGAGAAGACGTTGAAGGAAGAGAGCGGCGACACGAAGGTCGTCGACGAGCACGTCAAGATGGCCTCGCTCTGGGTGCTCGACGTTCCGGACGATCCCGCCACCCTGGCGCCGGGCGACCTGCCGGAGCCGAAGCGCCTCTCTCCCGAGGGCCTGCACATCGGGTCGTTCGGGCAACGCGCGTTCTCCTGGGCGCCGGACAGCTTAACGCTGGTCGCCGTCGCCGCCGCGTCGCCGAAAGCGCACGATCTGTTCATTCCGGACATCATCACGATCTCGCTCGACGGCGAGGCGAACAACCTCGGAGCCTTCGAGGGCATCAACGACCGCCCGGTCTACAGCCCGGATGGCTCCACGATTGGCTTCATCGGCTGCGAAGAACGCATCCCGTCCTTCTTCTCGATGCGCGTCATCCCCGCCAAAGGCGGCGAGTCGACCGTCGCCCTGCCGAAGCACGAGGCGTCATTCTACGGCGTGGCGTGGCTCCCGGACGGCGACCGCATGCTTGCCATCAGCGAGGAGGGCGAGCGGCGCACGCTGCGCATTCTCGATCCCGAGACGCGTAAGGCTGAGCCCGCGCTCGACGGCTGGAACGCCTCCGGCTCGATCACGCTGTTCAGCGCTACCCGCGACGGTGGCCGCGTCGCCTTCGTCTACCGCGACGCAACCTCGCACGGCGACCTGTGGGTCGCTGACCTGCGCGGCGCGCCCCGCAAGCTGACCGATCTCAACCCCTGGACGCGCGACTACGACTGGGGCGAAACGCGTGAGATCTCGTGGACCGCGGCGGATGGGCTGAAGATTCAGGGACTCCTGATCCTGCCGGTCGGCTACGAGGAGGGCACGCGCTACCCGCTGCTACTGCACATCCACGGCGGCCCGTGCAGCGCGTGGTCCAACCACCTGTGCGCGAGCTGGAATCACTGGGGCCAGTTCATGGCACAGCGAGGCTACGCGATCCTGATGCCGAACCCACGCGGCTCCTCCGGCCGTGGCTCCGACTTCCTGTGCGAGATTCTGAGTTGCTATGGCGAGCCGGACTGGCAGGACCTGATGTCCGGCGTCGATTACGTCATCGACCAGGGCATCGCCGACCCGGGGCGGCTCGTCGTCGGCGGCTGGAGCGGCGGCGGCTTCCTCACGAACTGGACCGTGACGCACACCGACCGCTTCAAGGCCGCTGTATCCGGCGCGGGCATCTCGAACTGGGTCAGCTTCCAGGGCACGGCGGACGTGCGCAGCGTCTTCGACCGCTACCTGGGTCCGGTTGACACGGACCCTGAAGGGCACTGGCGGCTGTCGCCGATCCGCTACATCCAGAACGCCGTCACGCCCACCCTGATCCTGTACGGCGACGCCGACGCCCGCGTCCCGCCCAGCCAGGGCTATGAGATGTACGAGGGGCTGAAGAGCCGGGGCGTCAAGACGCAGCTCGTGCTCTACCCCGGCGAGCCGCACGGCATCGGTGGCCGCAAGCACCAGCTCGACCTGCTGAAACGCGTCGTCGCCTGGTACGACTGCCACCTCGGCAAGGACTGACGCTACCGGGTAGACGCACGGCGTCCAACAGGGTCTGGCAATCTGACCATCGCCGCACGGGGAGAACTGCGTCTAACGACCAGCGCGGCACACGCCTTCGCCAAGTCACGACACGCCGATAGCGGCGCTGCCAGCCGCCACAAGCGACTCGCGGTCGCGCGCCACCGTCAGCAGATAGTCCACGATGCGGCCGGGGATGTTGACGCCGGTTGTCTCGATCGAGTTGCGGAACTCCATGGTCGCGTTGATCTCGTTCACGAGCAGACCACGCTCGGGATCCTCGAACAGGTCGATCGCCAGCAGCCCGCCACCGACCGCGGCCGCCGCGCGCCAGCACAGCTCCGCGATGTCCGGCGTGACGGGACAGCTGCTGGCCACGCCGCCGCGCGCCGTGTTGGTGATCCAGTGCTCGCTGCTACGGTAGATGGCGCAGATCGTCTCGTCGCCCACGACGAAGGCGCGGATGTCCCGCCCCGGCTTGGCGATGTGCTGCTGGATGTAGACTGTGCCGTGGTGGAACGAGCCCAGCGTCTGCTTGTGATCCAGCAGCGCCTCGGCCGCGTCCCGGTCGTTGACCCGCGCCAGCAGCCGGCCCCACGAGCCGACGACCGGCTTCAACACGACCGGATAGCCCAGCTCCTCGATCGCCTCCAGCGCCCGCTCGGGGGTGAACGCGATGCGCAGCTCCGGCTGCGGCACGTTCGCGCCCCGTAGCGCCGCCGAGGTGCGCAACTTGTCGTTGCAACGCTCGAGCACGTCAGACGGGTTCACGACCGGAACGCCCATCGCCTCCAACACGGACACGCAGTGATAGGTGCGCTGCTGGGCCACGCCGCGCGCCAGCACGACGTCGTACGGCCAGTCCTGCCCGGCCTCATCGAAGCGGAAGGTCAGGGAGCGGTCATCCAGCGCGTCGTAGGGAATGCCGCGCCGCTCCAGCTCGGCAAACAGCAGGCGCTCCTCTGAGCGGAGCGGTCCGTAGAGCATCGCGATGCGGGGTTGCAGGTTCATCAGGGTGTGTTCCTCTCAAAGCTGTCATCACATGGTCGCGGGCGACGGTCACTCGTTTCGAGCAACCGCGTTTCGCGGCCGGTTTCGACGGCGCGGAGAGGAACGGCGCGGCAAGAAGGGAGACACCCGACGACGGGCAGTGTGAGCGAAGGTCTTGTGTCGTCCGGGCCAGCATGGTCGCCTCCACGTTCGCGAGTCGGGCTCCGATGACTGTCATCGAGCCAGCCGATCACCGCCCGGGAGGGAACGAAAAAGCCCGCCCCCGGAAGGGGACGAGCGGTGTCAGCCTCGTGGTACCACCCCACTTCGCCGCCCCTCAAGGGAGGCGGCCTCACTCTGAAATACGTGAGAACGCACCTCAGCCTGCCCTATAACGGGAGCAGTCCCGTCGCCGCCTATCGCGGGGACGAGCCCGCGGTTCGGAGCGAAGCTCGGAGGTCTTATTCGCCAGCGTGCCCGGTCCCGCTTTGCAGCCTGCGCGGTTCTCTGGCCCGTTTCCGCTGGGAACGCGTCCTCGTCATCGCCGGTCACGTATTCCGTTGACCGCTGCATAGCGTACGGCGCGGGGACAACCATGTCAATGTCGACGCGAGCAGGCCGGCCCGGGCTGCCCGAATGGCCAGGTTCCCCGGCTCCCCAGACGGCTGATGCAGACAAGCAACCGGCGATGGATGATAGAGACACATCGGCAACAGTGCGATGATTCGAGTCGGCAACGACTACAACGAAGGAGTCTCCATGAGTGGAGCACACAAAGGCAATGCGGGCGAATTCAGCGCCGCGCTTGCCGACGCGGTCGCGCAAGCGGCCAACTGGACGGTACGGGTCGATGGACGCAGGCGCTACGCTGCCAGCGGCATCATCTGGGCGGATGGCGTCGTCGTCGCCGCCAACCACACCGTCGAACGTGACGATGACGTCACGGTGACCGGTCCGGACGGGACCGAGCACGAGGCGACCAGCGCCGGTCGCGATCCCGGCAGCGACATTGTCGTACTGAAGGTTGAGGGTCTCACTGCCTCCGCCCCACGCGCCGATGCGGTGCGGGTCGGGATGCTGGTCATGGCCGTTGGGCGGGCACGGCGCGGTGAGGCCGAGGCCTCGCTGGGCATCGTCAGCGCCACCGGCTCAGGCGGACGACGTTCGCGGCGACGGCGCGGCGGGCGCATGCCGGAGATGATCCGGCCCGACGTGACGATGTACCCCGGCTTTTCCGGCGGACCGCTCGTCACCGTCGACGGAGCGCTGATTGGCATGAACACCTCCGCCTTCCGGGGCGGGTCCATGACATTGCCGAACGCGACGCTGGAGCCGATCGTCGAGCAACTGCTGGCCCACGGGCGGCTGAAGCGCGGCTACCTCGGCCTCACCAGCCAGCCGGTGGCTCTGCCGGGGGAAGTCGCGACGGACGAGCAGTCCAGCGGGCTGCTGGTCATCGCGGTCGAGGAAGACAGCCCGGCCTCCAGCACCGGCCTGATGGTCGGCGACATCCTGATCGGCATCGACGGCGATCCGTTGCGCGATACTGACGACCTGCGGGACGCCCTCGGCGGCGACCGCGCGGGAAGCACCGCGACGTTACGCATCGTGCGCGGCGGAGCCCTCCATGAGGTGAGCGCGACGATTGGTGAGCGATAGGTCACTTTCAGACTTCGCCAACTGGCCCGAGATGGACGGGGGGTACGGCGTCGCCATCGTGGCGCCGTACCCGAGCGTCCGGGCCGGGCTGCGCGCCATGGTCGAACAGATCTCGGGGGTGGCTGTCATCGCCGAAGCGGCGGACGACGACCTCGACCCGAGCCGGGACCCGGATACCATCATCGTCGACATCGAGCCGGAACAGACCACTATCGTCCAACGGCTTGCCGAACAATTCCCCAATACTGCCGTGCTGCTGTTGCTGGACAGCCCTGCAATGTATCAACGACTGGCCATCACCGGCGGCGCGGTGGCGGCTTTGCTCAAGAGCGCCGGTGGGGCGGAGATTGCGGCCGCGCTGGCCGGGCTGGCGCAGGGACTGATCGTGCTCGATCCGGCCATCGCCTGGCAGGCTCCCGCCCCGATCAGCCATTCGCTGGCCGAAGGCGAAGAGGCCCTGACACCCCGCGAGCGCGAAGTGCTGGAGCTACTGGCCCAGGGCCTGCCGAACAAAACCATCGCGATGGAGCTGGGCATCAGCGAGCACACGGCCAAGTTCCACGTCGGCACGATCATGTCCAAGCTGGGCGCCGCGAGCCGCACCGAGGCCGTTGCCCTGGCCGCCCGAAGCGGGCTGCTTGTGCTGTAGGCCACCTCAATCCGCCCCGGTTGCAATTTCTATAGCTGGCCACGGTGATTGCGTCATCGTGGCCGCCAGTATCACTCCGATTGGCGACGAGACTCGCCTGCAGGATCAGCCGCGTGGACAGAGCGTCCATGCGGCGCCAATGCGGGCTCACCCACCGTACCTGAAGCACTCGACCGTGTGATCGTCGACCAGCCCGATCGATTGCATGAAAGCGTAGACGATCGTCGTGCCAACGAACGTAAACCCCCGGCGCTTCAGGTCCTTCGAGATCGCGTCCGAGAGCGGCGTGCTGGCGGGAAGCGTGTCGCGCGTCATCCCGTCCGCAAGCCGAACCGGCGCGCCGCCGACGAAATCCCAGATGTAGCTGTCGAACGAGCCATGCTCGGCCTGCACGCTCAGGAAGGCCCGCGCGTTCTGCGTCGCGGCCCGCACCTTCAGCCGGTTACGGACGATGCCCGCGTCCGCCATCAGACGCTCGAACTCCGGCTCGCCGTAGTCCGCGACCACGACCGGGTCGAAGTTGTCGAACGCCCGGCGAAAATTCCCACGCTTCTTCAGGATGGTCGACCACGACAGGCCCGCCTGGAAACCCTCCAGCATCAGGCGCTCGAACAGCTGCTGGTCGTCGTGACAGGGCACGCCCCACTCATCGTCATGGTAGGCGATCATCAGCGGGTCATCCCCCGCCCAGAAGCAACGGCTCGTCTCGTCAGGCATGCGCATCCACCTCGAACGTCATACGCGCGGCGTCGACATCGCGATCACCGACACGGGCACGGTTCTTGATAACCGAACGATAACGCATCGTCGGAGGCGAGTCATCAGTCTGCAACGCGTGCAACCATCCGTGCGATCGAAATGAGTGGAGATTTTCGTGTCGAAACAGGCTGCCACGCTCAGCTCGCTGCTGGAACGCCCCGCGTTCGCGTGGCTCGATTCGCTGGCCGAGCCGGTGCAGGCAGGAGCCGCCCGTCTGCTGCACGCGAACCGGGCCACACGCCGGATCAAGGACGTGCTGAACGGCGTCCCGCTCCGCCATCGGACCCACCCGGCGGTCGTCATCTGGCCGCTGGGCGCCTGGACTACCGCATTGCTCTTCGACGCTTTGAGCGGTCTCTCATCCGGCCGGCGTCGCGACGCGTGCCGCGCGGGCGCGGAAACCTCGATCGCCTTCGGCATCGTCGGCGCGCTGCCTGCCGCGAGCACCGGCGTCGCCGACTGGGTCGATCTCTACGATCACCAGCGGCGCGTAGGGATGGCGCACGCCGTCCTCAACAGCGTCGCGCTCGCCTGCTATGCCGCCTCGTACGCGTTACGCATGGGCAGCCCTGGGAGGCGTGTGGCTGCCTGCGCGTTATCCGGCGTCGGGTTCGGCGCGGTGCTGGCGAGCGGCGCTCTCGGAGGGGATATGGTCTACACGCTGGGCGTCAACGTTCCTCACACCGTCTACCCCAAGCCCCCGAACGAGTTCCGCGAGGTGCTTGCCAGCGATGAGCTGGTGGAAGGCACGCCCGTGGTTGTCGAGGTCGAGCGCGTTCCGGTCCTGCTGCTGCGTCACAACGGCACGGTCTTCGCCGTCCAGGAGTGGTGCCCTCACGCGGGCGGACCGCTGTCGCGGGGATCGTTCGATGGCGACGTAGTCGAGTGTCCCTGGCATCAGTCCCGCTTCTGCCTGTCCGACGGCAAGCCCGTGCAGGGTCCGGCGACAGTCCCGCTACGCACGTTCGACGCGCGCGAGGGGAACGGGGTCATCTCCGTCCGACCGAGCTACGAGGCCATGTCCTGGCCTCCTCCACCGGCCCCGCCCCGCTCTCATCCCGAGCATGTGCGCCAGGACGCTGGCGAATGACGACACCGGCAGCCCCCACCACGGAACCGACCGACCTCAGACCTGATGGTCGCGATCACCGTCCGGTGACCGGCGCGCCACACGACATCCTGTCAGCCGCACGACACGTCGCTCGGATCGCGTCAGCGGCGGCGATGGGTCACGACAGCGCGACGACATTCCCAGCGGAAGCCTTTGACGAGATCCGCGCGTCCGGTCTCCTCGCCGCGCCGCTACCCGCCTCGCAGGGTGGGGCTGGATTCGACGAGTCCGTCGACGGCCGGCTGCTGCTCCTGAGACTGCTGACGACGATCGGCCGCGGCGACCTCTCCACCGGCAGGATCTACGAGGGCCACGTCAACGCCCTGCAACTGATGCGCGCGTTCGGTTCGCCAGGACAGATCGAGCGCTGGGCAGCCGATGCGCGCGACCATGGGATGCTGTTTGCCGTCTGGAACACCGAGGCCGGGGATGGTCTGCGACTCATCCCTTTCGACGATGGGCGTCGCCTCGAAGGATCGAAAACGTTTGCCTCCGGCGCGGACCACGTGTCCCGGCCGATCGTGACCGCGGCGTTGCCTGATGGCAGCAGGCAGATGCTCGTCGTGCCGATGGAACGGATCGACGTGACGGTCGACCGTGACTGGTGGCAGCCGCTCGGCATGCGCTCGTCGGTCAGCCATCGCGTCGACTTCACCGGCGTCGTCGTCGATCCTGACGACCTGCTCGGCGCGCCTGGAGACTATCACCGCCAGCCGTGGCTTGGGGCCGGGGCGATTCGGTTCGCCGCCGTGCAGCTCGGCGGGGCGCAGGCGCTACTCGACGCCACTCGGGACGTGCTGCGCGCGCTTGACCGTGCAGGTGACGCACACCAGCAGACGCGCATGGGGCACGGCGCGCTGCTGGTCGAGAGCGGGCGGCTCTGGCTGCGCGGCGCGGCGGAGCGCGTCCGGCTCGGTCCGGACGCCGGGCAATGTGATCCGTCCGGACGGTCGATCGCCTACGCGAATCTCATGCGCACTGCCATCGAAAGGATCTGTCTGAACGTGATCGAGATCGCAATCCGCTCGGCTGGAGCGCGGGTCCTGATCCAGCCACACACGATCGAGCGCATCGCGCGGGACCTCACCGTTTACCTGCGGCAACCGGCTCCGGACGCTGCGCTGGCGCAGGCCGGAGCATTCACGCTTGAGTCCGATAAGCCAATCGAAAGCGTGTGGAACGATGACGGACACGCGGGTCGAGCGTCGCCCACTGCCTGACGACCTGTTGTCGCTCCCGCTGAGAACGGGCGACAGCGTGCGGGACTTCGGCCCGACACTCGTCGTCGCCCCGCACGCTGACGACGAGTCGCTCGGCTGCGGCGGAGCCATCGCCCTGCTGGCCCAGTCCGGCGTGCCCGTGCGGGTGCTGTTCGTCACCGACGGCGTCGGATCGCATCCGGGCTCGCGACGCTATCCGCCGGACCGCTTGCGTGCGCTCCGCGAGACCGAGGCCCGGGACGCGCTCGCGGAGCTGGGCGTCGCTGCGCACAACGCGGCGTTCCTGCGCTTGCCGGACCGGCGCGCGCCACGCATCGGCTCGGCGGGGTTTGCTCGCGCGGCCGGTTTGATGCGGGAACACATGCGCCAAGATAGCTTTACTCCCCGTACGATCATCCTGCCCTGGCGGCGCGACCCACATACCGATCATCGCGCCGCGTGGGAACTGGTCACTGCCGCGTTGTGCGCGTCAGTCGATCGCCCGCGCCTGCTGGAGTACCCCATCTGGGTCTGGGAGCTGGGCACGGACGACGACCTGCCGGAGCCGGGAGAGGCGTTCGCCTGGCGGCTCGACATCAGTGCCGTGCTGCAACGCAAGCTGCGCGCGATTGCCGCCCATCGCTCTCAGACTACCCCGCTGATCGACGACGATCCTGTTGGCTGGTATCTCAAGCCACACACTCTGGCCCGCTTCAGCCAGCCATGGGAAGTCTATCTGGAGCCGCAGGATTGAGCGCCCCCAAAGAGCCGCAACCGCGGGCAGCCCGCTTCGAGCAGCTGTACCGGAACGATCCGGACCCCTGGCGCTACGAGACCAGTCACTATGAGCGTGAAAAGTTCACGGCGACTCTCGCCGCGTTGCCCCGAGCCACGTACAGCTCGGCGCTGGAGATCGGCTGCTCGATCGGCGTGCTGACGGAGCTGCTAGCCAGGCGTTGCGAGCGGCTACTGGCGATCGACGCCGCGCAAACCGCCGTGCGCCGCGCGGCGGAACGGTGCCGCGACCTGCCGCAGGTGCGTGTGGCCGGCGGGCACGTCCCGGACGAGTTTCCCGACGGGGCGTTCGATCTCATTGTGCTCTCCGAGACCGGCTACTACCTTTCCCCAGCCGATCTGCGCGCGACGGCCGAGCGCATCGTGTCGGCGCTCACCCCCGGCGGTCAGCTCCTGCTGGCACACAGCGTCGAGCTCATAGACGACGCGACAATGCCTGGCGACGAAGTGCATGCCGCATTTATCACCGGCTTTTCGACTGAGTTACGGCATCGGTTCGGACAGCGCCGGGAGCGATACCGGCTCGACCTGCTGGAACGCGTCTCCGGCTGAACCCGCCATGCGCATCGGCACAAGCCGCTCGCGGAGCCCGGCGATCGCGTCCCGAATGTCGATGTCGGGCCAGCGGCGGGCCCAGGCCCCATCGAACTCCTGCAGCGCCTCGATCTGCTCCAGCAGGCAGCCGAGCGTGGGCGCCGAAGCG
The DNA here is from genome assembly GCA_035513175.1 of Thermomicrobiales bacterium. GTDB lineage: Bacteria > Chloroflexota > Chloroflexia > Thermomicrobiales > CFX8 > DATKCN01. The sequence continues at coordinate 44,945 of DATKCN010000214.1, forward strand.
AGTAGCGCGGCGCACAAGTCGGCGTCGACAGCCAATTGCCTGGCGATGTGGCCGACGGATCGTTCCGGGACCGCGCGCGCGTCCCGCAAGAGCATGCGCAGCTGCCGATATGCCTGCGCGCGGGCGTCGATCGCGGCGGGAGACGCAACCATCAGCGGGATGCCCGCGCCACCCATGCGAGACCACTCACACAGTTGCGCCGCAAAGCCGAAGACCGTGCGCCGCGACAGGCGAGAGCTTGTCATAACACGAACGTGAGGATCGTGCCGCAGGCGAGCGTCGATGCGGCGCAACGACCTGTAGAGCGCGACATCCTCCAGCGCCGGCAGCGGCGGGAGGCCGCCCGCCCGCTCGTACGCCTCCGCCGTGACCGCCAGGCTGGGCCCGAAGTGCTGAAAGTGCCGGGGCCACGGATCGTGCTCATCGGGATCGACACGCGCCACCAGCTCGGTGGCCAGCAGACGGTAGCCGACATCGCGCAGGTGGTACGTCCATGAGATCGGCTCCCGTTGACACTCGGCGCTGTGCTCGACGACGATTCGTCCACCAACTGCGTCCGCGCCACCGGCTATCGTGGTCAGCGTGCGGGCCACCCAGTCCGGCGCTACACGCGTGTCGGCGTCGGTGGAGGCGATCACGCCTCCGGACCGCCCACGCTCCCGAAAGCGCCGGGCAGCCTCGTCCATCAGCACGCGTCGAGCAATTCCGATGTGGGCGTCCAGCACTCCGAAACGCATCTCCACCACGTGCAGGCTCAGGGACGGATGGAGCGTGCGGGCGGCGCGCGCCACCAGCGCCGTGTCGTCATCGCAGTTGTTGGCGAGAACGAGAACCTCGTAGCGACGCCGGTCAACTCGGCTGCCGTCGGCATCCCGCTGCGTCGCCAGCGCATTGAGCGCGTCGCCGATCGTGTCGCGCTCGTCGCGCGCTGGAATGATGACGCTCAGCTCGCACTCGGGCGCCATCGGCGTCGCGACGAGCGGGGAGCGCGCGCCAGCGTAACACGGCAAGCCCCCATCAATACTCGTCCATTCGGGCAATTTAAGCACTGCGCTGCTCCTCACAACGCCGTCGGCGATGCAGGACGGGCGCCATTGGGTGCGCGGGGAGCGTCATCCTCGAACGCGGGCCGCGGATGCGCGTCAGCGTCGCACCGCGCGTCCTGGAGGCAGATGTCGTCATCGCCCGGCATCGCGAAGTCGCCGCCACCGATGACACGCGGGCCGATATGTGTCAAGCAACCGGACACGCTACCAGCCTTCGTGCGCGCGGCGGCCAGCGGCGGGAAGGCGCCTGTTGGTCCGGAAATCACGCCGGTGGTCCGGGATCAGCACCGGTCTTGGGGCCATTCCCGGCCGCTACCACCTATCGATGGCGGACCGGTTGAACCCGACGTGTCACTGCAGTCTGCGGGCTGGAAGTGGTCGTGCGCGGGTTTGGCACGAACGTCTGCCGTCGTCCGACCTCCGTGAATTTCAAAAGGGCAAAGTGTGTGCAGAGAATCGCGCCATGCCCGGTCGTCGTCCGGTGGATTCCGTGTTCGTACGCGGGCTGTCTAGCGTCCGGTCCTGTTTGCGGAGCCGAAACATGGCTGCCGGAACAAACCACGATCGCGTCAACGGCGCCGAACGGGTCGCCGTGAGCGCGACGACAGCGCCCGCAGAATTGCCCCATCGGAACGTGTGTTATCAAGCGCGGCTGGCAGCCTTCCGGCTGCTGTTTGCGCGTCACGGGGCTGATAGGATTGCGGGCGATATGAGCACACACCGCCGGCCCGGGGACCGCGTCGTCCGCCGTAGGGTCCGGGCGACGCGGGTCCTGACGATGCCGCAACCGACGGCGCGGCGACCGACGCCAAGCGCCCGGCGGAATGCGCGCATCTTCGTGGCGGGCCTGCTGGTCGTTGTGTGCGCCGGGGCCCTGCTGCTGGCCACTCCGTGGACCACCCGCTCCGGTGACGCGACGCCGCCGGTCGACGCCGTCTTCACCGCCGTCTCGGCCGTCAGCGTAACCGGGCTGGTCACAGTCGAAACTGCCGAGCACTGGAACTTCGGCGGTCAGGTCGTGATCCTGGCGCTGATCCAGATCGGCGGGCTGGGCTTCATGGTCGGAACGAGCCTGGTGTTGCGCGTGCTCCAGCGTTCCCAATCCAGCCTGCGCGGCGCACTACTGCTGCAAGATGGGTCGCCCACGCTCTCGTTGCGCGAGGCGGTCGAGCTATCCGGAAGGATCGTGCGCTTTACACTCGTGGCCGAGGCCATGGGAACGCTGTTTCTCGCCCTACGCTTCTCGCGTGACATGCCCGCACATGACGCAATCTGGCAGGGCACGTTCCACTCGATCTCCGCATTCTGCAACGCGGGCTTCGATCTGCGCGGCGGCTACGAGTCGATGATCGGCTACCAGACGTCGCTGTGGGTCAACGCGGTGCTTATGACGCTGATCCAGCTTGGCGCGCTGTCGTTCATCGTGCTCGCCGATGTCGGGAAATCGTGGCGCTGGAGACGACTCGCGTTCGAGACGAAGCTGGTGCTCGCGCTGCACGGGGCGTTGCTGGCGGTAGCCGCCCTGCTGTTCCTCGCCATGGAGTGGAACCAGGCGCTTGAAAGCACACCTGCCTGGGCGAAGCCGATGGCCGCGTTGTTCCAGAGCGTTTCCGCGCGCACCGCCGGATTTGCGACGGTCGGGTTTGATTCGGTTACAGGGTTCACACTGTTCTTCTACATCGGGGTGATGTTCATCGGCGGCGCCTCTGGCTCGACAGCGGGAGGGGTCAAGCTCGCTACCGCGGGGGTCGTCTTCGCCGCGATCCAGTCTGCCTTTCGCGGGCAGATGGAGCCGCACCTGTTCGGAAGGCGGGTGGGCGCTCCTGTGATCATGCGGGCCCTGTCGGTGATAGTCGTGATGTTCGCGGCGCACTTCGTTGTGTCGATCGGGCTGATGGTCGTCGAAGACATCACGCATCACTCGACAAGCCCCATCGCGCTGATGTTCGAGGCGATGAGCGCGCTGGCCACGGTCGGGCTCTCGACAGGCGTGACGCCGGACCTGGCAGTCGCCAGCAAGCTCATCCTGTGCGGCGCGATGTTGTTCGGGCGGCTCGGTCCATTGACCGTCGTCTACGCGCTCCAGCGCCGGCAACGCATCGTGAACTACCGCTTCCCCGCCGCTCAAGTTAACTTCGGATAGCTCCACCGACCTGCCGGTCCACCGGGCAGAGGGACAGAAGTACTGGCGCAGAAAGTCCTTTGTGACCAACCAACCTGAAGATTTGGCGCCCTGATCCCTATCACCTCCTCCGGCTGGCTCCGCATAGAGCTTCGTAGCGACACTCCTGTCAGCCTCCAGAGGTGGGACACATGCAGCGCATAGCAAAAGCGGCCCGGTACGATCAGGCATCCGTGCAACGCACGGTCACCGACGTGGGACGGGCCGAAGACGGCGGGAGCGTCGAGGTCGAGGATCCAAAGGACGTGCGCCTGACCTGCTGGATCGCCGATTCCGGCTGTGTTCCCCACGTCGGTGACATCGCCCGCTTCTACGGCGGCGCGTCCGGACAGCCCGTCTCCGGCCCCGATATCAACGGCTGCCGCGTCTTTCGCGTCGCGGGCTGATCGCCGGGGACACTCACACATAACCGCTTGCGTGATGCCAGCCCTCGAATTCCTGTTCCCTGTGCCCTGCCCACCGTCGTCCCCCAGCCGGTGGCAAGGTAGATGCGAACCAGTGCTTCCGGCGCCGGCGTGGCGCCGGAGCGGACACGCGTCTGTCTCAATGGACACACAGGGAGCAATGCAATGCCGAATCTATCGATGACACGTTTCAGACCGCGAACGTTCGCGGTCTCAATTGCCGCGTCACTCCTGCTGATCGTCGCTGTTGCCTGCGGCAGTAACGACGATACGACGCCACCCGCCGGCGCAACCGGCCAGACGCCCACGGCGGCCATGACGACACCGGCAGACACCGGCACGCCCGGGGCCGATCCAATGGGCACGACCCCAGCCGACGCCGTGACAACCGAGCTTGGCATCGTCGGCGCGTGCCTCGAACAGAACACGGACGCTGACATGGTCGAGGACCTGCGCGCCGGCCAGACTGCATCGGCTGAGGCGGTCTACGAGACATGTCTCGAAGATGTCCTGCCGCCAGCGGTCGTCTCTGAACTCGAGCCGGTCATCGAGCAGGCCGTTGCCTGCGGAACGACCGCCAGCGCAGACCTGACCGACGACGACATCGCTGCTCTTGAAGCTGGTGATCGCGAAATCGCGGAGAGCCTGAGCATCGAGACGCTCAACTGTCTGTCGGACCAGCTGGGCATTCCGCTCAGCTAACTCGCGGGAAAGCTCCGGGACGGGCGGCAGGCGCGAGCACATCGCGGCGGCCGTCCGGCCCGGCCATCAATCCGGAGACCCCGCCTGTGCTGGATGCTCGTCGGGGACGTACGACTGCCGCAACCCCACCGGCGGCGGAGCAGTTCGGCCGCGCACCCGCATGTTCAGCAGCTCGACTCCCACCGAGAAGGCCATCGCGAAGTAGATGTACCCCTTCGGAATGTGCTGGTGGAAGCCCTCCGCGACGAGCGACATTCCGATCAGCAGCAGGAAGCTCAGCGCTAGAATCTTCACGGTTGGGTGTCGATCGACGAACTCACTGATCGCCCGCGCGGAGACCATCATCACGCCGATCGCGATCACGACGGCGGCGACCATCACCTCCACGTCATCGGCCATGCCGACGGCGGTGATGACCGAGTCGAGCGAGAAGACGATGTCCAGCAGCATGATCTGGATGATGACCGCGGTGAACGAGGCCGCGACGCGCCCGCTCGCGTGACCCTGCTCTCCCTCCAGCTTGTCGTGAATCTCGAACGTCGCTTTCCCCAGCAGAAAGAGCCCTCCGCCCAGCAGGATCAGGTCGCGGCCGGAGAAGTCGCGGCCCAGTAGCTCAAACCACGGCGCCGTCAGGCCAATCACCCACGCCAGTGAAAAGAGCAGCGCGATGCGCATGAACATCGCCAACCCCAGGCCGACCAACCTGGCCCGCTGCTGCTGCGCTGGCGGAAGCTTCTCGGCCAGAATCGAGATGAAGATGATGTTGTCGATGCCGAGCACGATCTCCAGCGTGGTCAGCGTCAGAAGCGCGATCCAGATTTCCGCGCTGGTAATCCACTCCACTGTGCCGTTCCCCGTTCAGATACACTCACCGGACGCGCCGCTCGTGTTTCGGCGCGGGCGCATGATACAGCGCCAGAACGGGGGCACGCAGGCGCCAGGCCATCGGGATGATGACGGTGGTTAGGGAGGCTACGCGGAGCGGCGACTCACTGCCGCGACCGACCGCTCCTGCGACAGCAGCGCCTGTTTGCGCTCGGTCCCCCAGCGATAGCCACCCGGCGACCCATCACCCCGCACGACCCGATGACAGGGGACGACGATGGCAACGGGATTCGACGCGCAGGCGCCCGCGACGGCGCGCGCCGCTTCCGGCTGACCGAGCATGCGGGCGACCTCGCCGTAGCTGCGCGTCGCGCCGAATGGTATCGCCTGCAACGCTTCCCAAACCCGGCGTTGAAAGGCCGTGGCCTGCACGTCTAGCGGCAGGTCGAGGTGCGGGCGCGCGCCGCGCAGGTGATCGACAATCGCGCGCACCCAGCCGTTCAGGCCAGTGTCGTCCCGGTGAATGGCGGCCGCCGGATACTCCCGCGACAGCGTCTCTTCCAGATTGTCATCGTCGTCGCCGAGATAGACCGCGCAGATGCCGCGCCCGGTCGCTCCAACCAGCAACCGGCCCAACGGTGAGTCCACGATCGAGTAGCCGACGCGCATCCCGCGCCCGCCGCGCCGGTAAATGTCCGGCGTCATGCCGAGGTGCGCCGAAGCGCGCTCATACAATCGGCTGCTGGAGCCGAAGCCAGCGTCGTACATAGCGCTGGTCACGTCGTCCCGGTCCTTGACCTGCGTCTTGAACGCCCCCATGCGGCGCTGGTCCGCCCACGCGCGTGGACTAACTCCGGTCGCCTGCTTGAAGGTGCGTTGCAGGTGATGTGGGCTGACACCCACTGCCTCGCCAAGCTCTGCCAGCGTCACCGTGCGGTTCGCGTGTTCGTCGAGATAGCGCGTCGCCCGCTCGACCATCCGCAAGCGCGCGGACGACTCGTCCGGCTTACAGCGCAAGCAGGACCGGAACCCTTCTCGCCGCGCCTCGTCCGGCGCCGCGAAGAATACGATGTTCTCGCGCCGTGGCCTGCGGGCTGGACAGCCGGGGCGGCAGTAGATGCCGGTTGTGCGCACCCCGAACACGAACGCTCCGTCGTACCGCGCGTCACGCGCCTCGATCGCGCGCCAGCCTTCGTCCTCGTCGAGTTCGGATCGCTCCGTTTGTGCTGTCGTCATGTCAAGCATCATGCATTCCTCCTGCCCTGATCATAGGGCAGCCGAGGCGGTCGATCTATCCGAAGGTTGCGCTCAAATAAGGCGCGCCACGCCTGTGCCCGAATGATATCCTCCATCACGCGAGATGATTCAACGCCGAAGGAGTGACATCATTGCAACTCGTCAACTGGCAGCCGTCGACGAGCTCACCAACTCGCTGATTCGCAACATCGGCGATCAGCCCGGCGCGCTCGAACTCTGGATGGCCCCGCGATCTGGCGTGCCGTGGTTCTGGCTGATCGTGGCTCCCATCGACGATGACGCAGAACGAAGCATCTATCGACAATCGGCGGTGGTCTACGATGAAGTCGACGACGCGCTATTCAATCTTCATATCGTGAATCCCAGATTCTACGTCGATGGAACAGATCCGCGTCAGATCGTTCCCGGTGACGCGCGGCTGATCGTAGCCTTCTCTTCCTGATGGAACGGCGGACGATTGCGCATCTGCACACGGCAGAGCGGAATCGGGCAGTTGCCCATCGTCTTGTCCTGCAGGACGACGAGCAAGATCGATCGCCGGAGTGGTGTGCAGTCGTCGCATTCTACTCGGCGGTTCATCTCGTCAGCACATACCTATGGGAGCGACTTCTCATCGAGCCACGAGATCACCTGGAGCGAGGACGCCTGGTCGCCCTGACATCCGACTTGAAATCGTGCCGTGGTAGCTACCAGCGCTTGAGAGACATTGGGTTTCAGGCTCGCTATGTGCCGGAGTTCCGCATCTCCGGCGACGCCGCCACGGACCTGCTGGCCTCTGACCTCGCCGCCGTCGAATCAGCCGTGCGCTCCACGCTGGACGAGGACTGAACAGCCTGCCTGTCGACGGCTCGCCCTTCCTGCGCTATCGTGCGCTCAACAGACGCATGGAAGGGCAGGCTCGCATGACGTCAACGCTCAATCGCGCCGCACTCGCCACCGCCGCTGAAGCCCGCGCGGCCATCCGCGGCGGCGCCTGGACGACGCACACCTCCGGCCTGGCAGCCGGCTACACGCAGGCGAACCTGGTCGTGCTGCCCCGCGAGGACGCCTACGACTTCCTGCTCTTCTGCGTGCGCAATCCGAAG
>DATKCN010000215.1:0-5137 GCA_035513175.1 Thermomicrobiales bacterium
CCTCGGCGATGAGTATGGCCGCGACTGACTGCACCGTCTGGCTGGAGATGGCAAAGCCGAGCCCGTCGGCGTACAGACCCGACGCCGCCTGGCGGACGACAGCGGTGTTCACACCGATCACCTCGCCCCACATGTTCAGCAGGGGTCCGCCGGAGTTGCCGGGATTGATCGGCGCGTCGTGCTGAATGAGGTTGTCCATCGCCGAGCCGTCCACGTTCACCAGCCGCCTGCCAAGCCCGGACACGACGCCCTCGGTGACGGTGTTCGTGTAGTTGCCGAGGGCGCTGCCGATGGCGATCACGCGCTCGCCGGGACGGAGTGCGTTGGAGTCGCCGAGCGGCAGGATGCCCGGCACGGGGACATCGACCTTGATGACAGCGAGGTCGGTAAACGCATCGGTTCCGATGAGCGTCGCTTCCACCATCGTGCCGTCCGCGAAGATGACGTCGATCGCGACACTGAGAGCCACCACGTGTGCGTTGGTCACGATGTACCCGTCGTCGCTGATGATGAAGCCGGTGCCAGCGCCGACCGGCCGGAGGTCGGCGCCGTCATTAAAGAAGCCGCCAAAGTACCGGCGGTTTATGACCGTCACGACCGCCATGTTCGTGCGGGCGACGATGTCGGCGATCGATTCGACCGGTTCCCGATCCCCGGCAGGCACGTTAGCCACCGCCGCCGTCGGGGTGGACCGAAGGACGGTGGTCGCGCTGCCCGGCGCTGGGGGCGGAACTGTCGCGGACAGGAGCAGATCGCCAGCCCCGGCAACAGGGGAGCCGGCGGGAGTCAGTACGATAAGCGTCTGGTTGCTTCTGGCCACCGACCGGCCGGCAATGGCTCCGGCCGCCGCGCCGAAGATCGATCCGAGGATCAATGTCAGCGCTGCGACAACCAGCAGGGTAGACGTGCCGTGGCGATGCTCGTTCACGTTATCCCTCCTGGAACGTGGTTCACGCCGACCGTCGAAACACCTGGACACGTCGTGACGCGCCGATGGGCGCGTCATCGAACGTGACAGCCGGAGTCATGCACCAACACTACCAAGCGCGCCGGCCCGCCGGGCCGCGGGCGGCGCATCCCATTGGTACTGAATCCCCGACGCAACGCCGGGCCGGACAGCCGGGAAGCCCGCCTGGCTCTCCATCCCTGCGGCGACATGATCCAACGTCAGGAACGGGTTCTTCCTATTGTCAGACTGACAAGGGCGACGATGACGCTACCGGCCAGAGAGGCGATTGTCTTCACACGATACGAATGGAGCGTATGCGATGCGCACCTGCGAACCCCTGGTGTTCCGTCTCGCTCGTGGTGAAACCGTGCCGGACGCCTAGGTATTCCGCGGGCGCGTGCCGAGCGTGACGCCGATCGACAGCGTTTCGTCGGTCGACTGGCGATAGATCGTCAGCGTGACTGTGTCGCCCGGCTCGTACTGGAACAGGATGTTAACCAGCGACCGGTCCAGGTTAATCGCTTCATCGTTGATGTGGGTGATGACATCGCCGATCTCGACGCCCGCGTCGCTGGCCGGGCCAGGAATCAGCTCTGTTACGATCACGCCATCCTGCACTGGAAGCCCCTCGACCGTCGCGGTGCGTGGGTTGAGCTGGCCGTAGGTGATGCCGAGGAACGGACGGGTGACAAAGCCATCCTCGATCAGTCGATCGACGATGTGCTGGAATGTCTCGGATGCGATCGCGAACCCGAGCCCTTCCGCAGGAACGCCAGACGTGGCCTGCCGCACGACTGCGGTGTTGACGCCGACGACCTCTCCATTGAGATTGAACAACGGGCCGCCGGAGTTGCCGGGGTTGATCGCGGCGTCGTGCTGGATGAGGTCTTCCAGGGCCGGCGAGGTCCCCCCAGCCTGGAGCGTGCGGCCGAGCGCCGAGACGATGCCCTCGGTGACCGTGTTGGTGTAGTTGCCGAGCGCGCTGCCGATGGCGATGACGCGGTCACCGGGACGCAGCAGCGTGGAGTCGCCGATGGCCGCCACGGCGGGCACGTCCCCTTCGACGCGAATGACCGCCAGATCGGTCACCGGATCAGACCCTATCAACGTCGCGCTAACCTCGGAGCCATCGTGGAAGACGACGCCGAGTGACTGAGAGCCTTCAACCACGTGCGCGTTCGTGACGATGTACCCGTCGGCGCTGACGATGAAGCCAGTGCCGGTGCCTGCCACCTGCTCGCCGCTCTGACCGTAAAATCCAGTGAAGGTCTGACGGTTGTACACGGTCACGACAGCCGGGTTCACCGCATCGACGAGGTCGGCGAGCGAGAGGCGGTCCGCCAGCGTCGGCTCCTGCGCGATTGGCTGGCCATCGACGCGCTCGACGGTGCTGGCCGGCGCGCTGGTGGGCGCAGCGGTCGCGTTCGTCGTGGTTGATCGCGTCGACATCAGCTCGGCGGCGATCGGCGCCGTTGGCTCCGGCGAGCCATCGGCGCCGCCGAGCTCACCAATGCAGCCTGTCAGGATCAGCGTGAGCGCCAGGATTGCGGCCAGGAGTGAGGTCGGCGTCAGGCGGGTGAAGCGGCTCATTGCGTTCGATACCCTTTCGACTCGCGTCGCGAGGCGGAGATGACTGTGGCATGATCGCCGGCGATGCGTCGTGTTGACTCTCATTGCACGCACTTGAACTCTGACGATGAGACCTGAGCATCGCGTGAACCGCGCCTGAAGACTGACTGAATTCTCGCCGCTCGTGAACCGAATGTCGAAGCGATCGGCTCAATCCGGCTCCATGATCGACCCGGGAGCGCAATGAACGTACCATGCACGCTGTCACGCAGGGCACTGCTGGGGATCGCGGCGTCGGGGCTCGCGGCCCGCGCGCTTGGGTTGTCCGGCTGCGGCTCGGACGATCAACCGCCGGTCGGCATGCCGGCGACCGCCAGCTACCTGAGCGACGATTTGCTGGTCGACGCCGCTTGGCTCGCGCAACGGATCGATGATCCAGCGACACGGGTGATCGACAGCTCGCCAGCCAGCGTGTACCGCGACGGTCACATCCCAGGCGCGTCGCATCTCTGGTGGCAGGACACCATTGAGGTCAATAACCCGACCTACGGCATGCTCACCGGCGTCGAGACACGGCGTCGATTGATGCACGAGGCGGGGATCGACGAGGGCGCCACCGTGATCGTCTACGACGACGACGGAGGGACGTTCGCCGCGCGCGCTCTGTGGATGCTGCACGCTATGAGCTTCGCCGGAACCCGGCTGCTGGATGGCGGCAGTCAGGCGTGGACACGAGCCGGACACGAGCTGACGCGGGAATCGGTCAGCCGGCAATCAGGCGCGCTGGAGGGCGCACACACCGAGGACGTCTACGCGCACGCGCACGACATTGAGGGATGGATCGGGCGTGACGATCTCGCAATCCTCGACACGCGAACCCGGCAGGAGCGCGTGGAAACGTGGCACGACCGGCTCCGGACCGGCCGGATTCCGGGGAGCGCGTGGCTACCGCGTGACCGGTTTCATGCCGAGTCCGGATCGCCGTATCTCGCGTCCCGCTCGGATCTGATCGAGCGGCTTGCGATGGCGGGCGTCGCGCCGGGGGTGCCTGAAGTCGTCGTCTACGGTCTGCATTCGACGCTCGCCGCGCTGCCGTACGTGGCGTTACGCGCGCTGGGCACTCCCCGCGTGCGCGTGTATGACGGCGCATGGGCGGAGTGGGGCGCCGGGGAGCGATCGATCGAGCCACTGTAAGGATGGGCCGAAGAGTTCCGAACGCTGGCCTTCTGCTCACACCTCCGGCGGCTGCCGGGCTTTCATCCTGACGACCGTGAATCGTCGCGCGCTGGGAGGAAACCGAACGTGCCCGCATATCGAGCCGACGTGATCGGCAGCATGCTGCGTCCCGAATACCTGTTGCAGGCGCGCGAGAAGCACGCGCGTGGCGAGCTGTCGCACGCCGAGTTCAAGCGCGTCGAGGATCGCGCGGTGGACGACTGCGTTGCGATACAGGAGCGCGCCGGGGTGGACGTCATCACCGACGGCGAGATGCGGCGCAACGTGTTTGCCAGTCAGCTCGTGCAGGCGGCGGACGGATTTGAGGTTGTCGAGGGCAACACTGTCGACTGGTTCAGGCTCGATGGGACAATCGAGACGAGCCCCGTCACGGTCGGGCTGACCGGGCGGATACGGATGAAACGCAACCTGTCGGCGGAGGAGCTCACCTACCTGCGGGCGCGAACCGAGCGCCCGGTCAAGATGACGATCCCCAGCCCAACGATGTACGCCTACTACTGGGTTCCGGGCATCTCCGAGGCCGCCTATCCGTCAACGGACGCGTATATGACAAACGTCACCGACATACTTCGTGACGAGGTAACGGAGCTGGCGCGGCTGGGCGCTGAGTACATCCAGATCGACGCGCCGGAATTCGGCATGCTGCTCGACCCGCATCAGCAGGCGTGGTTCGCGTCCAAGGGGTTCGACCCCGGCAGGATGCTCCACGACGGCATCGACATGATCAACGCCGTGATCGAGGGCCACGCGGGAGTGACATTCGGGCTGCACGTCTGCCGTGGCAACGACGCGGGCCGCTATATGGCGAAGGGCAGCTACGCGGCGCTGGCGGACTCGATCTTCGCCCGCTCCCGCTGCCAGCGGCTGCTGCTTGAATACGATGACGAACGCTCCGGCGACTTCGCGCCGCTGCGATCCGTGCCCGACGACGTCGTGGTTGTGCTGGGCCTGATCACGACCAAGTCGGCTCGGATGGAATCGGAACCGCAGGTCGCGGCGCGCATCGCCGAGGCTGCGACACACATGCCGCTGGACCGGCTCGCGCTCAGCCCACAGTGCGGCTTCGCGTCGGTGGCGAAGGGCAATCCGATCCCGTTCGAGGTTCAGGAGCGCAAGCTGCGGCTCGTGGCCGAGGTTGCCCGCCGGTTCTGGGATGACTGATACCGTTTCACCTCACCGGCGGCACGTTGTCAGGGACTGAAAGGGCCGCATGCGACGCTCCCTCCGGGACGCCGCGCCTGCGGATCGGCAGGCTGGCCTCCCCTCCGCCGTGACGCGCTCGGGCCGCGAACCGGGCGCTTTCGATGCGCCCCTGCGAGCGCAGGGTGCTCCGTCACAGTCACGGCGCGGTGATGCCCAACCAACCGCGACCGGGGACAAAAG
>DATKCN010000216.1:0-32957 GCA_035513175.1 Thermomicrobiales bacterium
GCCGCCCAGAAGATCCCGGTCGGTGGCGTTGCCCTCCTCGAAGGCCCGTACCCATTTCCCCACGTGTCACCCCCCCGTATCGCGTAATGACGGAGTCAGCCTACCGTCAGATTTGCCATGCTCGCCATCAATCGCTTCTGGCCATGCCGGTTGAACTCGACGGTGACCTCTTGATCGTCCCCGCGATCGACGACGTCGGCGACGACTCCGTCTCCAAACTTGGCATGAAACACGCGCTGCCCGCTGGCAACCCGCGTCCATGCAGGCGGGCTGGAGGTCTGCTCGACGCTGAGCCACTTCGCGACGGGTTGCTGCTCGGGATCGCGTCGGGGCGGGTCCGCGATCACCGATGCTGGGATGGAAGCCAAGAACGACGAGGGGAGTGACGGCTCCGATCCGCCAAATCGCGTGCGGCGAAACGCGTGCGTCAGATACAGCCGTTCCTTCGCGCGGGTGATGCCCACATAGAACAGTCGGCGTTCCTCTTCGATCATTGCCGGGTTCTCGGAAATCGAGCGCTGGTGAGGGATGAGCCCCTCTTCGACTCCGGTGACAAAGACCACGGCGAATTCAAGCCCCTTGACAGCATGCAGCGTGATCAACGTCACCTTATCGGCGTCGTCTCCAATTGTGTCCGCGTCGCTGACGAGCGCGACTTCGCTGAGGAACGTCGTCAGCCGGCTCTCGTCCGGCTCCGCATCGAAACGTTCCAGGTTGGCCCGAAACTGCCGGACATTTTCCCCTCGCTCGGACATCTCGGGATCACCTGATTCGAATCGCTGAGAATACCCGGTTTCACGCAACGCATGGTCGAAGAACGCTGAAAGCGGCATCTCGGGCTCGATGTCCCGCAGGCGACTCAACGACAGATGCAGGCTGCCGAAGAGCTTCGCGGCTCGTGACGACAGCGGGGGACCTTGAGCGGCTCCGATAGACGAAAGCGCGTCGTCAAGCCCGCGTCCGGTGGTGCGGCACCAGTCTTCGAGGTCAGCAAGAGATTTTGAGCCGATGCCGTCACCGAGGGGATACTCAGCAACAATGCGCTCGAACGCTGACATGTCATCAGGATTGCAGATCAGCCGGAGCAACGCGATGGAGTCCTTGATTTCCTTGCGCTCGTAGAACCGCGTCCCACCAATGAGCTGATAGGGGATCGCAGCGCGAATGAACGCCTCTTCTATGGGCCTGCTCTGCCAGTTCGTTCGGTACACAACGGCGATGTCGTGACCGCTGTACCTGTGCGTGTTGCGGAGAACAGTGAGCTCGTCGACGATGAACTGCGCCTCCTGGATCTCGTCAAAGCATTGACGAACAACAATCGCCTCTCCAGAAGGATTGGACGTGCGGAGCCCGCGCTCGATGCGCTGAACGTTCTCTCTGATCACCGCGTCGGCCGCGGCCAGCACCTGCGGCGTTGACCGATAGTTCTCCTCAAGATGTACCTCGATCGCCTCGGGATAGTCATCCTTGAAGGTCAGAATGTTCCGAATGTCTGCCGCGCGCCAACCGTAGATAGACTGGTCGGGATCTCCGACGACGCACAAATTACGATGCGTGGAGCTCAATTCCTTGACGAGCAGATACTGGATGCGGTTAGTGTCCTGATACTCGTCCACTAGAATGTAGCGGTGGCGATCGCGCAGCGTGCGGCGGACCTCGTCGGAACTCTGGATCAGGCGCAGCGCGTCCGACAGCAGATCGTCAAAGTCAAGTGCTCGCCGTCGCCGCAATGTCTGCTCGTACGCGGGGTAGACCCGAGCGACGATCTCCTCGAAATACGTCTCCACGGTGTCGGCGAACGTGCGCGAATCGATGTTGTGGCTCTTGGCTCGCGAGATGATGCTGAGGACGGCGCGGGGCGAGAAATTCCGCGTGTTGATGTCGAGCGACTCCATCGCCGTCTTGACGACTCCCATCTGATCCGAATCGTCGTAGATGACGAATCTGGGATCGACGCCAATCGCCTCGCCGTGCTGCCTGAGGATGCGGGCGCAAACGGCGTGAAACGTGCCGATGGTGATCCAACGCGCCCGGTCGCCAACAAGATGCTCGACACGCTCGCGCATTTCACGCGCAGCCTTGTTGGTAAACGTGACCGCCATGATGTTCCAGGGAGCAACGCCGTGCTCACCGATGAGATACGCCACCCGGGAGGTGAGAACCCTCGTCTTGCCGCTTCCCGGACCGGCGACGATCAGCAATGGGCCGTCTGTCGTGGTGACAGCACGCCGCTGCTCGTCGTTCAGGCCTGATACCAGGGGCGCCGGCACGGCCGGCGCATTCGTTGAATACATCGGCGCCTCGGTGACGTATTGTGTCACGGAACACAACAGCAGGGTTGACGGGCACTGACATCATTGTACAGCAGGATCTGCGGCAGTCCGCGCTTGCCGGGGCCTGCAAAGGCACGGTATCATTGAAGCCGATGCGATCGCCGGTGTAGCTCAGCGGCAGAGCAGGGGACTCATAAGCCCTTGGTCGCAGGTTCGATTCCCGCCACCGGCACTAATCTGAATCGGACAGAGATCGGGGCCGCGCGCCATCGATCTCTTCTTCTTTACCATCGGTAGCGCCGTGATGACACCGCTAGCTCGAACGAACCCGTTACACCGGCGCGCGACGTTTCGCGCAGTCGTGTCGGCCTGGGAGCGACGCACGGCCGTTGGGTGCTCGGGCGGGGTGGATTCGACCGCGCTGCTTCTCATTGCCACCGAAGCGCGAAACCGTGGCCGGATCGAGCCATTCGTGTGCCTGCACGTCGATCATTTGACTCGGCCCGCATCCACCGACGATGCGCTTGTCGTCAGTTGTGCGTGTGCGGCGCTCCGCGTGCCGTTCGTTCGGTTGACGGTCGACGGCAAGGAGCAAGGCGGCGTGCGGGCCACCGAGGACGAGCTGCGCGTCGCGCGCTATCGCGCCCTGTCCAAACGGGTCAGACCGCTCGGCATCGACGCGGTCGCGACCGCGCACACTCGTGATGATCAGGTGGAAACGGTTCTGATGCGGTTGCTGTCCGGCGCCGGTCCGATGGCGGCTGCCGGCATGCAGGAGGTTCAGCTGCTCACGTTCGAAGGGGACGAGATTCGAGTGGTAAGACCATTGCTGGAGGCAACCCGCGCGGAGCTGCTGGAGATTGTGCGAGACGCCGGCGTGACGACGGTCGAGGATCCGTCGAATGCCGACGTGTCCTACCGCCGAAACCGGCTGAGGTCGCGGATTGTCCCGGAGATTGCTGCCGCGTTCCCGGGATTTGATGGCGCTCTGCTACGATCTGTTGCCCTCGCCCGCCATGACGCCGAACTGCTTGACGCGATGGCGCGGAATGCGGCGAATGATGATGAAATTGTCGTCCGGCTGGACGATCGCGTAAGCATTGATCGCTCCTGGCTGCGCCACGCCCATCCTGCCTTGAGCAGTCGGGTCATACGGCTGGCGCTTGCCGCGCTCAACACAGGTGACGCTCGCGCGCTGACGCGAGAGCGGACGGAGATCGTGAGAGTAGCGGCAGCCGGCCGGACCGGCGCCCGCATCGAGCTGCCGGGGGGCTTGATCGCGATCATCCGTTCGAACAGTGTCGATATCGAGACGAAAGGCGCCACCAGTGACTGAGCTGCCTGCCGACGCGTTGTACGACGGGTTGACGCGTGTGCTGCTGTCCGAGCATGAGATTCGAGCCCGTGTCGCGGTCCTTGGCCGGGAGATTTCGCAGCACTATGGCGAGCGCCATCCCGTGCTGGTCGGGGTGTTGACCGGCGCGTACGCGTTCATGGCGGATTTGTCACGTGCGCTTCCAATTCCGCTCGATATCGAATTCATGGCTGTCTCGAGCTATGGGCTGCAGACTGAAACCAGCGGCGTCGTCCGAATCGTCAAGGACCTGGACGGCGCGATCGATGGCCGGGAGATACTGATCGTTGAGGACATCGTCGATAGCGGGCTGACGTTAGCCTACCTGCTCGACGTGCTGCGACGAAGGGATCCACTTGACATCAAGGTCGTGACGTTGCTGCTCAAGGACAAGCCCAAGTTGGTCGAAGCGCCGATCGATTGGGTCGGCTTCGCAATCCCGGATGAGTTCGTCGTGGGGTACGGACTGGACGCGGGCAAGCGATTCCGAAATCTGCCTTTCATCGCGGTTTGTGACGGCGGCTAAGCCGCTCAGTTCAAGGAAGCGCAGGACGAGCACTCTGCTATAATCGC
The DNA here is from genome assembly GCA_035513175.1 of Thermomicrobiales bacterium. GTDB lineage: Bacteria > Chloroflexota > Chloroflexia > Thermomicrobiales > CFX8 > DATKCN01. The sequence continues at coordinate 4,201 of DATKCN010000216.1, forward strand.
GCCACGACGTCTCGCACGTTACGTCTTGTGTCACGAACCCCAGAATTACAAGCGAGACGCTCACGGAGGATGCTTCATGGCGGAGAAAAAGTGGCTTCGCAACGGTTTTGTCTGGGCGATCCTGATCGTTGCGGTGGTCGCGCTGTATTTCATGTTCTCGGGTGGTCGAGGTGACGCCCCGGCGGTCCAGCTCGGCCAGGTCGCGCAGGCGATTCGCGACGGTCGTGTCGACCATCTCAGCATGGCTGAAAACTCCAACGAGGTAACTGTTCATTATCGAAGCTCGGACGAAACCCAGGCGGTTCGTCTGCCGAGCAACGTCGACATCTATGACGCGCTCGCGAGGTATGGCGTCACCGCAGATATGGTCGAGATCAACATCCGGGCGTCGAGTTCCTGGGGCGCGTGGCTCGGAGGGATGACACTGCTGATACCGGTGCTGTTCCTGATCGGCATCATCGTGTTCATGATGCGGCAGGCACAAGGGAACAACAACCAGGCGATGTCGTTCGGCAAGAGCAAGGCGCGACTGTTCACCGGAAACAAGCCGAGCGTCACCTTTGCCGATGTCGCGGGCGTCAACGAGGCAAAGGAAGAACTGGCCGAGGTCGTCGAGTTTCTCAAGTATCCCGAGAAGTTCTCAGCACTGGGAGCCCGTATTCCCCGCGGTGTGCTGCTTGTCGGCCCTCCTGGAACGGGCAAGACACTTTTGTCGCGCGCCGTGGCTGGTGAGGCTGGCGTTCCTTTCTTCAGCATCTCGGGTTCGGAGTTCGTCGAGATGTTCGTCGGCGTCGGCGCTTCCCGCGTGCGTGATCTGTTCGATCAGGCGAAGCGCAACGCGCCGTGTATCGTGTTCGTGGATGAGATCGACGCGGTCGGTCGCCAGCGCGGCGCGGGTCTGGGCGGATCGCACGACGAGCGCGAGCAAACGCTGAATCAGATCCTGGTCGAGATGGACGGCTTCGACAGCGGGACGAACGTCATCGTCGTCGCCGCGACGAACCGCCCGGACGTGCTCGACCCTGCCTTGCTGCGTCCGGGTCGATTCGACCGGCAGGTCGTGCTGGACCGCCCTGACATCAGCGGACGGCTCGCGGTGCTGGAAGTACATTCGCGGGGCAAACCGCTTGAAGACGATGTGAATCTCGAGGACCTGGGACGACAGACCCCTGGCTTCTCCGGCGCCGACCTCGAGAACCTGGTAAACGAAGCGGCGATTCTGGCGGCCCGGCGCAACAAGAAGACGATCGGCAAGCAGGAGCTCGCGGAAGCAATCGACCGCGTGATCGCCGGTCCACAACGTAAGAGCCGGGTGATCAGCGACCGCGAGAAGCTGATGACTGCGTACCACGAGGCCGGGCATGCGCTGGCTGCCCGCATGCTGCCCCATGCCGATCCGGTTCACAAGGTGTCAATCGTCGCGCGCGGCATGATGGGCGGATACACTCGGGTGCTGCCCGAGGAGGATCGCTTCTTCTGGACGAAGGCTCAGTTCGAGGACATGCTGGCCTACTTCATGGGCGGTCACGTCGCCGAGGAGCTGGTTTTCAAAGAGATATCAACGGGCGCCTCGAACGACATCGAGCGCGCGACAGGGCTCGCGCGGCGCATGGTTACCGAATACGGCATGAGCAAGACGCTTGGACCACTTGCTTTCGGGCGTAAGGAAGAGTTGGTGTTCCTCGGCCGCGAGATCAACGAGCAGCGCAATTACAGCGACGAGATCGCATTCGAGATTGACAAGGAGATCCGGCAGCTCATCGATGAGGCCTACGAGCGCGCGAAGGAGTTGTTGACGGAGCACCATGAGAAGCTCGACGCGATCGCAATGCTGCTGATGGAGCGAGAGACAATCGACGCCGACGAACTGGAAGGGTTGTTCGACTCACCACGCCCACAGCCGACGCTCTCGGGGCCACCCTACGGGACGCGGCAGCCGGTAGAGCCGGACCGCCCGGAGCGTCGCGATCCGGAGGCGGCGCCACGCTTCAGACCACAGCCGGCGTCCGGTTGAGCGAGGTGACTCGCTGATCGGTAGGAAGACAGACGCGCGGCCGGACCGGCCGCGCGTCTGTGTCGATGTGGTGGAGGCAGGGGGACTCGAACCCCCGACCTCTACAGTGCGATTGTAGCGCTCTCCCAACTGAGCTACGCCCCCGCATCGAGATTGATTGTCAGTGCCGACGGCGCGTAACGCGCCGTGGCAACATCCCCAAATATATCACAGCAGGGACGTTTCGGTCGCTGTTCGCACGGCTTTGTGGCGCCGCAACCTGGCGTGGGGAGCGTTGACCGGGAGCGGGTGATGGGATTCGAACCCACGACATTCTGCTTGGGAAGCAGACACTCTGCCAACTGAGTTACACCCGCAACTCATCATGATCTTAGCATATGGTTCACCGCGTGAGGAGTGTCCGCGCGCGGAGATTCGCGCCGGCTGATGCGACCGAGCGTCTGCTAGCATGGCGTGAACGGACGACATCAATTGGGAAGGGTGTTCGCGGTGAGCGACAGTGTTTCAAGCTCGATGACGGCTGCGGTCTGTTCATACTGTGGCAGGCGGCATGACATCGAGCAGTTACTGACGGTCTGCGGTGATTGCGGGAAAGTTTTGCTCGTCCACTATGATCTGGACGCCGCGAGCGCGTCGATGACGAAAGAGTCGTTGCGCTCCCGCCGTTGGAATCTCTGGCGGTATGCTGAAATCATGCCGGTGCGGTCAGCGGATCATCGCCTGACGCTCGGCGAGGGGGGCACGCCATTGCTCTCCGCGGCGAGAATTGGAGCCGAGATCGGCCTATCCAATCTGCTGGTGAAGGATGAAGGGCGAAATCCGACCGGATCGTTCAAAGCGCGCGGCCTCGGCGCGGCAGTGTCACGCGCGCGGGAGCTTGGGATAAATGCGATCGCGCTGCCGTCCGCCGGAAACGCCGCCGCAGCCGCTTGCGCCTATGCGGCCAGGGGCGGGATGGAGGCGGTCGTCTTCATGCCGTTCGACGCGCCACCAGTGTTCAAGGCGGAGTGCCGAGCCCTGGGAGCGCGAGTATTTCTCGTCAACGGGTTGATCAACGACGCAGGCGCAATTGTCCGGCAGCACTCCGGCGACAGGGGCTGGTTTGACGTCTCGACACTGAAGGAGCCGTATCGCGCCGAAGGCAAGAAGACGATGGGAATCGAGATCGTGGAGCAGCTTGGCTGGCGCGTGCCTGACGCGATTATCTACCCGACAGGCGGGGGAACAGGGATCGTCGGCATGTGGAAGGCGTTCGATGAGCTCGAGCGCATGGGACTCATCGGTCCACAGCGTCCGAAAATGATCGTCGTGCAGGCGTCAGGCTGCGCGCCGATCGTAAAGGCGTATCATGCCGGTGAGCGACACGCCCCTGTCTGGGAAAATGCTGTCACGGAGGCGCCGGGCTTGAGGGTGCCCGTTGCTATTGGCGACTACCTGATCCTCGATGCCGTGCGCCAGAGCGGCGGAACCGCCGTGGCGGTGGATGACACCGACCTGCTTGCCATGACAGAGCGCGTGGCCGCGACCGAAGGGATGCATGTATCCCCGGAGGCTGGCGCGGCATTCGTCGCGGCGTCGCGATTGCGAGAAGAGGGATTCTTGCAGCAGGGAGAGTGCGTTGTTGCCTTCGCAACCGGGAGCGGCCTGCTGCACACTGAGCTTGTCCCGGACGGCTACCCGCTACTTCAACTCGACGATCCGTTGATCGGGTCTGTGATCGATAACGCGTACTCCGGGGCAAGCTGACAGCGCGGGCAGTACACCGTGCCTCGCTGACCTACGACGAGCCTGGCAACCGGATAACCGCACGACGTGCACGGATGACCGGGTCGGATACCGTATATGCGGAGGTGCGACTGATTCTGCCCGGGCTCCCCGACTCCGCCGCGGTAATCGCGGAGCGTCGTTCCACGTCTGTCGATCGACGCGGAAAGAATCTCGACGATCGCGCGGTGAAGCAGTCTTGCCTGTTCCACGCTGATGTCGTGGGCGCGCATGAGAGGATGTATGCCAGCCGCGAAGAGCGCCTCATCGACGTAAATGTTTCCAAGCCCGGCAATGACGATCTGATCCAGCAAAAGAGGCTTGATTGCTCTGGAACGCGAGCTCAGAATCGAGTGAAGGCAATCGACACTGAACGCGGCCGATAGCGGCTCAACGCCAAGAGCGCGGTCCACGTCTTCATAATCGCCGGGAGTCAGGTAGCAGATTCTTCCAAACTTTCGCACGTCGTAGAAGGCCAGGGAGGAGCCGTCATCGAACGAGAACAGCGCGCGAAGATATCGTTCACGATCCGGGACCCGCTGTCGATCGGCCGGCAATGCGAATAGCTCACCGGTCATCCGCAGATGAACAGAGACTCGGGCGCCGTCGCTCAGCTCCAGGATGACAAGCTTCCCGCGGCGGTTGACATCGACGATCGTCCTATCGATGATCAGGTCGAGGAACGAGTTTCCGTCCATTCTGGCAACAGTCCGATCCCAACATAGAACGAAGCCCGCGATACTGCGCCCGGTTATCAGCGGACCCAACGTGCGGCGAACGGTTTCAACCTCAGGCAGCTCGGGCACTGATGGACCTCTTCATAATCAGCGAGAAGGGACCTCAAGATGATGCGACATGATAGCGACTGTTTATTCTGCCGCATCGTCGCCGGAGAGATTCCGGCCACGATCGTGTTCTCAGACGATCATACTGTCGCATTTCGCGACATTCAGCCGGCCGCTCCGACGCATGTCCTAGTGATTCCACGTGAGCATATTCGGTCTCTTCACGAGCTTGAACCCGCGGATCATGACGTTCTCAGAGCATTGGCGATGAGTACGCAGCGCGTGGCTGAACTGGAAGGCATCGCCGGCGCTGGCTACCGCGTCGTTACCAACGTCGGCGCCGATGGTGGGCAGTCGGTCGATCATCTTCACTTCCATGTGCTCGGAGGACGGCAATTGCGCGGCCTGGGCTGAGCCGTTCGCAGCCTAGCGCGATGTTTTTCAGCATTTGTCGATCGATAACCCAGCGCCTATACTGAAGCGATTCGCACTCCCACTCCTTAAGATTGTCTACGCTTCGGGCGACGATCTATGGGGAGCCATCTCAATGAAGGATGTTGCGGTGAGCCTGGCGGATCGACTCGACAGGGATCTGAAGGAAGCAATGCGCGCGGGTGATAACCGGCGCCGAGACGTCATCAGATTCCTCCGCGCAGCGATCACGAACGCATCATTCGAGAAACGCGCTGATCTGACAGACGACGAGATCCTGGACGTGATCAGATATCAGATAAAGCAGCGTCGTGACTCGATCGACTTGTTTCGCGCGGGTGGACGGGATGAACTGGCCGCGGAAGAGGAAGCGCAGATCGCCGTGCTGCAGCCGTACCTTCCAGCGCAACTCGATCACGACGAGCTGGTCGAAATTGTTCAGCGTGTCGCACGCGAATTGGGCGCGCGGAGTCCACGCGATATGGCTCGGTTGATGCCGGCGGTCCTCGCTGAAACGGACGGACGCGCGGAAGGCAGGGTGTTAAGCGAGCTCGCCAGGCAGGAGCTTGCACGCAGATCGTCCCTACCGGAGAACCAATCCTGAGTACCGTCCCATACATCTGCCTACCTTCTTCGTCCAACTGGATATGACATGAGCGACTTGACACCGCCAGTCACATTGACCAAATCGAACAATGGCGATCGCCGTCCCGTCATCGATCGGTTGCTGCGTGGCAGGGTTAGCCGTCGGTCCGCCGCGGGCCAGGATGTCGTGCGGCTGCTCGCGTTTTCGGTCGCGGTGCTTGTTGTGGCTATCTCGAGCGTCGCGTTCGCGTGGGGTTCGGGCGGCCCATCCCTCCTAGCAGATGACGCCGCGTCGGCGACGATCAAAGCCACCGATACGGTCACGTATCAGAGTGATCTGCGAACCGAGGAACGGCGGCATGACGCCTTCATCGACGCGCGGAACATCGTTCTCTCGCAGGACGACGACGTTCGACCCAACCAGGTTGCTGCCCTGAGGGCGTTTCTTGATCAGGTTGACGTAATTCGATCCGACGCCGCCGTCACCGACACCGATTCCGCAGATTTGATACGCACGCTGCTCGAGGACTTGAACGCGCTGGAAGCGAACCGGATCGTGACATTTACGCCTGCGGCCTGGGAGCGCGTCAAGAGCGAAGCGATCCGCCTGGTGGACACGACGCTGGCAAATCCCGTCCAGACCGACGATGTCGCTCGAGTCCGCGAGGATCTCGACTCAAGCGTCCTGGCACAGCTCACGGCGGATGAGCAGGGCGTCGCGATCGCGGTGGCGCGCCCGTTCGTCCGTGCTAACGTGTTTGTCGACGAGGTGCAGACGTTGATGAACCGCCAGCGCGCCGCTGACAGTGTCGAGCCATTCATGGTAACCGTGCTTGCCGGGCAGGCGGTCGTCCGTGACGGGGACATCGTGACCGCATACGACATCGAGAAGCTTGAGAAGATCGGTCTATTGTCACCGTCGATCGACTTGTCGACTCGGGCCGCCCGAGCGGGGTTGATGGCGATCCTGACCTTGGCGCTGGTGAGCTACCTGGCCCGCTTTCACCGGCAGATCTGGCAAGGCAGGCAACTGCTGCTCGTCTCGATCGTGGTCATCGGACCGATCATCATGGGCCGGCTGATCCTTCCGCACAACGAGATCCAGTACATGTTCCCAATCGCAGCCAGCGCCATGCTGCTGGCAGTGCTGCTCGACTTCGAGATCGCAGTCGTGATCGGCGCGATATTGTCCATGTATCTGGGCGTCATCGCGGAGATGTCGTTCGAGTTGGCCGTGCTTTACTTTCTGGCGTCGATAGCAGGCGCGTTCGTCCTCTGGCGCGCTGAGCGTACGATGACGTTTGTGTGGGCGGGATTGGCGGTCGCGGTAACATCATTTGCGGTCGCCGTCTGCTTCAACGCGCTCGACGGCGCGGTAGACTCCGGGCTCGTCGGCGAGCGCCTGGTGGAGACGCTGGTCGCTGGAGCGCTGGCGTCGTCCTTGACCTTTCTGTCGTTCAGCCTGCTGGGTTCCTTGTTCGGCATTACGACTCATCTCCAACTGCTTGAGCTGGCTCATCCCAATCAGCCATTGCTGTATCGCCTCGCGCGCGAAGCACCCGGGACATATCACCACTCCATCGTCGTTAGCAATCTGGCCGAAAGCGGGGTCGAGATCGTTGGCGGTGACCCGTTGTTCGCCCGTGTCGCGGTGCTGTATCACGACGTCGGGAAGATCACTCGACCGACATTCTTCATCGAGAATCAGGCGAACCTGGAGAATCCTCACGACCTGCTCGACCCGCGCGTCAGCGCTCGCGTCATCGTTGATCACGTCACCGATGGCGCTCGTCTCGCGAAGAAGGCGCGCCTGCCGCAGTCGATGATCGATGTCATCGAGCAGCATCACGGAACCTCGCTTATCCGCTACTTCTACGCGAAGTCGCAGGAGGCGGGGGACGATGCCGCGGAGTGCGACTATCGGTATCCGGGTCCGAAACCGCAGACAAAGGAGGCGGGGGTTATCATGATGGCGGACTCGGTGGAAGCCGCCGTCCGATCGCACGCCATGGGTGGACATCTTGCCAGCGGCAAGGGTATTGTCAAAGAGGGGTCGGAGACCCTGGAGTCGATCGTTGACAACGTGATTCAGGAGCGTCTCGATGACGGTCAGTTCACCGAATGTGACCTGACGCTACGAGAGGTGGAGCTGATACGCCGCACGTTCGTACAGATTCTTGCAGGTATTTATCATCCGCGGATCGAGTATCCGGCGGTCGAGATGAAAACCACAGCCGCCGCGAGCGCGCCAACACCAGCGGGCTGACCGCGTGCCATTGAAGTGTGAGTTCGTGTCGGACACATCGATCGATCCGCTGGTGATCGCGACGCTCGAACACGTCATGGCCAGCGTGAGCGAGCTCGAGCCGTCCATTCCAGATGGAACGTGGTCGTTAACCGTGCTTCTGACCGACGACGAGACAATTGCGAGCACACATGCGGAGTATTTCTGCATCAACTCGCCAACGGATGTCATTTCGTTTCCGTCCGGTGACGACCTATCGCTGCCATCGGGCTATCTCGGCGATATCGTAATCTCCGTGGACACGGCCGAACGGCAGTCCTTCGACGCGGGCCACAGCAGCGCCCGCGAGGTGGCGTACCTCGCGCTGCACGGGCTCCTCCACTTGTGCGGGTTCGATGACCGGAACGAAACGGACCGGCTTGCCATGCTGGCTCGGCAGTCAGAGCTGCTCGAACGAGCCGAAGCACTCCTGGATATCCAATTGTGAATCCAGTCACCGTGTCGCTCGTCGCCACTGTGAAGAATGAGTCGTCGTCGATTGGCGCGTGGCTGCGGGCGATCGAATCTCAAACGCGGCTTCCAGATGAAACGATCATAGTCGACGCGGGCTCGACCGACGGCTGCTGGGAACACCTGTGTATGTGGACGCCGATGTTCCCGGTGCTGGTGCTGCAAGTAGCGGGAGTCAACATCAGTCAGGGGCGCAATGCGGCGATTGAGCGAGCGTCTGGAATCATTATCGCCGTAACGGACGCGGGGACGGTCGCGGAGCCCGAGTGGCTGGAACGCCTTGTCGAGAGTCTGCGTGACGAACGTGTCGACGTGTCGGCGGGCTTCTTCCGACCACAGCTCGACAGTTACTGGGCGCGTGGACTCGCGGCAGCGACGCTGCCTGATTCCAGCGAGATCGACATCGCGACGTTTCAGCCGTCGAGCCGCTCCGTCGCGTTTCGGCGGACGTGGTGGGAGGCGGGCATTCGGTACCCCGAATGGCTGGACTTCTGCGAGGATCTCGTATGGGACCTCGCGCTACGCCGGGCTGGCGCCCGCTTTCATTTCGCCGATGGCGCGGTCGTCACGTACCACGTGCGCCCGACACTTGGCGAGTACTTACGGCAATACTTTCGCTACGCGCGGGGAGACGGAAAGGCGGGATTGTTCGCGAGGCGCCACGCGCTGCGCTATTTTGCCTACTCCGCACTGCTGTTGGCGCTGGCGCGAGGTCGGCATTGGGAGTGCATGGTGCTGGCAGGGATAGGCGCGCTCTACGTGCGCCGTCCGGTCGAACGGCTGCTCGCGCGCGATCGATCGATGGGCAGGTCGATGCGGGACACGGCTCTCACCGTGCCGTTGGTGCTGGCGTTACGAGCGGCGGGCGACCTTGCAAAGATAGCCGGATACCCGGTTGGGCTGACGTGGCGGGTCCGCGTGATGGGCGGACCCTGCTGGCGCGCAACCTGGAGGCGCGTTAATCCTGATGGGAAACGGTTTCTGCCTTCAACGATGTCCAGAGGAACTCAGCAGCCGTCATCGTCGCCCGCCTGCGAATCTCCGCGGGATTCGACGTGATCGATTGGGTTCGCAGCCAGACGCCGTCGGGATGGGCGAGCGCCATTGCAATGTCGCCGGCCTGACGATCACGGGAACCGTCGTCCGAAATCCTGACAACGACGGCAGCGCCTAGCTCGACGCCGGATGATCTCGCGGCCTGTTGCGCGCCCGACACGGCCAGCGTGGACGGAGTTGATTCCCCGTCGAAGAACAAGCCGTTGCAGGACACGGAGACGCACGTCACCAGCACCTGATCGGCCAGAGGGCTCTCTCCCAGCAGGCCGGACAGTCGACCGGCGTTGCCCGCTTCCCACACGGCGAGCTTGGCCCCACGCTGCGCGATCGGTTGGAGGACCGCGGTCGAAAGCGGGATGTTCAGGTCTCCATAGATGTATGCGCCGATCGCCTGTCGTATCTCCGCTTCAGCCGCCGAAACCGTTGCTTCAGCCTCCGTTCGGTCTTGCGACAGGGCGGTAACTCGCACGTGAACGCCGTCGTCCTTGGCGTACGTCGCAATCGTCGGTCGACCTCGCTGGATGATGTGCTTCAGTTCCTGTTCGACGGCCGACTCCCCGAGACCGATTGTCTTCAACGTGCGCGTCACGATCGAATCGGAACCGAGCCTTCGCAGAAGCCGAGGCACGACCTGTTCAGTCCACATGCGCGTCATCTCACGCGGCACACCCGGCATGATCGCGATCGAACGGTCTCCGGACGTGACAAACCACCCCGGCGCGGTTCCAATCGGATTGCTCATGACGTCGCACGACGGGATTACCCACGCCTGCTTGATATTCTGCTCCGGCATGACGACGCCTCGGCGCGTGAAGAACTCTCGAATCGTCTCGGCGATCGCGCGATCGACCGATGGCGATTCGCCGACAAAGCGCGAAACGGCTTCCCTGGTGAGGTCATCGTCGGTTGGGCCGATTCCACCGGTGGCGACGACAAACTGCGCGTCCGCAAGCGCCCGGTCAAACGCGCGCACGATGCGGTCGAGATTGTCATCGACCTGTGTCACTCCGACGACCTCGACGCCAAGCTCGTTCAGTTCCTGAGCGAGGAACGTGGAATTGGTGTCGGTCAGGAACCCTTGAAGCAGCTCGGACCCAATCGACAGGATGGCGGCCTGCATGCACTGTCTCCCCACGCTATGCGGTGTGGATTATCGCATGGACCGTGACCGTTGCGGAAACAGACAGAAGGGGGGAACGGCGCGATGCTCCTGAGATGTGTACCCTCGGAGGGACTCGAACCCCCAACCTCTTGTTCCGAAGACAAGCGCTCTATCCGTTGAGCTACGAGGGCGAAATACATCCAAAGTCGGCTGCCGCGGCGACGCATCGAATTATGCCACCCGGCGGGCTGGTGCCCGCAATCGAAACGACGACCCGTCGGCAATGTCTTGCACAACGGGCCTTTCGTGGTGGTGGGGTGCCTCACGGGGCTCGAACCCGTAACCTCTGGTTCCACAGACCAGCGCTCTGCCGGTTGAGCTAGAGGCACCATGACCGAAGATACCGGACTGTAAGCCGAGTTCTGTCTTGGACGATCATCTATCTCAGCCCTCATCGGGCCGGACGCATCGCGTCTGCTCTCAACCTCGGACCTTGGCGAGCAACCTGGTTCGCGGTCCAGTCGGAGATTGCTGCGGGGAGGATTGCCCTTTTCACTCCCAGCTTGACAGCTGGGCATTAGTCTCTGTTGCTCTCGCCACTCGCCGTGCGCCAGTGGCGCCAGTACGGACTGTCGACGCGCATCGACACGCGCCTCCCTGACTTTCGCCAGGCACCCTCGCTCTGTGCAGCTCGGACTTTCCTCTGGCCGAAGCCAGCGACCGTCCGTCCGGTATCATTCAGTTGTTAAGGCGGCGCACGCGGAGCGAACGCCGGTCGATGGTGCCGAAGGGGAGATTTGAACTCCCACGCCCTTACGGGCACTACGCCCTGAACGTAGCGCGTCTGCCGGTTCCGCCACTTCGGCGCGTGGCTCTTTCGAGCGCACCCAAGTATATCAGTGGTCGATCGAGGCGCCAATGCCCGTGTGGCTCGCTGGGCGCGTAGCGCCTGTCACACTCGCTACCGAAGCCCGTCAGGAGACGATGTGCGTTGGAAGAGGAACCGAGCGCCCTACGTGACGCTGCTCTCCGGGCCTGACTGCAGCCTCTGCGCTGAGGCAGAGCGCGTGACGCGCGCTGTGTTCGGAATGGATCGGGTCCGGATCGTGAGTATCACTGGAAACCGTGATCTGGAAGACGAATACGTGTTTCGAATTCCGGTGCTGATGTCGGGTCGCGTCGTGCTGGCCGAAGGCCGAATCGATCGCGAGGCCGCGCGATTAGCGCATGCGGCCGCCAGGCGGATCCGCCGCGAGGAAGGCTGCGACGCTTGAACCGGCCGCGCAGGACGCGAGTCGATCGCAGCTTCCGACGCGCATCGGCGGTATTCGCCATTACAATTGCATTGGCACTGATACTCAGTGGCCTGATCGTGCTATTGCCGATCGGGTCGAATGGCGACGATCCTGGCTCGGCGAATGAGTCTCCCTTGCGGGTGACGCCGGGAGCGGAACTGGCGCGCTGGGAAACCGAGGTGGCCGAGAATCCGGGCGACGCCAACCGAATCGTCGTTCTTGCCGAAGTTCTTGCCAACAGCGGCAGGGTGACGGAGTCAATTCCGTATTTCGAGCGGGCGATAGAACTTCGTCCCGACGACGCGCAGCTGCGCGTGGCCTTTGGGAGCGCACTCCAGCGGAACGGCTCGTACTACGACGCCGAGCTCCAGCTGCTTCGCGCCGTCGAACTGGATCCCGACAACATTTCAGCCGCCTACTATCTCGCAATCCTCTACGAAGGGTTGCCAAGCCCACGAATGGACGAGGCGCGTCGGTGGTACGAGCGGACAATCGAGATCGACCCCGACTCCGTCATCGCACAGCAGTCTGCCCAGCGAATCGAAGAGTTGAGCGCGGAAATCGCGACGCCGACTACGGGAACGTAGGCGAGCCCATGCGATTCGTGCACGTGAATCACCGTTATGCCCCGTTCGCTGGTGGCTCGGAGCGCTGGATGCAAGAGGCATCCGAGGTGCTCGCTCGTGCCGGTCACGACGTCACGGTGGTGACAACCAACGCGTTCGACCTCGAATACATGTGGGATCGAAAGCGTGAGTGCGTGCACGCTCCGCGAAATGAGTGCCTGAATGGCGTAAACGTCGAGCGCGTCCCGATCACTCATCTCCCGCTGTCATCGCTTGGGTTTCAAGGATCGCGCCGAGTGATGGGCGAGCTGTCGAGAATGCCCCTGCCCGCCTGGCCATTCCGGGCCATCAGCCGGCTTCAGCCATTCGTTCCGAGCTTCGACGCCGCCGTGGAGCGAGGCTTGCCCGCGGACTTGGTTCATGCGACCAACGTCGGCATCGAAAGCCTGGCGCTACGAGCGATGCGAATAGCCCGGGCGCATGGCGCCCGCTTCGTGCTGACACCATTCATTCACCTTGGCGTTGACGGCGATCCCGTCGCCCGCAGATACGTCTCGATGCCTCATCAACTGGAGCTCATCCGATCTGCCGACGCGGTGATGGTTATGACGGAGGCCGAAGGCGAGTTCGTGCAACAGATCCGCGGCGGTCGCGGCGACATCGTCGTCACCGGCGCTGGGGTAGATATTGATGAAGTCACGCACGGTAAGCCCGAGCGGCTTCGCCAGCATGTCAGTTCGCGTGGATTCGTCGTCGGGTCGATCGGAGCGCTGGCCCAGGACAAGGGAACGTTCGATCTGGCACGTGCGGTGATCGACCTTCGCCGGTCAGGGCACGAGATCGAACTGCTATTGGTGGGACCGCCGCTCCGGTCGTTCGTGCGCTGGTACACTGATCTCTCCGACACGGAGCGCGAAGGAATTCATGTGCTTGGGTTCGTTTCCGCGGCCTTCAAGCGAGACGTGCTAGCGGCGATCGACGTCATGGCGCTGCCGTCCCGGACTGAATCGTTTGGCATTGTCTATCTGGAAGCCTGGGCCAATCGGGTCCCAGTCATTGCCGCGGACACGCCGGCAACACGTGAACTGGTTGGCACGAGCGGGGGTGGGTTGCTGACGCCGTTCGGGGACATAGAGGCGATAGCCGGCGCTCTTCTGAGCATGATGCGGTCTCCTGAAACGCGGAAAGCGATGGGGGCAGCCGGGTTCGAAATGACGTGCCAGCGGCACACTTGGGAGCACGTGGTGCGGCGTGTCGCACACGTGTACGCGGATGTGCTCGATGTCGAGGTTCTGGGATGAGGCAAGGTATGCATGACGAAGAACCAGTTGAAGTGCAAGTGCAACGCATACGGGAGGCCGTGCTGGCGCGTCACGGATTGCGGCCCGGCGACAGGGTTCCTGCGCGGCCGTCGTCGGCGGTCAACGATGCGCAGCAGCTCGCGACGATCAACGCACACTGGGGAATTGGCAGCGACGCGCCGGTCGTCGGTGGAGCGCTCGTACTCTTCCGTCGAATGCTTCGGATCGTGCTGCGCTGGTACATCAATCCGATCGTCGATCAGCAGAATCGGTTCAACCAGGCAGCAGTGCGCGCCCTGTTCGAGTTACGCGGTGATAACGAGAAACTGCGCGTTGAACTGAACATGCTCGACGAGGCGTCGGAACAGCGCCGTCCGTGAACATCCTGATCCTGCACAGCCAGGTCCCGTTTGTGCGCGGCGGCGCCGAGGTGCTCGTCGATGGCCTGGCGTCGGCGATTTCCGATCGCGGTCACGACCTTGACGTCGTGTCTCTCCCGTTAGGCTGGAATCCACCGGAAAAGCTGTTATCAACTGCGCTGGCCTGGCGGTTGCTCGATGTCTCGAGATCTAATGAGCGGTTCGTTGACCTCGTTATCTGCACGAAGTTTCCGACCTGGGCGGTGGATCACCCGCGTAAGGCGCTCTGGCTGATCCACCAGCATCGGCAAGCGTATGACCTGCATGGCACGCCCATGAGCGAGTTCGGAACGGGCGACGCCGCAGATACGATTCGTGAGCGGATTGTCGATATCGATCGCATTGGGATCGCGTCATGCGACCCAAGACACACGATCAGTCGCAATGTCAGCGATCGATTGCGGCGGTTCACGGGACTGGATGCTTCTCCTCTGTATCCACCAGTTCCGCGAGCGGGGCTGCGAGCGGAAGCGTACGAGCCGTTCGTGCTGAGCGTGGCCCGCCTGGACGCGTCGAAGCGCGTTGGCGCCCTGGTAGAGGCGTGGCCGATGGTGTTGAGCGCGCTGCGACTGGTCATCGTGGGAGACGGGCCGGACCGGGCGGCGATTGAGCGGCGGGTCGCGGCCCTGGGCATCTCGGACCGCGTCTCGGTGCTTGGACGGGTAGATGACGCGAGACTCAGGGACCTCTACAACACGTGTCGAGCGGTATTCTACGCCCCGATCGATGAGGACTACGGTTACACCACTGTCGAGTCGCTCGCCGCAGGAAAACCGGTGATTACCTCACCGGATAGTGGCGGCGTGCTGGAGTTCGTGGGGCCGGGAATGTGCGGGGCTGTGACGGAGTTGGCGCCGCGAAGCCTCGCATGCGCCATCGACGCGTTCGCGGACGAAAAGCTCGCACGCGCCCTTGGAAGCGGCGGACCAGCGGTCACGGCGGCGCTGAACTGGGACACGGTCGTGTCGGCGCTGGTGAAGGTCTGAATGAGCAATACCAGGTGGCCGCCGATTCAGGTCGTAACGCCGATGCCACCCGTGCGATCGGGCATCGCGAAATACAGCGCGGACCTGCTCGAGGCGATCGGCAATCAGTGGCATATGCAGGTCGTCATGGACGGCACGGCAACGGGCCGTCGGAGCCGGCTGCCCGGGCGACCTGGCCTCGGTCGGTTCGATTCGACGGCTCCCATCGTGTTCCAGGTCGGCAATTCCGGCTTCCACTCGCTGGCGTTCCACAATGCAGCGAGATCGCGCGGGGTGCTCGTGCTGCATGATGTAGTCGTCCACCACGGCCGGCTCGCCGAGTTCGTGAGGGAGCGCCGGGGTCGTAGCTATCGAAAGCTGATGTCCACGCGATATGGCGAGTCAGGGGCGACGCTCGCTAAACAATCGCTGCGCGGTCACGTGCCAGCCGACCTGAGCGCCTACCCGCTGTCTGAAGACTTCATCGAGGCCGCCAGAGTAACGGTCGTACATTCCCAGCACGCCCGCGCTCTCGTGGAACATCTGGTTCCAGGCGCGAAGGTCGCGGTCGTGCCGATGGGAGTGCCTCTTCCCGCGGGAGTTGACCAGCGGGATGCCCGCGAGACGCTCGGCATGCCACGCGACGCGTTCATCGTCGCCTCAGTCACGCATGTCAACCCATACAAACGCCTCGATGTGGTCATCCGCGCGCTAAGCCGGCTGTTGGATGTCGTTCCGGACGCACTGCTCGTGGTGGCAGGCTCGCTCGCTCCCGGAGTGGAGCTTAAGCGAATTGCCGCCCTGTACGGCGTCTCGCACCGCGTGCAACTTCTAGGTTACGTCGGCGATGAAGAGGCCCGGCTTGTTGCCCAGGCAGCCGATGTGTGCGTGAATCTTCGGCATCCCAGCACCGGCGAGACATCGGCGAGCTTGCTGCGATTGATAGGAGCTGGCAAGCCCGTGTTGGTCACCGACCATGAGACCACGCGGGAGTATCCGTCCGATGTGGTCCTTCGTGTGCCGGTTGACGCGTTCGAAGAGGAAATGGTAGCGGAGCTGCTCGTCACGCTCGCCCAGGACTCCGGCATGAGGGGTCGCATCGGCGCTGCCGCTCGCGATTTCGTCGCGCGCGAACACTCGATGGACATTGCGGTCGAGGGATACCGTCGCATCCTGGAGCGTGAATATGGACTCAACCTTCCCGTAGTGGCAGCGGGCAACCGGCATGAACACGTGCCAGCACTCTCCGTTTCGCACGGCGTCGATGATCGCGAATATTCCTGGATCGAGCGCGAGCTTGTCAACGCGCTTGCCGGAAGCGGAGTCGGCGACATGAGTGTTACTATCGACGCGGCCGTGCGTGGGATTCGCGACCTGCGGCTCGATCGTTTCACGGCTGACACCTGGGGAGCCGCGCCTGATGACACAACCGGACGTCGTTCGTAAGGAACTCCTTGAGATTCTCGCCTGCCCGGTGTGCAAGACACCCGTTCGCCTCGACGGGGAGCGACTCGTTTGCGACGAGTGCGGTCGGCGGTATCGCATCGATGATGGCATCCCGGTCATGTTGCTGGACGAAGCGGAATAGAACGAACGTTCTAATCTTCTTGCTATACTTGACCGCGAGGATTCGATCCATTTCGTCAGGTGACATGAATGACCAGCCGCGTAGTGTCCGGGCAACACCGAGAAGAAGATATTCTGATCGAGAGCAGCCTGCGCCCACGACGCCTGAGCGAGTACGTCGGTCAGGACAAGGTCAAGGGCACGCTCGGAATATTCATCGAAGCCGCCCTCGCGCGGGGCGAGGCCCTCGATCACATGCTGTTGTACGGTCCCCCGGGGCTTGGAAAAACGACACTGGCAAACATCATCGGCGCGGAAATGGGCGTCGCGGTGCGGATCACGTCTGGGCCGGCAATCGAGCGCGCCGGGGACCTCGTTTCGATTCTAACGAACGTTAAGGCCGGAGATGTTCTCTTCATCGATGAAATTCATCGTCTGAATCGAGCCGTCGAGGAGGTGCTCTACCCGGCGATGGAGGATTTCGCCGTCGACATCGTGTTGGGCAAGGGACCCGGGGCGAGGTCGATGAGGCTGTCGCTTCCACGCTTCACATTGGTCGGAGCGACGACGCGGCTCGCGTTGCTCACGTCTCCACTGCGGGATCGGTTCGGCGCGGTGTTCCGACTGGAGTACTACGACGATGAGGCGATGCACAGCATTGTATTACGATCGTCGCGGATCCTCGGAGTGGAAATTGAGCCTGAAGGAGCGCGAGAGATCGCGTTGCGCTCGCGAGGGACGCCCCGTGTCGCGAACCGGCTGCTCAAACGTGTCCGTGATTATGCGCAGGTGCGTGCGGATGGCGTGATAACGCCCGATGTCGCCGTATCCGCGTTGACGATGCTGGATGTGGATGAGCTTGGCCTGGACGATGTAGACCGCAGAATATTGTTGGCGATCGTGCAGAAGTTTGCTGGCGGCCCGGTTGGGATCGACACGCTCGCGGCCGCAACCAGTGAGGAAACCGACACGATCATGGACGTGTACGAACCGTACCTGATCCAGCTTGGGTTCTTGCAACGCACACCGCGTGGCCGAGTTGCAGCGCGCAGGGCGTACGAGCATCTCGGGCTCCAGGCTCCCCGGACGGCAGATGAGGTCCAGCAGCAACTGTTTGGCGAGTTTCAGCGGTGACTGACTCTTGCCCAGACGTCGGGCGGCCAATTCCCGTCGCTCAATTCGACTACGACCTTCCGCCCGAGCTGATCGCGCAGGCTCCGATTGAGCCGCGCGACGCGTCGCGGCTGCTCGTAATCGATCGAACCGCCGGTCGGCTTCACGATCGACAGTTTCGTGACCTTCCTCAGTTTCTGACCCATGGAGATCTGATCGTCGTCAACGACACGCGTGTGTTCCCAGCGAGACTTGCTGCCGTACGCGGCACTGGAGGCGGCGTCGAGCTTCTGCTATTACGTCCAATCTGTGACACGACGTGGCTGGCGATGGCCCGTCCAGGTCGCCGGCTGCGTGAAGGCGAGCGGCTCCTCGTGCTCGATCGGCACGGCGAGCAAGTGACCAGCAGCGTAACGATCGAGCGTCGACAAGGCGGTCAGTTCGTTGTTTCGCTGGAATCGGACACGATCGAGCAGTTCGGCCGCATTCCGCTGCCCCCGTACATCCGTACGGCGATCTGTGACCCGAGTCGGTATCAAACCGTGTACGCGGATGAACAAGGTTCGGCCGCCGCACCGACCGCGGGAATGCACTTCACAACGGAGCTGATGGACGCCTGTGTGGCGGCGGGAGCAACGTTCGCGCGTGTGACGCTGCATGTCGGTCTGGACACATTCCAGCCCCTCAAGACTGATGACGCGCGCAAGCACCACATGCATTCGGAGTGGTTCCGAATCTCTGAACCTGATGACATTCGGTCTGCCAAGGCTGGCGGTCGGCGCGTCATCGCGATCGGGACGACATCGGTGCGCACGCTTGAATCCGCGGCTGAGCGGATTCTGGATGATCGCGCCTCGACGCCGATTGATGGATTTACGAACCTGTTCATCACTCCGGGATACTCGTTCAACGTCGTCGACGCGATGGTGACGAACTTTCATCTTCCGCGCACGACATTGATGCTTCTGGTGTCGGCATTCGCCGGGCATGGACTGATCCGCGAAGCGTACGAACACGCCATTCGCGAACGATACCGGTTCTTTTCCTTCGGGGATGCCATGCTCATCGTGTAGGATCATCGGATTGTTGCTCGCAAGCGGGGCCGAAACGGGATGGAGACGCGCGCATTGGCGAATCTGGCGATTACTCGAGAAAACGCCTGGGGCCTGTTGACTGAGTTCGTCAAGGGCGAACCGTTGCTCAGACACTGCCTTGGGGTTGAGGCGTGCATGCGCGAGTACGCGCGGGTATTTGGCGAAGACGAGGAGTTGTGGGGCTTCGTCGGGCTGGTGCATGACTTTGACTTCGAAATACATCCTACATTGGACATGCATCCACAGGACGGCGCGCCGATATTGCGGGATCGAGGTGTTCCCGAGAGCGTTATCGAGTCGGTGCTCAGCCACGCAGACCATCTGGATGTCCCGCGTGCTGGGCGCCTGGATCTGACGCTGGCGGCGGTCGACGAGACGAGTGGTTTCGTAACCGCGGTTGCTCTCGTGAGGCCGACGAAGTCCATCGACGAGGTGACCCCACGCGCGGTCCGGAAGAAGATGAAAGACAAGGCGTTCGCGCGCGCGGTTGACAGGACAACGATGCTGGAGACGGCCGAAGCGCTCGGGATCGAGTTCGACGAGCACGTGCAGCACGTGATTGACGGCATAGCGGCAATCGCGCCACGGCTTGGCCTGGAGCGGAGCGCGTCAGCAGTTGGGGCAGACTGACCAATGATTCTGGGACGACATTCGTTGAAGGTAGCCGCGCTCGTGTTCGTGGCTGCGATTGTGATGGCCGCTTGCGGTGATGAGGACGGTCGATCGACCGCTACGACCGCAAGTCAGGACGCGCCGGTGGCGACGCAGGGGAGCGACTCAACCCAGGCGATAGCCACCGTCGGAAGTCAGGGGGAGTCAGTGTCGAAGCAGTGGAGCACCGAGCCGGAGATGCAGTTGGAGTCCGGCAAGGATTATGGGGCGATTATTCGGACTAACCTCGGCGAGATCGTCGTCGATCTGTTCGAAGGCGACGCGCCCAGGACGGTCAACAACTTTGTGTTCCTTGCCAACCAGGGTTACTACGAAGGCGTTCCGTTCCATCGGGTGATCAAGGACTTCATGGTGCAGACCGGTGACCCGACGGGCACCGGCGCCGGATCACCAGGCTACCGGTTCGCCGACGAGCCCGTCACCCGTGAGTACCTGCGAGGCACATTGGCGATGGCCAACGCGGGACCGAACACCAACGGCTCTCAGTTCTTCATCATTCATCAGGATTATGGGCTCCCCAAGCAATATACGATTTTCGGCATCGTGACCGATGGGTTTGACGTGCTTGACGCGATCGCCGCGTCACCGGTGACGACGAGCGCGCGCGGTGAGCGGTCGGTGCCGACCGTGCCGTTGAACGTTGAAAGCATCGAGATTACCGTCCGCTGATCGTTTCTGAGATCGGCGTGCGAGGCATGAGACGGCCGCGGACAGCGCGGCCGTCGCCGCGTTCGGGTGTCTGAGCCTGGAGGTTGAGATGTCGCTGACCATCTGGATGGTCCGGCATGGCGAGACTGCGTCGAACGCGGACGGCATGTTTCAAGGTCACATTGACACGCCGCTGAACGCCCGTGGGGAAGCTCAGGCACGAGCCGTAGGGGAGTTTCTCCGTGGTGTCGTGTTCGACGCCGTTTACGCGAGCGACCTTCAGCGCGCCGCGCGGACCGCTGAATTGATCGTCCACGGCAGGCAGCCGGTCATCCTCGATCCTGATCTGCGTGAGATGCACTACGGGGTGCTGCAGGGCGTGCATTACCGAGACGCCGAGCTGACGCTTCGGTCGCATGGCATGGCGGACGATTGGGCGTCGGGAGCGTTTCACCGTCGCGGCCTGGCCCCTCCCGGCGGGGAGAGCATCAGGACGCTGCGATCTCGATCGAGGCGATTTCAGTCGATGCTTGGGCATGCCCACGGTGAGGGCGATCAGTCGGTGCTGGTCGTAGCTCACGGCGGGAAGCTCGCCATGCTGCTGACCGTACTGCTGGGGCTGCCGGGGCAGGCGCGGCACTTGTTCCGGCTCGCAAACTGCGGCCTGACCCGTGTATCTCGATTCGACGACCGGGCGACGCTGGACTTTCACAACCTCGTCGTGTGGGACGAGCGCTGGCCGATCATGAGCCCCGGGACACGCGGTCCACTACATCCGCGAGGCGAGTGATGTCATCTCGTGATGTGAAGTAGGTGACGGACACCCGCACGGCGCTCGGAACCTCAACCGATCGTTGGATTACATTGTGCGTTTCTCGAAGCGTTTCGCTCACGTCGCGACCGTTGAGCCCTTCCAGGGTGAACGTGACGATCCCGGACGAGTTCTCCCACGAGTCCGGTGTGACAACCGAGGCTCCCGGAATCTCATCCAGCGTTTGCTTCGCGAAGCATGAAAGGCTCGAGACGTGAGCGAAGACTGCCTCCCAGCCGAGTGACTCCTGATATTCAATCGCGTCCGCCAGAGCTCCATAGGTGTGCCAGGCTCGCGTGCCGAACTCGAAACGGGTGGCGTCGCCACCATACACAAGCGACGGCGGTGGCTCAGTCTGGTAAAAGGCGCGAGTCCAGCGAGGGCTGACCGCCCCATCGCCGAAGTAGGCGGGCTTGACGAGATCGATCGATCGCGGGTCGAACCAGGCGAAGCCAGTGCCCTTTGGCCCAGCCAGCCACTTGTGGCCGTTGCCAATGATGAAGTCAGCCCGCATCGCGGGGATGTCGATAGGAAACTGCCCCACCGATTGCGAAGCGTCGATAAGAATCGCCACGTTATCGCCGACTATGTCGCGGATCAGCTCAACAGGGACGCGCGCGCCTGTTTCGCACGACACATGACTGATCGCGACGACACGAGTACGGTCGGACAGTGCATTGGCCAGACTCTCGGTCAGAGTGGATGGATCATGGGTCAGCGGAATGAACCGAAGGTGCGCGCCAGCCCGCTCGCACCTGGCCAGCCACGGAAGGACCATCGCTGGATGCTCCTCGGTCGATGTGATGACCTCATCTCCGGGCTCCAGAGGGAACGTCGCGGCTGCCCAGTTGATGCCGTCGGTCGCGTTCCGGTTGAACGCCAGGTCGGCCGTCCGCGCGTTCAGCAAATTGGCGAGAACTGAGCGAGCCCGCTCGTACCCTGCAACGGCGTGAGCCTGAGTTGCGTGTCCGCCGCGCTCGTGGTCGACGATGTTCTCGATGTGCTTCGTGAGCACCGACTCAGCCATGATGCCGACCGTGCCGGTGTTCAGATACGTGCAGTCATTCAGGATTGGCAGGTTCCGCCGGACGGCGCTCAGATCGTAGGTCATCACATTCCGTTCCCTGGCGTGGAGCGGCGCGGCACAGGTGTGCTCGCGGCGCTGCACCGTAGCAGGGCACGCGTAGGTGGTCAATAGCATCGCAGAGAAGTTCGAACCGGGCCTACTCGAGCGTTGACCCGGATCGACGAGCAGATCTGCACGTTGACGTGTGCGCTACGCGGCCAGTCGATCGATCAGATCCTCGTACTCATGCAGCAGGTCGAGCCAGACAGCTTCCCAGCGCGAGACGTTGCGCCCACGGGCTCGACTCTCTTCGATCTTGGCGTATCCATCGTGGAGACGTTGCTCAATCGACTGGAGCGCGCTGAGTGTGGCGTCATCCGACACGACGATAGGGGAGACAGCGGTGTTTCTCGCTACCACAGGTGCGTCCTTCCCAGCGATGCCTTGACTCATGACGCCAGATCCGAGGATTGGCGTTCGGACTGAAGCTGCTCAATCAGCGCGGACATGTCGCTGCGGCTGAGCTCTGCGAGCGCCTGGCTGAACTGCTCGTGAGCCCGAAGCTCGAGATCCTCCTGCGACAGGCCGGCTTCACGCGCGACCACGTGCACGTACTTGAGCTGGCGCGGCGTCGCTTGCTGGCGAGCCTGAGCTGACGTCACGTGCGCGCCACGAGGGGAGCGGATATTGACCGGCGAGTCGACCAGCCGCTGACGATCCGCGCCGAAATCGTAGTCGGGGCAGAACTGGGTTCCGAAGCCGAGCGCTGCCAGCGCGCGACCGAGCGCCTTGGTCTCAGCCTTCTCAAGATAATCGCCGAAGTCATCGGCGGCCTCGCTCCCCCAGCCGGTCGCGCAGGCCCCGCTCGACAACGAGACGAGGGCGCGGAACACGGCCGAGTGCCCCTGATGCTCGACGAGCTCTGTCTCGATGCGCGCGTCGGGATAGACTGACCGCAGCCAGACGAGTCGCCACTTGACTTCCAGATAGTCCTGCCCATTTACCGTAGTCAGGAACTTCGCGGGTTCGAACGCGGACTGCTCGCTCATCGTCTTTTCTCCGTTCGTGCTTATATCCGAGTCCGCCGTTTAGAACATGCGTTCTATATGTATTGTAATCATGACGTGCGTTGATGTCAACTACCCCGCGAGGCGATGTTGAGTGGCGTGTCGGAGCGAGCGGGACGGGAACGGCGTGTATGCTATAATCCCGCCTCTGATCACGTGTACGGACACTGAAGGAGAAGGCATCGGTGCGGATTCAGTGCACGCAGGAGAGCTTGAATCGGGCTCTCTCAATCGCTGGTCGTGCGGTCGCATCCAGGAGCACGCTTCCGGTGCTGGGCAACTATCTTCTGGAAGCGGAAGAGGATCACCTGATCGTCTCCGCCACCAACCTGGAGTTGGGGATCATGTGCCGGATTCCGGCGGAGGTCGAGACTCCGGGACGGATCACGGTGCAGGCGCGAGTGCTGGGCGAGTTCGTGTCCAGCCTCGAACCAGGGTCAGTCGAGATGAGTCAGGACGATGGACCGTTGACGGTAACGGTGCATCAGGGCGGCACGCGAGCTCACGTGCGCGGGACGGATCCAGAAGACTTTCCGATCCTGCCGCGACACATCGAAGGCGGGAGCGTGATCCGACTCGACCCCTCGGTGCTGCGCGATGCTATCAACCACGTTGTGTTCGCCGCTGCCGGGGATGACAGCCGACCGGTGCTTGCCGGAGTGCAGTTTGTGGCGACCGGCGACACGATCACTCTCGCCGCTGCCGACGGATTCCGCATGTCGGTTCGTTCGGCGCGTTTGGGCCTGCCGGTCGAAACAGCACTGACGATCATTGTGCCCGCTCGAGCCATGCAGGAGATGTCGCGCATTCTCGCTGAGGGTGGTGACTTCGTCGAGTTGACGGTGACCCCGAACCAAAGTCAGCTGCTCGCGACCATGGGCGACGTGTGGTTCAGCACGCGCCTGATCGACGGCACGTTCCCGGATCTGTCACAAATCATCCCGAAAAATTGGAACACACGCACCGTCGTGTCACGGGACATTTTGCTCGACGCGGCTAAGAGGGCGGCAATCTTCGCTCGCAACAACAATGACGTTGTGAAGCTCGAAATCGCGCCGCCGTCGGAAACGCTCGACATGGGACGCATGCGCGTCTCCGGCACGGCTGCGGACACCGGGGACAACCAGGACGATCTGGACGTGCAGGTCGAGGGCGGTGAGATTCAGATTGCCTTCAACGGGCGCTATCTTACCGACGTGCTTTCGGTCATGCGGGACTCGAAAGTCGCGTTTGAGCTGCAGGGGGCCAACAGCGCCGGCGTCATCAAGTCCGCTGACTCAGACGACTTCACGCACGTGATCATGCCGATGGTCATAGGGTCCAACTAGGTCGCGTCGCCGGTGTCGATCGTTGACGGCGTATGGGTGCGGCGGCTTGAGCTTGAGCACGTCCGTGTGTACCGCGACCTCACACTTGATATCCCACGCGAGGGCCTGCGAATCGTTGGACGAAACGGCTCAGGCAAGTCGACGCTGATCGAGGCGATCGAGCTGGTGTCCACGACTCGACCCCGGCGCGGGTCACTGGACGCGGACATCATCGCGCACGAGAGCGGCGTCGATCTCGGCGTCGCGCCGTACGCGCGCGTTGTTGGCGACGCAAGTAGAGGCGACGTCTCCGCAAGGATCGAGATTTTTCTACAAAAGGGTGAGCGCAAGGGAGCAACCAAGAAGCTACTGCGGGTGGCGGACCGGCCGCGTCGCGCAAGCGACGTGGTCGGCATCATTCCAACCGTGTCTTTCGCTCCCGACGATCTGGATCTCATCCTGGGGTCGCCGTCAGTGCGCCGCCGCTTTCTCGACATCCTTCTCTCGCAGACCGATCGTCGATACCTGCGAACGCTGTCGCGGTACGCTCGCATCCTGTCGCAGCGGAATGGTTTGCTGAAGCGCCATCAGGCCGACGAAGGCGCCCGCGTAGCGGCGGATGAGTTCGCGTTCTGGGACGAGCAGCTCGTCGCGCTTGGCGCATACGTTATCGCTGCCAGAGTACGCGCGATGCGCGGCATCCGGGACGCGGCGGCCGGGAGCTTCGAACGCCTCTCTCCTGAGTCTGGCGTCCTTGAAGTTCGGTACGTGTCGAGCATCCAGGAGAGCGGCGCATGGTGGGAATCGGTCGAAACCGCTCAGGATGCGCTTGAAGCGGCGCAGCGCATCGGTGTCGCTTTCGGGCAGCACCTCAATCGGACACAGGCGCATGAAATAGCGCGCGGCGCGACGGGAACGGGTCCGCATCGCGACGATCTGGTTGTGACGCTTGATGGCCGTCCCATGGAGCGCTTTGGTTCTCGGGGGCAGCAGCGACTGGCGGTCGTCGCGCTGAAACTGGCCGAAATTGACGTGGCAACCGACGCAATCGGCGCGAGGCCGGTTCTGCTTCTTGACGACGTGCTTTCCGAGCTAGATGAACGACATCGGAACCTGCTGATCGAAACGTTGCGAGCGCATCGGGGTCAGCTCATTGTCACTGCCGCCGAGCCGAAGCTCGTCATGACCGACGCGCTCGAGGAACTGAAGATGGTAACGCTCACCGCTCCGGGAGTGCTGGCTACCGACGGCGAATAGCGTTGCGGCGGCTGCTCCACAGGCGTATACTTCTATGTCGCCAATCGTGACGATGGGGAGTCGTCTAATGGTAGGACACCTGACTCTGGATCAGGCAGTTGGGGTTCGAGTCCCTGCTCCCCAGCCTCATTCACTCATCGGTTGGCACTGACGGCCCGCGGTCGAAGATCGTGGGCCTTTTGGTTGCCGGGTAGCAGCCGGGCGAACCGGGCGTCGACTCCTGTTGCGCGTGCGCATGAAGACAACCGCGATCGTGACAGTCAGCGTGGCAATCGCCGTTTCCACGTGGCTGGCGCTGAAGCCCAGACAGCGCGAGCCGCGCGATCGTGCGTATGATCGCTTCCGCGCCGCCGTAAGTCTTCCAACACTACCGCAGCACGCGTAAGCTGAGTTGATGGCCGACATTGAGCGCGATCAAATCCGCTTGCTCGATTAAGACGCGCCCAGTCGCTGGACTCACGAGCCTGGATGAACGCCACCGGGGGCGAATTGCATCAGATCGTTGATAGCGTTGCGGTGTGGGGTGATCCGGTTGACGCGCGTGCGGTCGCCCAGGCAGCGCGCTGCCTCCGTTCGCACGATGAGGCGGTAGCCGCGGCGCTGATGGCCGACCATCACGTCGGGTACTCGCAGCCAATCGGTGGTGTCGTCGCGTACGTTGGAGCCGTCAGCCCGTCGGGCGTTGGCTACGATATCGGGTGTGGCAACACGGCGGTGCGCACCGATCTCTCGCTCGACGAGGTCGGGGACCGTGTTGGTCCGATCATGGACGAGGTGTTTGAACGAGTGTCGTTTGGCATCGGATCGAAGTCGGACAACCGGGATCATCAGATCTTCGACGATGCGCGGTGGAGGCTGTTCGACGAGTTTGGGCTTTCAGCCGGCTCGACGACGTTGAAGGTTGCTCGCGAGCAACTCGGCTCCGTGGGATCGGGAAATCACTACGTAGACATCTTCGTCGATGAGATGGGTGCGGTCTGGGTCGGCGTGCACTTCGGATCGCGAGGCTTCGGCCACCGAACGGCCAGCGGATTCATGAGCGTGGCGGCCGGCCGGCGCTTCGACGCGAAGCGTCCAGGAAGCAACATGGACAGCGCGCCGTCGATCCTAAGGCTGGATGACGAGGTTGGGCAGCTGTATTGGGACGCGATGGAACTTGCAGCGGAGTATGCTCGTGTCGGCAGGGGGCTGGTCATCGAGCAGACACTCGACGTGCTGGGGGCGGTCGAGATGGCGCGCGTCGAAAACAACCATAATATGGCCTGGCGTGAGGCGCAGAATATCGATGGCGCTGAGGTCGACGTCGTCGTTGTGCGAAAGGGCGCCACACCTGCGTTTCCGGGTCAGCCGGGCTTCGTTGGTGGCTCAATGGGCGATGACGCGCTCATCATTCGCGGCCTCGATGGCGCGGATGGGGTAGCGAGCATGCGAAGCACGATCCACGGGGCGGGACGGGTGATGAGCCGCACGCAAGCCGCGGGAAAGATGAACTGGAAGACGCGGAAACGTTCCGGTGGGCAGGTGACACGCGCGATGATGATCGCGTGGCTGGATGAACGCGGAGTTGCGTTGCGCGGCGGGGGCACGGATGAAAGTCCTCATGCGTACAAGCGTCTGGATTCGGTAATCAACCATCATTTGGAAAGCGTCGAAACTGTCCACCGGTTGCGTCCGTTGGGCGTCGCGATGGCAGGCGAGGGCGAACACGATCCGTACCGGGATTGATCCCGGTGCTGCCATCCGCGCCGGTGTCATAAGATGCCAACGACCCATCTTGTGCGTGGACGGGTGACGTAGGATCGTGGCACGTCAGCCTACAGTGTCAGCCCACCACGCATGCGATTGTGCGATGTGAATCGGTCAGCGACGCATGTCGAGACGCCGACTGGGCATCGCCGAACGAGTTGTGCGTATCGGACGATCCGGTTGGATGTCGCTGGGCTGGGATCGCCGTCAGTCGACGTTCCATTCTTCATAAAGCAGTTGCCGACGTCTCGCCCTCGCGCGGAGAAACCGCATCTTCACACGCGTGGTAAGGCCGCCATAGATTGCTCCGGCTATGATCCACATTGAGCTGAGTGCAAGCACGATGATCAGAGCGTGCAGCGACGGGAAGAAGTAGAGCACCATCACCGACGTGACGAGCTTGAACGCGACCAGCGTCACGACGAACGCGGTGAGCACAGCCCGGTCGGCTTCCGTGTCTTCTGCCTGTCGGTGATACGACATTGATGAACTCTCTCAACGGGGCTTCGCTAGGTCTCCGTGACATATCCCACTCGACCACGGCGTCGTTATGCTGCTGAGAGCTACGACAGCCCCTGGATGATGCCAAGATCGTCTACATCAACATCCAGGCCACCGGGATTCTTCCCAAGCCCCGGCATTGTGCGCATTTCCCCCACGATTGGGTAGATGAAGCCGGCGCCGACCGACGCTCGCGCCTCACGAATCGTCAGCTCGAAGTCGACGGGCCGTCCGACGCGGCTGGCTTCGCCGCTGAGTGATAGATGCGTCTTCGCCATGCAGATCGGCAGCTCGTCATAACCAAGCTGAGTGAAGGCTCGGATCTGCCTGTTGGCAGCGGGCAAGTACGCCACTGACGCTGCTCCGTACATTTCCTTCGCAATGGTTTCGATCTTTTCTTTGATCGGCGCGCCTGATGCATAGAGATGTTTGAACGACGATGGCTGTCGCGTCGCACGCACCACTGCTTCGGCAAGCTCGATGCCGCCCGCTCCCCCGTCGGTAAACACGCGACTGACAGCGACGTCCACGGCCCCGGCGTCGAGACTGGCGCGCCGGACCAGCTCTATCTCCGCGGGTGTGTCGGAGGGAAACTGATTGATCGCCACGACAACGGGAACACCGTGCTTGCGGACGTTCTCGATCTGCTTCTCAAGGTTTCCCATACCGCCACGGAGCGCGTCGAGGTTCTCGTCCATTAGCAACGGGTCGAGCGGCCGCCCGGCAACGATCTTGAATCGACCGCTGTGTGCCTTGAGCGCTCGGATGGTAGCAACCAGCACAGCGGCATCGGGTGTCAACCCGCTGACACGGCACTTGATGTTGAAAAACTTTTCTGCCCCGAGATCCGCCCCGAAGCCAGCCTCCGTG
>DATKCN010000217.1:0-2134 GCA_035513175.1 Thermomicrobiales bacterium
GCCGGCGGCGGAGATGGTCTGGAGGACATCGCTGTCCGGCTCGGCGTTGAAGTCGCCGGCCAGCAAAGTGGGCGCCCGTCCCCCGATCACGGCAATCAGCTCGTTCACCTGCCGCAGGCGCGCCTCGCCGGCGTCCTCCGGGTTGTCGAGATGCGTACCGAAGACCCACACGCCGCCCGCTTCCGTCTCGACCCGCACCGTAATGACGCCCCGCTTGAGGTTCTGCGTCGTCGCGTACTGGTGGCGCGCAACCTCCGACAGCGGCGCCCGGCTGAGAATGGCGTTGCCCCACAGCCCGTCGTCCGAGTTGGCGCCGAACACGTACGGCATGCCAAGCCTGCGGCTCAGCCATTCGACCTGATCGACCGGCGAGAGCACCAGCCAGCCGCGACCGACCTCCTGCAACACGACCACGTCCGGGCTCTCGGCTTCGATCGTCCGCGCCTGCCGCTCCAGGCTCCACCAGTTGTCGATGTCAAATCCCGCTTGCAGGTTGTAGGTCATTACCGTGAATTCGGACGCGAGCGGCGGACCGGCGCGGGGGCCGTCGTCGTCGAACGCCTGGATGCCGAACGCGACGCACAGCGCCACCGCCAGCGCGACGACAGGCGCGGCGCTGGTGGCGAGGCGCGCGACCTCGGACGCCGCGCTGCTGCCGGTCGCCAGCGCGCCAAGCACGAAGACGCCCCAGGCGATGACGATCACGAGCGGCGGGCCGGTGAGCGTGTAGTAGGTGAACAGCAGGCCGACCTGCAGCAGCATCCCGA
This sequence comes from Thermomicrobiales bacterium, assembly GCA_035513175.1. Taxonomy (GTDB): domain Bacteria; phylum Chloroflexota; class Chloroflexia; order Thermomicrobiales; family CFX8; genus DATKCN01. The sequence goes on from DATKCN010000217.1 coordinate 768, forward strand.
TCGTGAGCCAGGTCGTCGCGCCCCGCTCGTTCAGCACGCGCCCCGGCGCGCCGCCCCGCGCCGCCATCGACAGCAGCACGACCGTCCCAGCCACGCCCGCGACGAACGCGAGCGCGGCTGGGTACGGCCGCTGCCAGACGAGAACGGCAGCCCCCAAGCCGAGAACGACCATCGCCACGAGCGCCAGCGGACCATCAATCCGCGCGCCACGCCCCAGCGGCCAGCCGTCACCCAGCGCCGCGACGACGGCGCCGATCAGCACGCCAACGGACAGCAGCAGCGCGGCCTGCATGAACCCGATGTCGAGCATCGAGCGCGCCATGCCGGCGCTGCCGGTCATCAGGTGATAGACGGCCAGTCCGGGCCCGATGGCGACGAGGGACAGCGACGACACCGGGTCGGGCGTGAACAGGTGAACGCGACGACTCACTAACAGCGCCGCGACGGCGAAGCCGGTCAGCAGCAGCAGCGTGAGCGCGTGGGCCATCGCCCCCGGCATCCACGGCAGATCGACCGTGCGAAAGCCGACGCGGATAGCGATGTCCAGCCCAAGACCCAGCGCCAGCCCGCTCGCGACTCCCGTGCGGCTCAGCCCCAGCAGCGCGGCAAGCAGCCAGCCCCACGCGATGATGCCCAGCCCGCCGAGGGCGACGCGCGCCTCCGGCTGCTGCCAGAGCTGCATGACCAGCCGGGACGCGCCAAGCAGCCCCGCCGTCGCCAGCAGCGCCGGCGCCGGGCCGAGCCGCCGGGCAAGCACGCCGCCCAGCCCGATCGCGGCGAACACGCCCAGCGCCGTTCCGGCCAGCGTGACGCGGTTGCTCTGGTCGACGACGAAGACGAGATAGGCCACGAAGACGCGGATGGATTGCAGCATGAACACGGTCGCGATGGCCGTCAAAGCCACGACGAACAGCGCCGCGCGCTCGCGTCCCGGAGCAGTCGCTTCCCTCGCTGCCATGCGTCCCCACATCCTGCGATCCGATGGCCGCATTCTACCGGGGATCAGCGGAGTGCGGAGTCGGGACGCGGGAGGCGGGGAGAACTCGGAAGGGGGCCGGTCACGGGTCGCCGGCCGCATGCTCCGCCCTGGAACGACGAGGCGTGGCGAAACGGCCGCGCGCGGCTGCAAACGGTCGTCGCGACGCATGGCGCGGTAAAGGACGACAACTGTCGTTGTTAAGGTTTGTCGTCCTTAGCGCATCTACGACAAACTTGCACGCGCCGCACAATTGTTCACTTCCCTCCCGGTCAGCGCGTGCGGCCGCTACGAGCTGCAGCACTCGTCCAGAGCGTTCAGTCCCGCGCGGCGGCTCGGCGGGCACGCGAGACGGCTGTCAGCCGCTCCAGCAGGCGCATGAACTGGTCAG
>DATKCN010000218.1:0-21607 GCA_035513175.1 Thermomicrobiales bacterium
CGCGAACGCGCTCGGAGACGCCACGCGCAGGTTGTCGGAACGGGATCCGACGCGTCGCCCGATGAGGTGTATCAATCGGTTCTGCAACGGGACGCCTATGACTCGGAACGCAAGATTTCGCCTCTTCAGCCCGCCCAGGACGCGGTGGCCATTGATTCCGACGCGCTGACGATCGAACAGGTCGTGGACGCCATCGTCAGCGAGGCGACCAGACGGTTCCGTCAGGCTTGCCCGACATGATGGAGCCGATCTTCGACAGATCAATGTCATTCGAGCGACGCTGGAAGCACGCGCTGTTCGTCGCTACCCGCTTCTTCTTCGTGCCCCTGCTGGGCATCGTTCTGCGATTGCGGATTCGCGGGCTTAAGAACGTGCCGAAGCGTGGCGGTGCAATCGTCATTTGCAATCATCTCGGCTGGATTGATCCAGTGCTGCTGATGGCCGCCTCGCCACGGCCGATCCTGTTCATGGCGAAGGAGGAGGCGATGAACATTCCGGTTGCGCGCTGGTTCGCGCGGCAGGCAGGCACTTTCCCGGTGAAGCGTAGCAGCCCTGACCGCAAGGCGTTGCGGCATGCGCAGTCGCGGCTCGAAAGCGGGCTGCTGGTTGGCATGTTTCCCGAGGGCACGCGGTCGACCACGGGCGGACTGAAGAACCCGTTCGATGGAGCGAGCCTGGTGGCAGCGCGCACTGGCGCTCCGATCATACCGTGCGCTGTTTTGGGGACGGAGGCGCTGCCAGGCAGCGCCTCCCGGGACAGCAGTCAGGGTGGGTATCCCCGCGTCACCGTCGTCTTCGGCGAGGCGTTCACGCTGGCGACAGAGACTGAGGATGGCGGGCGCCGAAGCCTCGATGAACTGACCGAGGCGATGATGATCGAAATTGCTCGACTTGTCCCGGATCGCTACCGCGGAATTTACGCCGCGAAGGCGGCGTCATCGCATCCAGCCGTGCGGCGCGACGACGTTCGATTCACCGGTCTGGCCGGAAAATGAAGCGCCGGTGGCGTTCTCGAGGGGTTCTGCTCCGGGGGATGTGAGCATTGACGAAACCGCCGTCAGGAGTCGTGGAGGCGCATGAGTCAGGACCCGCTGAAGTCAATTCGTCGCAAAGCTCCTCGGCCGAAAGGCACGTTTCCCGACCCTGACTATCTCCGGGACTGGCTGGACCCAGCAAGCCGCGAAGCGAGCAGCTTCCCGCCAGGAGTGTTGCTGGATGTCCACCTCGCACATGCGCTGATGCTGGGTGAGCAGCGAATCGTCGATCCAGAGGTCGTGGCCAATGGAGCGCGCCGCCTGCTGGCAGGCGACGTTGACACGACGGCGACGCCAGGCAACCCGCTGGCACAGGCGCAAGCGCAGCCCGTAGGCCCCGGCGGCGAAGAGCTCCTCATGGCGCTTGCGATGGAGGAGATCACGGTCACCGCGTGCCGGATAGTCCTGCGCGAGCGACTGCTCGAATTCGCCTCCGCCGTGCTCGACGCGCGCGACAGCGTCAGCACACTGGCGTCTGGACATCTCACCACGTTGATGCTCGCGTCCGCGAACGGGCAGGTGGTCCAGCCGACGTCCCTCGGACATTACCTGGCCGGTCAGCTCGGTCCGCTCGTACGAACGCAACAGCGGCTGCACGAAGCGTACGCTCGCCTCAATCGCTCTCCAATGGGCGCCGGATCCGGCATGTCGACAGCGATGCCGATTCGACGGGGCAGGGTCGCCGACCTGCTCGGGTTCGAAGGGGTCATCGATAACACGGTCGACGCGGTCGCAGGCTCCGACGTGAACTACGAGTTGGTCTCCATCGTCGCGGGAGCGGGGATCGAGCTGACGCGCCTGGTCGCTGATCTGGCGCACTGGTCTCGCGACGATGTCGGGCTGCTGACGCCCGGAGACGAGTTCGTCCACTCAGGGGCCGCGCAGCCGCAGCGTCGAGATCCGCTCGTCATCGATTATCTGCGCGTGGCGTCGGCGACGCTATCGACCGGCCCGGCCGCGCTGCTGGCGCTGCTGCAAGGACAGCCCGGTCTCGGTGGTGACGCGACGCGAATGCGGGCGTTTTCGATCGTCGAGGAGCAGCTTTCGACCGCCGCCAGGACATACCGGCTGCTGGCTTCGGTTGCCCGGACGGCGGTCGTCAACCGTGCCATGTTTGCCAACCGCACGAACCGGGGGTTTTCGACCAGCTCTGAGCTCGCCGATCTACTGATGGTCGACTTCGGTCTGGAGCGCTCGCAAGCCATGCAGATCACAGAGCGCGTCGTGATCGATGCCATCGAGGCGGGCGGCGACGCGACGACGCTGACCACGGAGGCCGTGGATCGCGTAGCGCTGCGGCTGATTGGGCGCGAGATCGGCATCGAGCCCGAGATGCTCGCGCGTTGTCTTGCGCCGAAGCGATTCGTGGAACGACGCACGGCAACAGGCGCCCCCGCGCCAGCGTCCGTCGGCCAGGCGCTTGAGCGCGAGCAGTTCTTGAGTCGCAAGGATCGCGGCTGGCTTGAGGAGCGCCGGGTGGCGCTTGAAACGGCGCGGGCAGCTCTCCTGCAACGCGCAAACGACGTTGCGGAACGTCCCGAGGCAGTGCTGACGCGGCCAGAAGCGTAACGACGAGTGATACCATTCGATACGCGCCACGGCGCAGAATTCGCCGGTGCGTCGGCGACCGGACACGAATGGAGCATCCGTATCAACGAACGAGGGCCGTACCTGACACAGTCTCCCCGGGAACGAGCGTTCCTCGTCAGCATCGATCTGCAACGAAGCGACTGGTCGGTCGACGCGTCTCTTGAGGAGTTGGCGCGCCTCGCGGAAACCGCCAACCTCAATGTCGTCGGATCCGAGTCGCAGAAGCTCGCTCACCCGCACCCGAAAACCTATGTGGGCAAGGGCAAGCTTGAAGAGATCGCTGACACCGTCGGCGAGTTGCGGGCTGACGTGATTATCTTCAACGACGAGCTGACTCCCGCTCAGTTGCGAAACATCGAGACGCGCCTCGAGACGAAGGTGATCGATCGGACGGCGCTGATACTCGACATCTTCGCAAAGCGCGCCGTGACCCATGAAGGACGCCTTCAGGTCGAGCTGGCGCAGCTTCAGTACCGACTCCCCAGGCTGACGCGCATGTGGTCTCACCTCTCCCGGCAGGCAGTTGGCGGCGTCGGCCTTCGCGGCCCCGGTGAGACGCAGCTTGAAACTGACCGGCGCCTTGCCAACGCGCGCATCGTGCAAATCAAGTCTGAGCTGAGCGACGTGCACCGCCATCGCGAGCTGTATCGACGGCGGCGGCGGCGCAATAACCAGCCGGTGGTCGCGATGGTTGGTTACACCAATGCCGGCAAGTCCACCTTGCTCAACCGGCTGACTCACGCCGGCGTGCTGTCTGAAGACCAGTTGTTCGCGACGCTCGATCCGACCACGCGCCGTGTGACGCTGCCGAGTGGTCGTATCGCGTTGTTGACCGACACCGTCGGTTTCATCAACAACTTGCCAACAACGCTCATTGCCGCATTTCGAGCGACACTGGAAGAAATCGAGGAAGCGGCCGTGCTCCTGCACGTTGTCGACATCTCGCATCCTAATGCGTCCGATCAGGCGGACACGGTGCGCTCGGTCCTCGCCGACCTTGACGTGGCCGGCAAGCCGATGGTGACGGCGCTCAACAAGAGAGACCTGCGCAGCGACTTCACCAATCCGGCGGCGGTCGCGGAGGATCTATCACTGCCAAGTGAGTATGTGCCAATCTCCGCCGAGCGCAATCTGGGTATCGACTGTCTGCTTGAGCGGATTGACCAGGCGATCGGCGACACGCATCAGCTGGAGCACATGTGCCTCTCAATCCCTTATGACCGCGCGGAGCTGGTCAGCCTATTCCATCGCGTCGGTCGTGTCGATGAGGAGACGCACGACGAGACGGGAACGCGGATTTCCGGCGTCGTGCCTCAACGCCTGGCGCGTCGGTTCGTCGACTTCCAGATAAGCGAGCACTCCCCGCTCGCATAGTCCACGTTCGTGGCTGTCGACATCTCGTGTCTCGCCGCTAGTACTAAAGTGGCGAATGGGCGCCGCCCGTTCCGATAACGCCGCGACGTCTCGCGTTCGCCGCTATACTTGCGAGGATGCGATCGAAACGACAAGGGAATGCTGGAGGTTGCGATGACTCTCGCGGGAGCGCTTCAGGAGTTGCATGGGTCAAACGAGCTCAAGATGGCCGCCGTGGTAAGCGCTGACGGGCTGGTTATCGAGTCGTGCTCGTCGCCTGACGTCGACGCGGAGTCGATTTGCTCGGTAGCGTCGAACGGGCTGCTGATCATGGACGCGATGGCGCAGGAGCTTGACGAAGGCTCGGCCGAGCTGATCACGTTGGAGTACGGGAATCATCTGTTGATGCTTGCGCCGTTGGACGATGAGAATCTGCTGGTGCTGCTCGCAGGAGCTGGCATGAACCTCGGACGACTGCGAATCATTTTGCGCAGGAACGTACCGCTGTTGACGGAGGCGCTGGGATCAGTCTGACGAATGGCTGATTCCAACTCGCAAGATCACGGGCCCTCCTCGGCCGCGACCGATGACCTTCGACGCGAGGGTCTCAGCTATCGAGACGCAGGCGTAGACCTCACCGCGGGGGAAGCCGTCGTTTCCGGCATTCGCGCGATGGCGTCCGTCCGCAGAGACCCGAGGGTTATCGGCGGTCTCGGGCATTTCGGGGGCTTCTTCAGGTTCGACGCGACATCATCCGGGACGACGCTCGTTGCCAGTATCGACGGCGTCGGCACGAAGGTCATCATCGCGCAGCTCGCAGATCGTCATGACACGATCGGCGTCGACCTGGTGCATCACTGCGCGAACGATATTTCAGCGTGCGGAGCAACGCCGCTGTTCTTCCTTGACTATTTTGGAACCGGCAAGCTGCGCCCGGATGCCGCGCTCGCAGTGATCGGCGGGCTGACGCGCGCCTGTGCCGATCTTGGCATCGCGCTGATCGGCGGCGAGACGGCGGAAATGCCGGGCCTGTACCACGGCGACGACTACGATCTCGTCGGCGCGATCGTGGGCGTCGTTGACGAGGAGCGGATAATCGACGGCTCGTCCGTTCAGGAGGGCGACATCATCCTGGGTCTTCCGAGTGATGGATTTCATACCAATGGGTACTCCCTCATAAGGGCCGCATTGGGGCTTAATGACAGTGAGGCATCACGAGAGCGGCTGGCCTCGCCAGCGCCGTTCGACACCTCACACACGCTCGGCGACGCGCTATTGCGTCCGCATCGATCGTACACGCGCGAGGTGACGAGAATGCTGCGAACTGACGCTGTACGGGCCATGGCGCATATTACGGGCGGCGGCATCCCCGGCAACGTTTCACGTGTTGTGCCTGAGGGGCTGGTCGCAGAAATCGATCTCGGCGCGTGGGCGCCACCGCCGATGTTCTCGTTCGTCGCCGAGGCGGGCCACATTGACGTTGACGAGTGCTTTCGCGCTTTCAACATGGGAATTGGCTTCGTGGCGATATGCCGCTCGGCCGATGTCGAGGCGATCCGGCGTGCGGCCCCGGACGCGACGGTCATTGGCAGCGTCGCACAATCTCCGGACGGGCGAAACGTTCGCCTGCTCGGATCAGGCACGTAACGGATCGGGCATGGCAGTGCAGAGGCGCGACAGCCAGAAACCGAATGTGCGACTTGGGCATCGTGATGGTTGAACGGCTTGATCCGTCGCTCACGAGTCTGATCGTCGGCGAGGAGCACTCGGCCGCCATCGTCCTCTGCCTGACGCGTCTGATGGAGGAGACCGGCGCGACGCACATCATGCTGCTGGATCGGGCCGGGCAGATCCTGTCGTGGCAGGGCGGGGATCAGCGCCAGATGGAGATGATGCACCTCGGCGCGTTGCTGGCAGGCACGTACGCCACCTCGCGTGAGATGGCGCGTCTGCTCAAAGAGGACGGTTTTCGGGTCCTCGTACAGGAGGGCATGCGTGAGAAGATTTTTACCGAGACGGTGGAGGATCGCTGGCTGCTGGTCGTCGTGTTCGATCATCAGGCACACCTTGGGCTGGTGAAGGTGTTAGCAAAGCGGGCGACGCAGTCTCTCGCCGAGATCCTGCACATCATCGTCGAGCAGAACGAAACCCGGCGCTCCCAGTTTCGTGGTCAGGTCCGCAAGGCGGCGATTGATACGATTGACCTGTTGTTCAATGACGATTCGACCGCTGAGTCGAATCGGACAACGGAAAAGAAGTAATGGCTCTCATAAACGTCGCCGCCAGAGAAATCCATGGAAAGATCGTCTACTACGGCCCCGGCCTGTGTGGGAAAACAACGAACCTGCAGATCATTCACGGCAAAATCCCTCAGAGCGGCCGCAGTGACCTGTTGTCCATCGCGACGGAAACCGAGCGAACACTGTTCTTCGACTTTCTGCCGCTGGACCTGGGCAAGGTGCATGGTTTCACCATCCGGTTTCACCTCTATACGGTGCCTGGCCAGATACTGTATGAGCGCACGCGAGTCGCGGTGCTCAATGGCGCGGACGGTGTTGTGTTCGTCGCCGACGCGCAACGCGACCGACTGGCCGACAACCTCCAGAGCCTTCGGGAGCTCGCACACAATCTCACCAATCAGGGGAAACGGCTGCTGGAGTTTCCGCTGGTGATGCAATACAACAAGATGGACCTGCCGACGGCTCTGCCAACTCCGGTACTTGATCGTTATCTGAACACGATTAAGGTGCCGCGGTTCGAGGCAGTGGCTGTAGACGGATCTGGGGTGTTCGAAACACTCCGCGCCATCTCCAAGCTCGTCGTCAATAAGCTGTAACCTCCGCGCGATCGGGCGACATGCGGCGTCTGATACCTTACGTCCTTCGCGGCATGGTATCGTCGCCGCATGATCGACGACGCCGGTGTCGAAACCGTGATCGAAGAGCTGCTCGACGGCTGGGTAGGCGGGTTACCCGATCGGGCGCACGGCCTCCGATGCGCGCGACATGCCGCCTCGCTATTCGAAGGGCTCTCCGGTGTGCTGGAGCTCAAACCTGAGCGCCGCCGCCTCGCTATCGCCGCAGCGCTGTTTCATGATGTCGGGTATCTTCGTTCCTTCCACGACCACCACCGCAAGGTGTTCGATATCCTGCGAGACGTTGGTCTGCCGGGGCTGATTGCCAGCGAGACGCTCATCGTAGCGTGCGCTGCCCGCTACCACGGCGGGCCCTATCCGAACATCGAGCACGCGGGATTCGGGGAGATGACCTCCGAGGATCAGCGCGTCGTTCGCCGTCTCGCCGCACTCACCCGCGTCGCCGCGGCCCTCGACGCAAGCCATATGGGCGTCGTCGAACGCGTCAGGGCGCACGCCGGCGCCACGGGCGCCTCGGTTGTCGCGTTCGCCACTCACGAGGCGCCTGTCGAGAGTGACCGTCTCAGGGAAGCCGAGGGCGCGTTTCTGGCGCTGACGCGGACGCCACTGATCACGAGCGTCGTTACCGCCAGCGACTGAACATTGCGAGGAAGCGAGCGCGTTAGATGCCACGAGCGTTGATGAGTGTGTGGGATAAGAGCGGCGTGATCGAGCTGGCGCGCGAGCTGGTCGCCTCAGGATTCGACATTGTCGCGACGGGCGGCACTGCCATGGCCCTTCGCGAGGCCGGAATCGAAACGCAGGATGTTAGCGACGTCACCGGATATCCTGAGATTCTTGACGGGCGCGTCAAGACGTTGCATCCAGCGATCCACGGCGCGTTGCTGGCGCGAGGCGATCGTGCCGACCACCTGAAAACACTCTCCCGGCATGGGATCGTGTCTATCGACGTGGTCGTGTCGAACCTGTACCCGTTCGAGGCCGTCGTAAGCGGCGCGATTGTGATCGATGAAGACGCGATTGAGAACATTGACATCGGCGGTCCAGCCATGCTGCGAGCCGCCGCGAAGAATTACCAACACGTGATCGTGCTTGTGGACCCCGAGGATTACGCGCCGCTGCTCAGCCAGATCGCTTTGGGAGGAGTGGCAAGCGTGGACGATGTCACGCGGCGCGCGCTGGCCGCGAAGGCGTTCGAGCACGTCTCAACGTACGACGCGCTGGTCGCGTCATACCTGCGCCCGCAGGGGACGATCCCCAAGCGCCTGCCCATCGGGGCGCGCCTGATTCAACAGACGCGATATGGAGAGAATCCGCACCAGCGCGGCGCCGTATACGCCATTCCCTCCCCGGGGCCACCAACCGGCGTCGCGACGTGGCAGGTCATCGACGATCGCGAGATGTCCTACAACAACTTCCTGGACGCGTCAGCCGCCTGGAGCTGCGCGCTCGCGTTCACCGAACAGGCGGTGGTCATCGTCAAGCACACGCTGCCCTGCGGCATCGGGATCAGCGCCGACCCGGCTGAAGCGTTCCGGCGCGCGCTGAGCGGTGATCCGGTGTCGGCGTTCGGTGGCATATTGGCCACCAATCGTCGGGTGTCGCTCGCGCTGGCTGAGGAAATTGGCCGGCTCCGCCTGGATGTCATGATCGCGCCTGGGTATGACGATTCGGCGTTGAAGCGTCTGCGACGAAAGCGCAATCTCAGGCTGATCGAGGTCGCAGACGCCGCAGCGTCGGGTGGTTTCGACATGCGGTCGATTCCGGGCGGGCTGCTTGTTCAGGACCCCGACGCCGATGCCGTCGATGCCTCAATGTGGAGATGCGTGACCGAAACCCGGCCAACGGAGGATCAGCTCGAAACACTGACGTTGGCCTGGACCGCGGTGCGCTTCGTGAAGTCGAACGGCATCGTCCTGGCGCGTCCTGGCACGGTAGTCGGGGTCGGCGCCGGTCAGCCCAACCGGGTGGAGAGCGTGCGAATCGCTGTGCGCGTCGCGGGAGATCGCGCGGCAGGGTCATGCCTCGCCAGCGACGCGTTCTTTCCATTCCCGGACGGCGTGGAAGTAGCGGCGCGGGCCGGGGTGGCGGCCATCGCACAGCCGGGCGGATCGGTCAAGGACGACGAGGTGATCGCAGCGGCGAACGCAGGCGGCGTCGCGATGATGATTACCGGCAGGCGTCACTTCCGGCACTAGCGTCCTGGCGTCGTGCGTCTTAGGTTCCGTGGCGGAGCCTCATTCGACCGGCTCGATCGCGAGCAGAAGCGTGGCGAGCAGGTCGTAGTCGCGCTTCATCAGCCGCGCCAGGCGTCGAGTGGCGTCGCGCAGCCACTCGTGGTCGTCGTCGAGTGTGCGGTCTACCCAGCGCAGATGGCTTGCAACGAGCTGTTCGGGGCTCAGTTCGCCGCGATACGTGAGGAGCGCTGACAGGTAACGCGGCTCATGGCAGAACGCCTGTGTTTCAACGGCGCTGCACGACCGAACGCTGAAGTGGAGTGGGGCGGGCAGCGCCGGAAGGTGGTGGTGAAACGTCGTGCCGTCGCCATATCCGATGACGGCCACCTCGAATGTCGTCCTCAGCACGATCTCCAACTCGGGGTGCCGCTGGTAGATCGCCTGATCGCTCACGCCCGGCGCGCCACGGCGCACCGCCTTGCGGCTGGTGTCGAGTCCCCCCGTCGAACCGAACGACACGACGCCATACGTCGTTGGTTGTCCGGTCATGCCATCGATGCGCGCCAGTGATCCAAGCTCGGGAAGGATGTGCAGGACATCGCTCTCCGCGCTGATGCGCGTCGTGCTCGTCTCGATGACCTCGCCGTGCCGGACGACAGGGAATGCGCTAGACGAAACGGTCACGCTTGCTGCCGTCCTTCCCGGTTCGCGTGAAGGTCACTCCTGCCGCCGCCATCCGGCGCTCAATAAGCTCATCGACGAGCTGGCGGTCGGCCATGCCGATCACGGCCATCTCGTGTGCTTCCTGCAGGGCCACCGGGTAGCCTCGGCCGAGCTGGCATTGATCGTACACGACCGCGTGCACCAGCTTCAGCGCGTCATCGTCGTCCGCGACCCACGCGGGAACCTCGAGGCGCGCGATCTCCGACCCGACGTTGAGATACATGAACCGAACGCTCAGCTCGGGTCCGTATCGATCGAGGATCTTGGAGTCGCTTGCGAACGCTCCAGTGCGCTCACCAGGCAACAGGCCGGCTATCTGACTCATCAGATAGCCGTCGGTGACGTTCGGCAGAATGTCGCACGCGGGCGTGCGCGCGTCGCGCACCAGACGCATGCGGCAGTCGTCGCAGTTGATCTGCCTGCCGTGCAGCGGGTAGTCGCAGATCGATACGCGCAAAGTGTTCATGAAATCGGCCGCGCCCGGCGCGGATATATATGAGGCGACTGGGATGCGGCGCTCTCGAAGCGTCCACAGTGCCTGAAGGTACTCATCCAGCACCGCTTGGGCCGTCGTGTCGTCCTGTCCCATCAGTGTCCAGAGAATGAGGCTGCCGTCGATCAGAGCGAGCGACGCCTCCGGTTGGGCGCACGCGGTCCGCGCGGCAGTGCTCAGCTCCAACGCCGCTCGGCGCAGCCCGACAATCGCGTCGCTGACAGGAATTCGCCGGCCGTTCGACTCAACGATCAGGTCGTCGTTGGAACACCGCAGGTCGGGCTCGGAGACCATCGTCGCGCCGGGGTCGCTACCGTAGCGCAGGTGGACCGTGCCGACGTTGATCATGTAAAAGCGGGCCGGGCTGTGGCGATTCGGCACGATCATTGAACCGTCAGTGGCCACGACACTGTAGGAAGCTGGGATCGTGGGGAGCGCGTGTGTCTGTCGGTAGTGTGACTCGCGTCGCGCGAGGAGAAAACTCGTCCTGGCGGTCGAGAAGCGTCGGTTGATCTCGCCGTCGTCAAGATCCTTCCAAGCCGCGCGCAGCGCGTCAAAGCGTTCGACCTGCCGCTCCGGGTCGAGCGAGCCGACCATCGTGTCGACCTGCCGCACGACGCGCGCGAGGTCGAGCGTCATCGTGAGCCAGCAAACCGGTCTTCGGCCGGCATCGAGTCCACGCGGTCGATCCACGATGACGGTTGCCGCAGCTCCGCGAGATCGGGCAGCAGCTCCGGACCTTCCCATACGCGCTGGGCGAAGTCGTGGCCCCTCAGCCGCGTGACCTCGTTGATGAACGACTCCCCGAGCCGGTACTGCTCCAGCTTCATGTCGAGGCCGGTCAGGCGAATGAACAGCAACTCCGCGCTTGAGCGGTGTTTCTGCCGGTTCTCGAACTGGCGGTGAATGTGGTCATAGTCGGGCATGAGGTCGCGTCCGACGGCGTTCATGATGTAGTTGGAGTAGCCCTCGATGACGGCCATCATCGCCTGCATGTGCGAAAACAGACGCCGCTGATCGGGCGACATGATCAGCTCGATCCACGACGTGTTTGCATCGCCACGCGCCTTGGAGCGCTCCCAGAGCGATCGGATGCCGCTGAGCCCACGCTTAAGATACTCGATGTCCCTGGTCAGGAAGGTGAAATATTCCTCAATCATTGCGTTCATGTGTGCGCGGACCCAAGGGTACGCCTCGAACTCGAACGCATGCGTGACCTCGTGCAGCGCCAGCCACAGCCGGAACTGGTCGGCTGGAACTCCGAGCGAACGTTCGGTGTTCACGATGTTCGGCTGCACGAAGTACAGCTTGCCGCTCGTCTCCAGCGGTTCGCGTCCCAGCAATGCCAGGTCGTACTGGCCGAGCACTCGACGGGCCAGATAACCGAGCAGCACGCCGATCTCCGCGCTGACGACAGTGCGGTTCAAGCCATGCCAGAGGACATTGACGGCCGTCGGCGCCCGAGTGTTCCCGAACAGGTCCGCCTCTTCCAGCGGCGCGAGCATATGCTCGAATGCCACGAGGTTGGCGTCGATCCAGTCGATCCTGTCGAATGCGAACACCCGGTCGTGGGCGATGGGCAACGTCAAGCCAGTGTGTCGCTCAACGAGCGGAATCGCTCGCTCGACCAGTTCCTGATACTCCCGGTCCAGCCTCGCCCGTTCCCGTGACGTCAGGGCGGATTCGCGGTTCATCGACACTGCGACGGCGCGAGCTCGCTCCCAGTCAATCAACCTCGTCTCCGGCCGAGACGCGCTCCATTCATGTGCCTTGCGCCCTGCCCATACGCCGATCGCCGCGCCGGTCATCAGCCCCAATCCGATTATGCGCGGATCGAAACGGGTTCGAGACGTCATCATGCACGTCCTCTCGCCGCAGCCCGGCGCGCGCAATCCGTCACCGACCGGTTCCGACCAGCGTGACGTTGCGCGCCGGCGCGTAGGTGCTGAACAGGCTCACCTCGTCTATGACCTCGCCGTTGCGGCGCACCACCCGGCGAATCCTGGCGTCAAATCCCTCATGAGCCGTCTCAACGAACACCGTGGTTCCGGCGGGCAGACTCGAGTTCTCTTCGTACACCATTTGCTGGTTGGCCGGTCGCACGTTGGTGATGACCGGCGCATCGATCTGTACGTCCCAACCGGGATTCGTGCCGACGATCTCGAACGTGAGTTGCGATCCATCCAGCTTCGTTACGATGGCAATCCAGTTGTCCGTAGCGTTGCGGAACTTGAAGTCAAGGTTGTAGTCCGCGTCGACCGTGGCGTCGAGGCCCTTCATGCCGCTCGGGGGCTGACCGTAGCGCGGGATCCAGTACAGGTGCCAGCTGCGCCGCTCGATCGGCATGCCGGCCCGGAACGCGGCGTGGAACACGGTCGTCGCCACCTGACAGATGCCGCCGCCGACGGAGGGAATAGTGGAGATGATGCCGTTCGTCGCGATGATTCCATAGCCGGTGCGATAGCCGCTGCCGAAGGTCACCTCGCCGACCGCTTCGTTGAACGAGAATATCCCTCCGGGGGGCACCATCGCGCCGTTCAAGCGGTTGGCCGCCAGTTCGACATTATGAAATCGGTCGGCGCTGGAGCTTCCGTATTCCGTGCGGCCGAAGGACAGAACGTCGGGAAACTGAATTGTCGACGCCATCTGTCCATTGACCTCTGGGAGGACGTCCCTTGTCGCAGCAGCGACGGTCGTCTCGCCGTTCCGGAGCGCGATGACGAGGCTGCGCGTGGTTACAGCAACGTCGAGCTCTTTGCCAAAGTCTTCGGCGCGGCGCATCGTCACCTGGCCGTTGATCCAGCGCAGCTCCGCGTTGCGCGGCGCGACCCAGAGGCTGGGAGCAATGTTCGGCAACGCCCCGCTGAGGATCGACTCGTCGATTCTGATGACGATCTTCGGATTGCGGGCCGGGTTGATCTCGAATGACAGCGCCGTCGCGATGTAGTGCGGATCGACGAGCGCCGACCCATTCTCCCACGCGATTGTTAATGGCGTGTCGATCATGCGCGCCGCCAGGTCGCTGGCCGTCGCGATGTCGGCATCGGTGATGTTCGGAGACACCGGCAGCGTCACCAGCTCAATCGTCCGCTCGCCTGACTCCAGCGCATCGATCGCAGCCGCCAGCGACGCGTCGACGTCGAGCTGCTGACCGTATGCGGCAGGCGTTACGACGATCTGATCTCCGCGATTCTCTATTGACGCGTCGCGGCCGGGGGCGAATACGGCTGGCTTCAGGGCAACGATATAGGAGCGAAGCGCCGCGCGGTCAACGCGCACGTCCGCCTCACCAGCGGCGACATCGATTCTCAGCATCGCGAACAGTTCAGGCGACGTAATCTCCCACATGGTCCCGTCGTGGCTGAGATGCAGCGGCTCTCCGGCGATGATTCGCGCCGCCTCAACGATCGATGTCAGTTGAGGATCGACGGGCGCCGGCTCGACGACGACCGTCACGATCTCCACGGGCTCGCTGGACATGACCATCGCCTGCTGGCGAAAAGTCGCGAACGTCGCGGCGACATCGACAGCGATCCCCGGTTCGCCTGGATCAACGACCAGGCGCCCCTGCTCGTCGGAGACGATCGCGGGCTCGCGTGGAGCGACCGCGAGGGACGCGGCGTGCTCATTCATATAGCGCGCAAAGGTCCCCGCGTCGACCATCAGAATCGGCGTGACATCGTATCCCCCCGCCAGCCCATCAAGCCAGTTGCGCGACTCCTGCCACAACGACGACGTGCGACCGAAGGCGTACGCCCGCAGAATAGTCGCGTCGACGTCGAACGACACGCCCAGTTCCGCGGGGGTCGCCGAGAGCGCGCTGTCGCCGCTCGTGAGCTCTATTGGCTCAAGCAGGAAGACATCAAGCCGCGCCTGCATTGCGGTCCGCGCCTCCTCGATCGTCATGCCGCTCAGATCGGCGCCCGCGGAACGCGTTCCGGAAAACATCGTGTCGCGATGGTTCAGTCCGTATGCGAGCAGCCCCGCGGAAATCAGCAGAATTACCCCCCCGGCGACCGCGGCGGACAGCAGCGCACCGGACGCGACTCTGCGCAACGCCTCGGGATACGTGGAGGAGGCTCGTGCATGTGGCGATATGCGATTCGATGGGCGGGATATGACGGCCATGCGGCTCCCCAATTAGAACACTTCGGCATCGTGCCCAGGGCAATCGAACACGCGGGCGCACTCAAAGTCCCTGTCGGTGTACGTACAGTCTACGGCTTTCGGCTCGGCGCTACTACCCGCGAACGCCGAGCGACAGCTCAGCAGTTAATTGTCGCAGACGCAACAAGCGAGTGAGCGACACCGGCGGCAGAATCCACGGTTCGATCGCGTGGGCGTTAACCCGCGCGCGTGACTGAACGAACCGTCGCTCGTGCAATCGTAGCGGGAGGCCCGCAAACCCTTCACTCCGTCCCCGTAGCGCGGCCAGGTCGGCATTCACGACGGCATGTCCGACCGCTACCGTATCGAATCCAACGATGTGAAGTCGGTCACGCTTCCAGCACTCTGTCGGCAAGCAGCGTGCCAACGTCCATACACGGTTGCGAGCGAGGAGACGGCGCTTGAGGGGCGAGCCTTCCACGGCGGACGCCGAGTACGCGTGGGTGGCGACAGCGTCAGGGACCGACACGGTCTGCCAACCTCGCAACCGCAACCGCCACGCGAGGTCCACATCCTCGAGATACAGGAAGAACTGGTCTGGAAACCAGCCCGCATCACGCAGCGCGCGGACGCGGTACGCCGCGGCCCCGGCGGAAGCGCCGAACACCGGCCGCGAAGAACCGGGTGCCCACTGTTCGCCGAGCCGGGCATCAAGCGCGACGCCGTTGCGGTGCACGACGATGCCCGATGACGCGATGATCGAGCGATTCGACGCGAAGACCAGCGTTCCGGCGGCGGCTCCCACGCTCGGATCCGTTTCGAATGGCCTGAGAAGCTGCTCCAGAAATTCCGGCTCGGGAACGGCGTCAGGGTTGAGTGTTACCACGATGCCGTTGCTATCGCATAGTCGGGACGCTGCGATGTTAACCGCGCGGGCGAATCCGACGTTGTGCCGGAGCGGCAGCAGTCGAGCCTCCGGGTACTCGTCGTGGGCAACCTGCGCTGAACCGTCGGTCGAGCGGTTATCGACCACAACGACAGCGTGCCCAAGGGATTGTCGCTGAAGGGCTCCAAGACAGTCCAGCAGGAGACGCCCGCCGTTGTAATTCACGATTATGACCGTGACCGGCTTGCTCAACGCGACGCGCCCGTCGTGGCTCCAGCTCCGCGCGCGAGCGACAGGACGAATCCCGCTGCCTCGGCAATCGCGGAAATGCGAGCTTGTTCCGCGCTCGCGACAGGGCCGCGCGCGACCGTCGCGAACCCCATCGATTGAATGCCGTGAGTCGCGAGCAGTCCCGCCGGGGAGTCACCCACGGCAGTGGAATAGCGAGTGGCGGAACCCGCGTCGTCAAAAGCAATACGCCAGGATCCGCTGTATGGATGACGAACGAGGAGCGGTTCAACGACGGCGGACGGAAGTTGTCGCAGCAGGTGCTCGGTGAGCCCGCGAGCGATGACAGCCGCGTCCTGCCCGGGCATCAGCCGCGCCTCGACGACCGCTCGCGCGTGCCGTGGCAGGAAGGGCCGAGCATCCATAACATCGATAGACCTCACGAGAATCGACGGAGCGCAGAACACGCCGAGCGTCATGTGCGAAGCACTGAACGTCGTCTCTTCCGACGCGCCGCCGGCTCCTCGGGAGGCCCATGCCTGAACGTCCTCGGCGATCGCGTTCAGGCTGGCGATGGCCTCGACGCCCGGAGTCTCGATCCCATCGTAAAAGCCCGGCACGAGCACCTCGGAATCGCGTGATTTCAGCGCGGCGAGCGTCCCGGCAAGTTGATGCCCGATGTCCGGTAGGACGCCGGCGTAGAAGGCTTCGACATCTTCGGTTTCGGAGCGCACGGTGATCTCCAGCGTGACGTTCCCAGTCGACGATTGAAAGGTCGCGGGGGCGGACACAGGGAGGTCGCTCGCTTCCCACAACGCCCCCTGATAGGCGCGATCGGATGCCTCAAGCCACGACTGGAGCGCCACCGAGCCGAGGTGCCGGTCTGCTTCAATGATGAGCGTCACGTCGTCCACGTGCAGGTCCGCGCTTGCCACCGGTCCGATTGTCGCGAGGAGTCCCGCACGCCGCGTCACTCCGGCGCCGCTTGCCACATCGCCGGAAACGCCTGGCACTGCAGGCGCGTGTTTGTCAGCATGCGCGGGGCTCAGATCGTCGAGGTACGTGCACAGCAGCAACGGACCATTGCCGACAGTTACAAGAGGCATGATTCCCGGCACCTGATAGACCTCGCACGGCAGCCCGCGACGCTGCAGTATGTCCCAGACAAGACGCAGTCCGCGCGCAGTCGCCTGCGCGTCGCGCGCGTTCGGAGGATGAGCGGACAACACCCGCATGGCCCTCCGGATCGCCGCGGCGTCCCAGTCCCCCGAGGTGGATTGTGGGGGCGCGTTCACGATGCGGGGCTCTTTCGAATCTCAATAACGACCATCGGCGACGTCACGGCGACAGTGTACTTGCATTGATCGACCAGCGCCGGATATTGACCGTGTCAGCCGGAGGTGATAGAAGGCTGACGACGGAGAG
Organism: Thermomicrobiales bacterium; assembly: GCA_035513175.1. GTDB lineage: Bacteria > Chloroflexota > Chloroflexia > Thermomicrobiales > CFX8 > DATKCN01. Next base: position 16,892 of record DATKCN010000218.1, read on the forward strand.
GGTCTCCTGGCGCGCTCGAACATCGAGAAGAGGAAGCACCTGCATGGCAGCTGAGGTCGTTGCGACGGAAAACGCTCCCAAGGCGATCGGCCCGTATTCCCAGGCAGTCAAGCTCGGGACACTCGTCTTCACTGCCGGACAGATACCACTCGATCCCGCCACCGGCAAGCTCGTCGAGGGCGACATCAAGGCTCAGACGGACCGCGTGCTGCTGAACCTTGCCGCCGTGCTGGAGGCGTCCGGCTCGTCGATGAGCCGCGTGGTGAAAACTACCTGCTTCCTCGCTGACCTGGGCGATTTCGCCGACTTCAATGAGGTATACGGGAAGCACTTCGGATCAAACAGACCGGCCCGTTCAACCGTGCAGGCAGCCCGCCTTCCCGCCGGGGCGACGGTAGAGGTCGATTGCATCGCCGATTGCAGCTGAACCCTGCTGAGGCTCACGTGAAGACGAGGTCGACGACATGTCAGCACCGAGCGTTGCAACCTGGATCGACGAGGTGTCAATTGATGAGGCGATGCGGCATACGGCCGAGATTGCGCGATGGGTGCGATTGTCCGGTTCCGACGATGAACGGCAGGCGTTCGACTACGTGGCGAAAACGCTGGCTGGCTACGGCCTCGAGACGACGCTTCACCAGCCGACCTGTCTCGTCAGCTTGCCGGTCTCGGGGTCACTCGTCGTCGGTGGCGATCATTTCGTGCCCTGCATCACTCACTCCTTTTCAATCACCACTTCGGAAGCAGGCGTCGCTGGTGAGCTGTTCTACGCCGGGCAGGGCACGCGGTTGGAGTTGGCGGCCGCCGGAGCACGCGGGAAGATCGCGCTGACCGACGGTCTCGCAACGCCGAACAAGGCCCACGCGGCGTCGATCGAAGGCGCGCTCGCGGTTATCAACATCTCCGGCGAGCACGTGCACGAGATGATCGTCTCTCCGGTATGGGGTTCGCCGACTCCGGACCGACTCGGCGAATTGCCGTCGGTGGCTATCGTGTCAATCGACCTGGTGGCAGGAGACAGAATCAAAGAGCGGCTGAAGGGCGGTTCCGTTCGCGCCAGGGTGGGCTGCGTCGTCGACACCTCGTGGCGTCCAATCCCGGTCCTGCTCGCGGATCTGCGCCTCGACGTTCCCGAATACGTGCTGTTCAGCGGCCACATTGACTCCTGGCACTACGGGGCGATGGATAACGCGAGCGCTAACGCCACTATGATCGAGACCGCGCGGGTGCTTGTCGCGCACGCCGGCAGTCTGCGCCGTGGCGTGCGGTTCGCGTTCTGGTCGGGCCACTCGCATGCCCGCTACGCGGGCTCGACCTGGTTCGCCGACAGGTATTGGTTCGATCTGCGCGAGCGCTGCGTCGCCCACGTGAACGTCGATTCGACCGGCGCCGTCGGAGCAACAGACCTGACCGGTTCCAACACCATGGCGGAGACCTACCCGTTGGCGCGCGATGTCATTGCGCGCCAGACGGACCAGCAACTCCGGTACCGCCGCTTCGGACGCGCCGGCGATCAGTCGTTCTGGGGCGTCGGACTGTCGTCGTTCTTCATGTCGCTCTCCGAACAGGGCGCGACCAACGAGATGACGGCCGACCAGGCGTTTCTGTTCGGCGGATCGTCGGCGCGCGGAGGCGGGCTTGGCTGGTGGTGGCACACGACGGAGGACACGCTCGACAAGATCGATCCAGGCCACCTGACCCGCGACATCAAGGTCTATGTCGAAACCGTCGGCCGGCTCACGACGGACCCCATTGTGCCGCTGGACGTCGGCGCGCTGCTGGACGAACTCGCGGCTCAACTCGACGCAATCGAGCCGATGTGGGACGGACTGCCGCTCGGCGCCGATGACGACGACACGGGCTTCAGAGCGCTGCGCGAGGACCTGGCGTCGGCACGATCTGCGGCGGCGGCGGTTATGTCCCGCGTCGGATCTGATTCAGGCGCGAGCGACGTTGATTCGGAACAACTCTCGAAGGCTATCGTGGCGGCCTGCAAGGCGCTCGTTCCCGTGAACTACACGCTCGCGGGGGAGTTTGATCACGACCTCGCGCTCGGCGCCGTGCCGCTGCCGCTGCTGCGCCCTGCCCGGCCGGTCGCGGCCATGTCGGACGACGAACAGTGGGGCTCAACTCACTTGCTCAGGCGTCGTGTGAACCGCGTCCGAGCAGCCGTTCGTGACGCCCGAGCAGAGCTGACGGGCGCGCTTGAAGCGTGACTGTCAGGCACAAATCAGTGTCGTGGTAAAGCCGGTCATGCTATACTATCGTGATCAGCCACGGGCGCGTAGCTCAGCTGGTTAGAGCGCACGGTTCACATCCGTGAGGTCACTGGTTCGAGTCCAGTCGCGCCCACTGGAGCGGTCGCTTACATGGCGGCCGCTCGTCGCATCCGTTGTCCTGCGTCGTCCGCGCCAGGACCTACAGGAACGAGATCCCGCATGGCTATCGAAGAACGGATGATGCTCACGCCCCAAGGCAAGGTAGACCTCGAACGGGAGCGCGTGCTGCTGAAGGAAACGAAGCGCCCCCAGCTCATCCAGCGCATTCAGGAGCTCAGCGACGACGGTGACGTGTCGGACAACTCCGAGTTCGAGGACGTCAAGGAGGAGTTGATTCAGCTCGACTCCCGGATACGCGAAATCGAGATCTTTCTTGAGGAGGCCGAGGTCGTCGAGCACGTGGGGGCGAATGGCGTCGTCGTCTTCGGCTCGACAGTGACGCTCATTGATGACGAGCAGGAAGTCGAAACCTGGACGATCGTTGGGCCACAGGAGGCGAGTCCGCTGCACGGCAAGATTTCGAACATCTCGCCGGTGGGTTCGGCGCTGCTGGGCAAACGCGCGGGTGACACCATCTCCGTATCGGCCCCAGGCGGCAGGACGACATTCAAGATTCAGGACGTGCGCTAAGCGGCGACTTGAATGCAGGACGTGACCAGCCGCGGGAGCCGAAAGGTCCCGCGGTTTTTCTTGGAAATCGGATGCGGTAGACGTTGGAGCGTGAGCATGGAACTCAGCGAACAACAGGAGGTCCGGCTCGAGAAGCTGGCGGAGATGCGCAGGCTCGGCATCGAGCCGTATCCAGCGCGGACAGACCGCACCCACACGTCCGCGGAGGCGCACGAACGGTACGCCCGCATCGAAACAGCGACGAACGACGGCCGCGATCTTGAGTCGATCGTCGTGGCCGGCCGGGTGACGAGCTTTCGGCAGATGGGCAAGGCAACTTTCGTTCATCTGGAGGATGGATCGGGCCGCATCCAGATCTACTTACGCGCGAACGTGATGGGCATTGACGACTACGATGGGTTCATCCGCTTTGTCGACCTGGGTGACTTCATCCAGGCCAGCGGTCATCTCTTTCGCACCCGCACCGGTGAGGCAACGCTCGAAGCTGCGAGGTGGTCGATGCTGGCGAAGGCGATCACTCCGCCACCGGAGAAGTGGCACGGTCTTTCCGACGCCGAGCAGCGTTACCGCCAGCGATCGGCTGACCTGCTCTCCAACCCTGAGGTGCGCGAGATCTTCGTCACGCGCGCCCGCATCATCAGCGGCCTTCGAGAGTTCCTGGACGGTCTCGGATTCCTGGAGGTGGAAACTCCCACGCTGCAACCCGTGTACGGCGGCGCCTCCGCCCGTCCGTTTACGACCCACCACAACGCGCTCAACGAAACGCTCTACCTGCGGATCGCCGATGAGCTGTACCTGAAGCGGCTGATCGTCGGTGGCTTCGAGCGCGTCTACGAGATCTGTAAGGACTTTCGCAACGAGGGCGTGGACTCCCGGCACAATCCCGAGTTTACGCAGCTCGAGTTTTACATGGCGTACGCGGACTATCGCGACGTCATGGATCTGACGGAGCGGATGTTCGTCAGCGTCGCGCGGCGAGCCCTTGGGCGGACGACGCTGACGTATGATGGTCATGAGATCGACCTCGCGCTGCCCTGGCGACGGACGCCCCTTGCGGACGCGATCTATGAGACGACCGGCATCGACTACGAGGCCGTCAGCGACCAGCAGGAGCTGTATCGCCTGGCCCGGGAACGCGGCGCGGATGTGGGACCGGACACGGTCTGGCCTCGCATCGTCGACGAGCTGATGAAGACGTTCGTGCGCCCGACGCTGATCGAGCCCACGTTTCTGATCGACTATCCCGTAGAGCTGTCGCCTCTGGCGAAGCGAAGCCCGGAGTCGGGGCGCACGGTTGAGCGCTTCCAGGTCATGATCGCCGGTCTGGAGCTGTGCAACGCGTACACCGAGCTCAACGATCCCATGGATCAGCTCGAACGGTTCAAGGAGCAGGCGCGAGACCGCGCCGCCGGCGACGAGGACGCGATGCCGATTGACGTGGATTACATTCGCGCGCTGATGTACGGCATGCCTCCGACCGGAGGGTTCGGGGTCGGCGTCGATCGCCTGACGATGCTGTTCACTGACAAGCAGTCGATCCGTGAGGTGATCCTGTTTCCCGCGATGCGGACACCTCGTGACGACCGCGCCTGGGATCACGTGGAGTAACGCTCAGAGCCGGATCCGACGCCCCCCGAGCGGCCCGGACAGCTATGTGGGGAGTAGCCCGGCGCGCATCGCGGCAAGCCGCAGATCCGACCGCAAGTCGTCACGCGCCGCGAGTTGCGCGCCGGGATCAATGGTCGCCAGGCGCATGACGTAGGCAGGTTGGATCGTCGCGATCGCGATTCGTCCATCCACGCGTACG
>DATKCN010000219.1:0-8247 GCA_035513175.1 Thermomicrobiales bacterium
GCGCTGGCTGCCCTGCAAGAGAACGCGCCCGACGCCGAACTGGTCGGCGTCGACGCCGCCAGCCTGCCCTTTCGCGACGGCGCCTTCGATGTCGTCATCTCCAGCGACGTTATCGAGCATCTTCCGCACATCGAGCAACACGTCACCGAGGTGGCGCGCGTGCTCGCCCCCGGCGGCCTCTACCTGCTGAAGACCCCGAACCGCGTCGCGGCTGACGTCTACTACCGCCTGCGCGGATTACATGACGCCTACTTCTGGCACCCCTCGATGCTCTCGCCTCGCGAGGCGCGCGACCTGTTCGCGCGGCACGGCTTCCGCGCGCGAATCCTCCCGCAACCACGCCTCACCAACGCCCAGCTCGCCAAGCTTCCGGGACCACGCCTCCTGCGCCCACTGGCAGCCCGGGCGCCGCTCGCCTGGCTCCCCGCGCCGCTGCGTCCACATTTGGAGATCGTCGCCAGAAAGCCCGTCGAGCAGCCGGACGCAACGCCGAAGAGCCTGCGTTTTACCGGCGAACGCGTGCTGCCCGGCCTGCCGGAAATGCGAGTCACATACCTGCAAAGCCTCGCCGCCTACGAGTTCGCGCTCGGCTTCGCCTCCGGGCAGCGAGTGCTCGATTGCGGCTGCGGCGAGGGCTACGGCTCGGCCTTGCTGGCGGAGACGGCCGCCGAAGTCGTCGGGCTGGATCGCGACGCGCGGGTCGTTGAGTTCGCGGCAGCGAAATACGCGCTATCTGACCGCCTGCGTTTCATCGCCTCCGATGCCGAGCGCCTCCCGTTCGACGACGGCGCCTTCGACCTCATCACCTGCTTTCAGGTGCTGGAGCATCTCCACGACGCCCGCTCGTTCCTGCGCGAGGCTCGTCGAGTGCTGGCTCCTGGCGGCGCCCTGCTGCTGACAACCCCCAACGTGCTCGTCGCCGGCGAACGCCCCAACCCGCATCACGTCCACGACTACCGCCCCGACGAGCTCCAGGCTCTGCTCCATACCGTGTTCGACGCTGTCGAAATCCGAGGCGTCTTCGGCAGCGAGCGTGTCAACCAGTACCGCGCCAATAACGATCGCATCGTCCAGCGTCTGCTGCGTCTCGACCCGCTTGGCCTGCATCGCCGCGTCCCGAAGCGTCTGCTGGAGCCCCTCCACATCGGCCTCACGCGCCTCGTCCGCCGGCGTCTGAACGCAGGCAGCGACAGCGCCGTCACCGCCATCACGACCGCCGACTTCCCGATCCATTCCGAGTCAGTCAACGCAGCCATCGATCTGATCGGCATCGCCCGCCGGTGACCACGCATCTCACGACTCCCCCTCTCCCAGCACTGGGAGAGGGGGCCGGGGGGGTGAGGGCGTTCACTCCCGCAGCACCTTCTCATACGACACCGTCCGCCCAACCTCCCGCATGCCCGCACGCTCGTAGAGCCGGTCCGCGCCTGTCAGGCTGCTGGCGTCGACGCCAAGGTTCACCTTGCTGTACTTACGCTGCCAGAACTCGTTGAATGACTCGTACATCAAGGCCAGCCCGATGCCCCGCTTGCGATGTTCGCGTAGCACGCCGACCACCGAGATTCGCCCAGTGTCTGCTATACCCTTCGAGCCTGGCAGCCCCAGTAGAATCCCGACAACCGCCTCACCGTCGACCGCCAGCAGCCACAGAGACGCATCGAAGTCCGTCTGAGCCGTGATGCGGTAGTACACGAACTCCTCGAATGACATCGGCGAATAGCCATACTGATCCTGCCATGACGCTTCGAGCGTTTCCCAGACCGCGCGCTCGTCCTGTCCCGGCACGAAGCGACGCACGGCAACCCCCGGCGGCCATACAGGCTGGGGCGGCTGCTCGGTCAGCTCAATTTCCATCGTCAAGCCGTCGCGGTGATGCGCGAACCCACGCGTTGACAGCAGCCGTTGCATGTCCTGACTTGTGCTGACCGTATACCCGAGCAGCACAACCCGCTCCCCGTCCGGCGCCAGATGGGCGCTGTGACGAGCCTTTGCTTCGACCGCTTCAAGCAACGCGCCAGCGATCACCGCGTGCTCAGGATGGACGTACGCTTCGAACTCGAAGTCGGTAAACGGCTCGGCCTGGAAATACTCCAGATATCCCACCACGCGCCCATCCGGCGCGATGACGAGCGTGTCCTCATCACCATCCTGCCGGTGTGGGTCTTCCCAGTGCCGCCGCAGATCGACAGCTGACGACGGCCCCGTCGAGACTCCGGCCGCCACACAGGCGCGCTCCAGCGCGACAACCGCCTCGACATCGTCCAGCGTCGGGGCGCGCGTCATGTAGCCCTCCGGCAGCTGAGACAAGAACGACTCGGAGACGCCCATTCACCACACTCCAAAACATTGACGAGACGAATTGTCAACCGGCAGCACGGCGCTTTGATGCCGTAGGGGCGCATGGCAATGCGCCCGGCTGGAAGCAGGCCTCGCTGGATCGGCAGCCCGGCATCCAGTTCGCCCTTGTGGCTCGAAGGGGACCGGTGTCTGGTCGCGCATTGCCATGCGCCACTACCGTGTTCGCGCCTTTCCATATCCATCACGCACGCAACAGGCCGGCAGTCTGGCGCCGGAATCAGCCCCTATCCGCTCCCCGCTACCCGCCAACCGCTCCCCGCTACTTCCACACCTGCTCGAACACCCGCAGGTAGTTCTCGCCCAGGATCTTCCGCACGTCATCCTCGCTGTAGCCGCGCGCCAGCATGCGGTCGATGAAGTTCGTCACCTGCGTGTAGTTCCACCAGCCGTCGAGCGCCCGCATCGGCGAGCGCACATCACTCGTGATCAGCCGCCCGTAGCGCCCAGCCACGTCCGGATACTCTGGCTCGCCCCATGGGTCGTGCTCGTGGTCCGGGTAGGTGCCCAGCGACATGTCGGTGCCGATGCCGATGTGGTCTGTGTTCCCGACGAGTTGCGCCACGTAGTCGACGTGGTCGATGAAGTCGTTCACCGTCGGCCAGTGGTCGGCGTCCGCCTTCATCACCAGAGGCCCCCAGGGCGCCAGCCCGATCACGCCGCCCCTGGCGACGCAGGCCGTGATCTGGTCGTCGTCGATGTTGCGAGGGTTCGGGACGACGCCGTTCGGGTTTGAGTGGCTGAATACGCACGGCGCGCTGCTGCGCTCGATGATCTCCAGCGATGACCGCTTGCCCAGGTGCGTGCAATCCAGCAACAGCCCGACGCGGTTGCACTCATCGACCACCAGCTCTCCGAAGCGCGTCAGGCCGCTGCTGGTGCGGTCCAGCGCTCCGTCGCAGATCAGGTTGGTCGTGTTGTAGGCCGGCAGCATCATGCGCAGCCCCAGCTTGTAGAAGGCTTCGATGCGGTGCAGCCTGTCGCCGATGAAGTCGCCGCCCTGCGCCGCGATCAGGATCGAGGTCTTGCCCTCCTTCTTGGCGCGGCGGATGTCCTTCGCCGTCTCGACCAGGATGATGTTCTGGTTCTGCCGGGCCACAAGATGCCAGAACATGCCCTCTTCCATCGCCTGCTCGACGTTGGCGTGCGGCCGCCAGGCCGTCGCGGCATACGACGTCACACCGTGCCGGTGCGCCTCCGGAAAGTTGGCGTCCGGCCATATCTGCATGCACGAGTCGATGAAGATGTACGGATGATCCTGTGCGAGGATCGGGTGAAACCCCTTGTTCGCGTTCTCCAGCTCAGCCGTCGTAAACGCCATGTGCTTCCCTCCCTGCGTCCGAACCGAGTGTGTGCATCATACGACGGGACCCGCGTCCAGACCCGCGCGTCCCCCCACCCTCACCCCTCAACCGGCAACGTAAACCGGAACGTGCTGCCGGATCCAGGCTCGCTGGAAACCGTGATCCTGCCGCCGTGGGCCTCCACCAGCGAGCGGCTGATATACAGGCCGAGCCCCAGGCCCCTGGAGCCGCTGTGCTCGCTGTCGTGCCGGTAGAAGCGTTCGAAGATGCGCTCGAGCGCGCTCGGTGGAATGCCGATGCCGCTGTCCTGAATCGCGACGAACGCTTCCCGTCGCCCACCGGACGCGCTCGATTCACCCACCGTCACGACGATGTCGCCGCCGGCAGGGGAGTAGCTGATCGCGTTCGAGAGCAGATTCTGTATCACCTGCGAGACGCGATCGCCGTCCCAGTGCCCCCGCAGCTCGCCTGCCGGAAGCTCGACCCGGATCACGTGCCCGCGGGTCAGCGCCTGGCTGTACCCGGCCACGGTTCGTGCCAGCGCCGTCAGGTCGACCTGCTCCCGGCGCAGCTCCGAGCGCCCGGCCTCGAGCCGCGCGGCGTCCAGCAGGTCGTTGATCAGGCGCTCCAGATGCTGGGACTGCCCGACGATCGCGTTGACGGCCGCGTCGCTGTACATTCGCCTGCGCTGCATGAGCTGGGCGAACCCCTTGATCGACGTGAGCGGGGATTTCAGGTCGTGAGTCACGATCGTCATGAACTCGCGCTGCATCAGCTCCGTCTCCCGGCGGTGTGAAATGTCCCGGATGACCGACAGATAGACCGCGTCAGCCCCGAGCGACACCACCGTTGCCTTGGCTTCGACCGGCACGATCGCGCCGTCCTTGCGCCGCAGGTCCAGCTCGCCCGTCCAGTACCCCTGCGCCATGAACTTGTCGAATTCGCCAGCGGTCCACGCGCTGCCGAGCGCCGTCAGGTCGGCTATCCCCATTGTCAACAGCTCCGCGCGGCTATAGCCCAGCAGCTCGCTGGCGGCGGGGTTGACGTCGAGGAAGCGTCCCTCGTCGTCGGACACGAGAATGGTGTCGCCCGCGTAATCAATCAGGCCGCGGTACCGCGCCTCCGCGCTCTGCGACTCCCGGTACAGCCGGGCGTTTTCGGCCGCGACCGCGGACTCCGACGCGAACAGCCTCGAATTGTCGATCGCCACGGCAACGCGCCCAGCCAGCTCGCGGGCCAGCGCCAGATCGTCCGGCTCGAAGACGCGGCCCGACGACGAGTACACGAACGAGATCGCGCCCAGCGACCGGCTGCGGGCGATCAGCGGCACGCAGATGTACGAGCGAATGTCGAGCAGGCGCAACAGCTCGCGATGTCGCTCGCCGCGCGCGGCCCGTTCGACCCCCTCGGCCGCAACCGTCGGGTGGAACGTCGGCTCGCCCGACCGGATCACGCTCATGGGTGGAGTCGCCGCGCCCGGCTCGTGTGGATACTGCTCCTCCAGCTCGACGAGCAGGGGCTCGAACGATGGGTCGCGATGCTTCATCGCCAGCCGCCGGATCGCTCCGACATCATCCACGATGTCGACGACACACCAGTCCGCCAGCCCGGGCACGATCAGGTCGACGACGTTAGCGAGGGTCGTCTCGTAGTCGAGCGATGCCGACAGCAGCTCGCTGGCCCGGGTCAGGAATGCGAGCGCGGCTTCGTTCCGCCGGCCCGCCGTGACGTCGTCGAACACGACGACGGCGCCCGTGATGGCTCCTCCCGCTTCCCGCAACGGCGCCGAATTGACGCGAATCGTGACATGCGAGCCGTCGCCACGGATGACGTCGATTTCCTCGGCCTCGACGACCTCGCCGAGCTTGAGCGCGCGCGACAGGGGCCATTCGTCCGGCTCGAGCGGCGATCCGCCGTTTCGGTAGCCCTGGTACGAGCGGTATGAGTCGACGTGCCAGTCGTCTGAGAACGTGTGCCGCAGGATGCGCTCGGCGTGCTCGTTCTGGAGCACGACGCGGCCGTCCGGGGCGTCGGCGACGATCACCGCGAGCGGGAGCTGCCGCAGGATTGTCTCGAATCTGGACCGATCCGCCGCGAGCTGCTGGATGATCTGGTATAGCTCGGCAGCCGACGCGTCACCCATCGTCTGCGCCTTCCCCCGGCACGAACGCCATTCGGACGCTCTGGCGCCCCGCGCGTCCAGCGTGATGCAGCATATCTACCACCCTCGCGATCAGCTTCCGATGCGTTCCGCCAGGTGCTCGGCGACCATCGCCGCCGGTAGGTTCGTGTTCGCGCGCATGATGACCGGAAAGATCGAGGCGTCGCAGACGTACAGGCCGTCGAGCCCGTGCAGCTTGCCGTCCGCATTGACGACGCTGCCCGCATCGGTGGCGGGCCCCATGCGGCACGTGCTGGTCGGGTGATAGTAGATGCCGACCGTGCGTTCGATGAAGTCAATCAGCTCGGCGCGGCTCGCGGCGCCCGGTCCAGGCGTCACTTCCTCGGCCAACAGCCCGCTGGCCAACGACGGCGCCATGATCTCGCGCCCCAGCCGGATGCCGTCCAGCAGCGCTTCGAGATCATCGCCTGCGTCGTCGGTGAGGTAGCCGTGGTCGATCAGCGGAGCAGCCGCCGGATCGGTCGACGCCAGCCGCACCGTCCCAACCGACTTTGGCGCCACCGACGACACCGACACCCAGTAGCCCCGCTCGCCCGTGTCGGGATCCCGGATGATGACCGAAAACAGGTGCAGGTCGAACGCCTCCTTGCAACGGCCGCTGCGCGTCTTCAGCAGCGCCTGCTCGTCAGGCGTCCAGCGCGTTCGCTCGAACTCGTCCATCTCCGCGTCGAGCCGGTCCGAGCCACGATAGATAAGCCCGGCTGCCGGATGGTCCGCCAGCGCGCGTCCCACGCCCGGCAGGTCGTGGACCGCCTGAATGCCCAGCGCGCGCAGCTCGTCTGCCGGGCCGATGCCGGAGCGCAGCAGAATGCCTGGTGAGCCGTACGCTCCTGCGGATAGCACGATGCGTCCTGCTGCGATCCGGCGCGCGTCGCCGTCGATGATTGCGTGCGCCGCGATAGCTCGCCCGTCCCGCGTCTCGATGCAGTCCACCAGCGCGTTCCCGATGACTGTCAGATTCGACTGCCCGCGCACCGGATCGAGGTAACCGAGCGCCGTGTTCCAGCGCATCCCGTCATGCACATTGACCGGCGAGCCTGCGACTCCCTCCGTCTCGCGCGGATCGTTCATCCCGATCGACCGTGGTATGCCTGCCGCGACCGCGCCCTCCACGAACGCGCGGTGGAACGGCGTCAGCTCCTCGTCCGCCACCTCGCGCACCCGCAGCCCGCGCTTGGCCCGCTCGAACGCTGGCGCGACCGATTCCCAGTCCCAGCCCGTGTTGCCCAGTTCCGCCCAGTGGTCGTAGTCGCGACGATGGCCCAGCAACGCAACGCAGCCGTTGTGCGCCGAACAGCCGCCAATCACCCGGGCGCGGCTGTACGGAATCGGCGCCATCTGAGCTGCGTGCGCGATCCCCTCATATCCCCAGTTGTGTGTCAACGGGATCGTGCGCGCCTCCAGCAGATCGGCCGGCCAGCGCCCGTCAGCCAACGCCCCATAATCCGGCCCCGCCTCCAGCAGCAGCACGTTGCGGCTCGTGTCCCGCGCCACGATGCCCGCCAGCGCGGCGCCGGACGTGCCGCCGCCAATCACCAGCACGTCGATCTGCTCGGGAATGGCTCCACCGTGCCACATTGTTCCTCCACGTGATTCGTAGTGCGCGATGGGAGAATAGCAGACCGCCACCGGCTCCGATGTCGTACCATGGCCCTGTCAGGCGTGGCAGGACTCAGTAGACGGCCACAGTGATCTTGTCATCGTGCGCGCCCCTGTGATCTGTCATCCTGAGCGCAACCCTTCGGCTTCGCTCAGGGCAGGCTCCGTGGAGTCGAAGGACCTACTCGACGCCACGTTGTCGGCAGCGGAGCAGGTCCTTCGACTGCGTTCCGCTTCGCTGCACTCCGCTCAGGATGACAGCCGGGGGGCGAGTTCCATGACAAGACCCCTGTGGTCAACTACTCAGGGTCACAGGATCACGCATCTCGCATCACACGGAGGAACAATGCCAATCGTCGTTGGCGCGGTTGCGCCGCATGGATTCCCAGTCATTCCCGAGCTCAGCGACGACGCCGAAGGCGGGATGAAGACGCGCGAGGCGATGCAGGAGATGGGCCGCCACTTCGCCGCCGCCAGGCCGGAGGTTGTCTTCATCACCGGCCCGCACGGCATCCGCGTCAACGGCTTCGTGTCGCTGGCCGATTGCGCCCGTGGGGCCGGCACGCTGCATTATGGCGGCCGCACCGTCGAGATGAACGTGCCCTTCGACCTGCCGCTCACCGACGCTATCGCCGAACGCGCCCGCGCCAGGGGCGTCCCGGTGGCGCAGGTGGGCTACGGCGGCTCGAACCGCGTCCAGAGTGTGTTGCCGATGGACTGGGGCGTCATGACGCCGCTGTGGTTCGTGGGCCACGACCGGAACATGACCGGCAAAGGCCACGTGCTGGCCAGCCTGTTCGAGGGCGT
>DATKCN010000220.1:0-3008 GCA_035513175.1 Thermomicrobiales bacterium
GGGGATGCTGGCCGGCGCCGCCGGCGGGCAGATGTTCGAGGTGGCGACCGAAGCGGACACGGCGTTCGACCGCGTGCTGCGCGAGACGTCGGCGTACTACCTGCTCGCGATCGCGCCGCTGGACTCGGAGCGCGACGGCAAAACCCGCCGCGTGACCGTCAACGTCTCCGCGCGCGGCGCCCAGGTCCGCAGCCGGAACACGGTGACCGTCCCGGGCGGGGCGTAGAGGCTACGGAGGGGACGGAGACAACGGAGGATTTTCAACCACAGAGGAACGGAGTAAACGGAGGAATTCTTTTTTGGAGAAAACCTAAAAAACCTCCGTTATCTCCGTTCCTCTGTGGTGAAAAAATCTCCGTTACCTCCGTCCCCTCCGTTGCCTCGCGCCCGTCAGTAGCGTCCCTGCATCCGGCGGATGCCGTACCGCAGTTGCGCGAGCGTCTCCTCGGAGCCTTCAAACAGGTCGTCGGGATACGGGCTGGCGTACCGCAGCATGTCGGCGTAGATGATGTCGCTGCGGTAGAGGTGCGCGCCCATGCCTGCCAGGTACTGCAGCCGGAGGTTCCGGTCGCGGTTGATCTGGGCGTCGACGAGCCACGGCGCCAGGTCGCGGGGGGTGCCGGCGTAGTTCGAGAAGAGGTCCACCGCCGAATACATCCCGACCTCGCCGAGCGAGCGGGCCACGGGCTGCAGGTCGGCCCGTGAGAGGACCTCCTGCACGTAGTCCACGTCGATCCGGACCGGATCCTTCATGCCGAGCAGCACCAGATCGTAGCCCACGCCCATGTTCGTGTTGCCCCAGACCACGCCGTTCGGGAAGGCCTCGAGAAACGTCGCGATCTCGCTCTTGACGGCCTCCGTGTTCGTTTCGTAGAGCTGCACGAACAGCGTCATCACGCCGCCCGGGTTCAGGCGCGACTTCACGGTCTCGAAGAACTCGCGGGTGTAGAGCATCGCCGCGCCCTTGACCCAGGGATCGAGCGGGTCGGACGTGATGGCGTCGAACGTCTCGTCGGTCGTCAACAGAAAGTGCCGGGCGTCGTCGAGCACGATGCGGGTCTTGGGATTGTCGACGACGAAGAAGTTCTCTTCGCCAAAGTACTTCGAGACGACCTGCGGCACGAGCGGCTCGATCTCGGCGATGGTCAGCCGCTCGACGCGGGGATCGATCGAGACGGCCCCGGCCGTGACGCCGGCGCCGCAGCCGATGACGAGCACGTTCTTCGGGTCCCTGGGGATGAGCGTGGTCATGTGGCCGAGCATGCGCTGAAGCCGCATGTCCTGCGGCTCGCTCGACGCCTGCACCTTCCCGGCGTTGTGGTAGTTGAGGATGCCGTTGGGCAGCCGGGTGACGGCGACCGAGGCGTTCCAGCCCTCCCCCTTGTAGATGACGTCCGCCTCGCCCACGCGCGTGGCGGCGTAGCGCCCGTAGGCGACCAGCAGCCCCGGCACGTCGTTGATGCTCCGGGCGAGCAGCACGGCCGCGGCCATCGCGCCGACGAGCATCAGCGTGCCGGCAAGGCGGAAACGGCCCTTCCCCGCCTTCGCGTCCGATTCCGACGCCGCGGCGTCGAGCATGAGGAGCGCCGCCATCGCCGAGAGCACGATGAGCACCTGCTGGGTGCGCTGCGTGCCGAGCCAGACGATGAAGAGGAGGCTGGTAGTCGCGGCGCCGATGATGGCGCCGAGCGTGTTGGCGGCGTAGACGCGGCCGACGAGGCTGGCCGTGTCCCGGCCCCCCGAGGCGACCGACGCCAGAGCCAGCGGGAAGCTGGCGCCCCACAGGATCGCCCCCGGCAGCACGACCCAGAGCGCGCGCACGAAGTCGAGCTGGAAGTTGAACCACGGGTCGGACGAAATGGACGGATTGATCGGCCAGTACGGCAGCGACTCCGTCAGCATGTAGGACGCCCAGGCGAGCGCGGCGCAGATGAGGAGCTGCGCCCAGCCGAGCGCCAGCCGGGGCCGTTCGAGCTTGCCGGACATCGCGGCGCCGACGGTGCTGCCGATGCCCAGGCCGATGAGGAACACGGCGAGGATGAGGGAGAACGTGTAGGTCGTCGCGCCGAAGATGAGCGAGAGCGAGCGCGTCCAGATCACCTGGGCGCCCAGCGCCGTCATGCCGGAGACGGCAATCGTCACGTAGACCGCCCAGGCGCCGACCGCGCGCTCGGGAGCGACCATCGGCTCGGCCTTCGCGGCGGCGTAGGGCACGGCCTTCGCCAGCGCCAGCGCGACGGCGCCGACCAGGAGATTCAGGGCGACGGCCGCGTAGGTCGCGATCGCCACGTCGTGCACGCGCAGCAGGTAGAAGCCCGCCGCCAGGGCGCCCAGGACGCCGCCGGCGATGTTGCCGCCGTAGAAGTAGCCCAGCCAGGCGACCCCGTCAGGGCTGGACTTCACCCAGCGGGAGATCGCCGGCAGCGTCGCGCCCATGAGAATCGTCGGAGGCAGCAGGCAGATGGCGGCCGCCAGGCCCCGGATGAGGATGCTGAGCACCCCGGTGCCGGCCCAGGACGTGTACAGGCCCGCGAGCAGCGGCATGCCGAAGAGCACCAGCAGCCCGATGGCCCCGATGCCAATCTCGAGCCACGCGTAGACGCGGAGCGGATGCTCGCGGGCGGAAATCACGTGGGACAGCCCAAGGCTGCCGATGCACATGCCCCCCATGAACGTGCCGAGCAGGACCCCCAGCGAGACCGCCGACGAACCAATCACCAGCTGCAGCAGCTGGAACCACACGACTTCGTAAATCAGCGCCGCGCACCCGCTGCCGACGAACAGCAGCAGCATCGCAGGCATCACTCTACGCGCATTCATCGAGATCAGGTCCCTTCGGTTGTCGAGAAGGGCGAATGCTATCACGGCCTCAGCGGCTCGGGCGTATAATCCCCGCCATGCTTGCCGGGCTGTCGCTGGCGTCCTGGGCGTTGATCCTCGTCTCGGTTGGCGCCGGGCTGGCGATCGAGTTCGCCTTTCTGCGCGCGCATCGGGACCGGCCGCGCGGC
>DATKCN010000221.1:0-17902 GCA_035513175.1 Thermomicrobiales bacterium
GACCTCGCCGCGAAGTTCCTCCAGCGGCTACCGGTCGATGAGTTCCCCTATGTCGTCGAGCACATTCACCAGCACCTCGATGAGTCAAGCCACGACGGCACGGGACAGTTCCAGTTCGGGCTGGACCTCATCCTCGACGGCTTGGAGCGGCTGCGGGACGAGGGATGATTCCCAGGAACTGAAGTGCTGCGGGATTCCGTCCCTGCTATCCGTCAAAGCGCCGGTACACGTCCCGACGGTGTCCCATGTGGACGATGCTTACGATGAGCTCTGCGTCGTCGATGCGGTAAATGATGCGGTAATCGCCCGAACGGACACGATGGTGCCGCTCGCTTCCCTGCAGCTTCTCGCAGCCTGGGGGCCGGGGATCGACCGCCAGCGCGTCGATCCGGGCGACGACACGAACGCGTGTCTGTGGTGGCAGTGATCGAAGCTGCCGGGCGGCGGCGGGTGTCAGCCGGATCGTGTAAGGCGGCATCGTCTATGGCGTGAGCTCGGACTTGAGCCCGGTCCAATCGACATACCCGTGCTCCTCCGCCTCGCGGGTCGCTTTGAGCGCGGCCTCCAGATCGACGCGGTCCTCGATCGCTCGAAGCAGCTCGAAGTCTTCTGCTGACACGAGCACCGCGACAATCCTCCCGTGCTGGGTGACGGCCACGTGTTCTCCTCCGTACTGCACACGGCCAAGCACGTCGCTGAGGCATCGTCGTAGGTCGCTCGCGGTCACCGTCGCCATTCCATGCTCCATTTCGTCTATTTTGTGAGAATTGTACGATAAATCGTGGTGACACAGCGGAGCGCGCGCAGCAGCATGTCGGGAGGCCCTATGACAAACGCTATCCGGGAGGAACTGGAAGCCATCGCCCGCCGCTGGGTCGAGCTAGGCTGGCAGCAGGGTGACGCCGAGGCGACGAAGGGGCTCTACGCGCAGGACTTCGTCGACTTCAGCAGCCCCGTTCGCGAGCGCGGCACGCGCGACGACAACGCCCAGAGCATCCGCGACCTCTACGCCGCCTTCCCCGACTTCCACACGACCATCGACGACCTCATCATCGACACCGAGCAGAGCAAAGTCGCCGTGCGCTGGACCGCTACCGGCACGCATCGCGGACCATTCCTCGGCGTCGAGCCGACCGGCAACCGCGTCACCTTCCGCGGCATCGAAACCCTGACCATCCGCCACGGCCTGATCGTCGAGCGGGCCGGGGAGTGGAACGGCATCGCCATCCTGGAGCAGATGGGCGCCCGCTGGTAAAACGGGCTCGCATTCTCCCCTCTCCGCGCCGGGGAGGGGCCGGGGGAGGGGTTCCTCCGCGCCGAGACAATACTGACATAGCCAAAGTTAGACCGCCAAACCCATACACCGACACTTGGCGGCCTTACATAACCTCCACCAGCCTCCGGCCCGCATCCCTCGGCCCTCTAACGTAAGATCACCCAGACATCAGACGCCACGACGGGAGAGGGAAACGCGTGTACGAGTGGAGCCACGAATCGCCGGTCGGCGACATCATCTTCATCAACGGCCGGATCATCACCGGCGAGTTGGAGCGGTCGAGCGCGACCGCCGCGGCGATTCGGCAGGGGAAGATCGCCGCCGTCGGGTCCGACGCCGACGCCCTCGCCTGGCAGCAGAGCGGCACGCGGGTGGTCGACCTGGCCGGCCGGGCCATCGCGCCAGGGCTGAACGACGCGCACTGCCATCCCGTCTGGGTCGGTTTTGCCATGCAGAACGTGAATGCCGCCACCCCGCCGAACACTGCCATCGCTGACATTGTCCGTGCCATCGCGGCGCGCGTGCAGGAGGTGGCCGACGGTCAGTGGGTCATGGGGCGGGGCTACGACCAGGCCCGTCTGGCCGACCAGCGTCACCCGACGCGGCACGATCTCGACCCGGTCTCGCCGAACAATCCGGTCATCGTTGTGCGGGCCTGTGGCCACATCGCCGCCGTCAACTCGCTGGCGTTGCTGGCGGCCGGCATCACCCGCGACACGCCGGACCCCGAGGGCGGCACGATCGACCGGGACGAGCATGGCGAGCCGACCGGCGTACTGCGTGAGACGGCGCAGTCGATGGTGCGCAACGCAATGCCGCAGCCCACCGTGGAGATGTGCAAGGACGCCCTCATCGCCGCCGGACACGACTTCCTCTCGAAAGGCGTCACCAGCGTTGCCGAAGCCGGCATCTACGACAACACCCTCATGCAGGCGTACATCGAGCTGCGCAACGAGGGCCGCCTGCCGGTGCGCACCTACCTCATGATGATGATCGACGAGATGCTCGACCATCTCGTGAGCCTCGGTATCACGACCGGCTTCGGCGATGAGTGGCTGCGCATCGGCCCCGCCAAGTTCTTCATCGACGGCTCCATCGGCGGCCGCACGGCGCGCATGCGCCAGCCCTATGAAGGCGAGACCGATAACCTCGGCCTGTGGATGGACGAGGACACCGACGCCATCAAGCAGCGCTTCATCCGGGCCCACAAAGCGGGCTTCCAGTGCTGCGCCCACGCCATCGGCGACGGCGCCATCGAGCTGCTGCTGGACGCCTACGAGGAAGCCCTGCGGCAGCAACCCCGCAAGGACCACCGGCACCGCATCGAGCACTGCTCCATCATCGACTACGACATGGTGCAGCGCATCAAGCGCATCGGCGCCGTCCCGATCCCCGGCACGACCTTTCTCTACGCCTTCAAGAACGCCTACATCCAGAACCTTGGCATGCAGCGCATTCGCTACGCCTACGGCATGAACACCTTCTACGAGCACGGCATCGTAGCCGCCGCCTCGACCGACGCGCCGGTGGTGGGCACGAGCGCGGTGCTCGGTTTGCAGACGATGATGACCCGCCGCAGTGAGGAAGGCGACGTCATCTGGGCCGAGGAGGCGATCTCGCTGGAGGAGGCGGTGCGAGCCTACACCTGGAACGGCGCCTACGCCTCCTTCGAGGAACGCGTCAAGGGCACGCTGACCCCCGGCAAGCTCGGCGACGTCGTCGTCTTTAATACCGACATCGCCGCCATCGACCCCGGCGACATCGGCCAGGTCGAGGTGGACATGACGGTCGCGGACGGGCGGGTCGTCTACGAACGGGAGTGAGTCGGGACGCGATATGCGGGACGCGGGACGCGGTGGGTCTGCGGTGGCTGCTGTATATTGGGAATGGATACTGCTGACTTGGTTCCGGATGCGCCGTTGACGCGCGGACCCCGTTCCGACCGCGTCCCGCGTCCCGCATCCCGCGTCCCGACCCAACACACGAAAGGACCCCGCATGACCGCCTCCCAACAGCCCACCACCGAGCAGCCGCCCATCACCCTGCGCTACATCGGCCATTCCGCCTTCACACTCGAATCCAACGGCAAGCTGCTGGCGATCGACCCCTTCATCACCGGCAACCCGTCCTCCACGATCCAGGTTGAGGACATCGAGCCAACCACGATCCTCGTCACTCACGCCCACGACGACCACGTCGGCGACACCGTTAAGCTGGCCGATCGCACCGGCGCCCCCGTCGTGGCGCAGGTGGAGCTGTCCAGCTACCTCAGCAGCAAGGGCTGCGAGACGATCACGCCCAACTACGGCGGCACGGCGAAGTTCGACGGCGGCACGGTGAAGCTGACTCCCGCGTGGCACACGTCGTCGCACTCCGAGGGCGGCCCGCTCGGTCAGCCCGCCGGCATGATCGTGCGCTTCGGCGGCAAGACCTTCTACTTCGCCGGTGACACCGCCCTCTTCCTGGACATGCAGCTCATCGGCGACGAGGGCATCGACGTCGCCATCCTCCCCATCGGCGACTTCTTCACCATGGGTCCGGACGACGCCGTGCGCGCCGCCAAGTTCGTCCGTCCGAAGCACGTCGTCCCGTGCCACTACAACACCTTCCCGCCCATCCAGCAGGACCCCGAGGAGTTCAAGAAGAAGCTCGAAGAGCAGACCACCTCAAAATGCGTCATCCTCCAGCCCGGCGAGGCCTGGGTTGTTGAGTAGGGGAGGCCCAACGTGGCCTCCCGGTCGGACCGCCTGGCCCCTGACTGGCAGCCGGACGCGCAGCGGAGGCCCAACGTGGCCTCCCGGTCGAACCGCACGGCCCGTGACTGGCAACCGGACGCGCAGGGGAGGCCCAACGTGGCCTCCCGGTCGGACCGCACGGCCCGTAACTGGCAGCCGCCCCTCCAACCCCGTGTCCCTCGGCCCTCGGCCCTCATCCCTCGGCCCCTCCCAATGAGCGACGAACGCGCCCGCGTCACCGCCGAGATGAACCGCACCGCGTTTCAGCGCAAGGCCGTCTCGCGGGATTCTGCCAACGAGGTGCTGGATGACGCCGTGGCGTTCTTTACCGAGCGTGGCTACCGTTCCGGCCGCACCGGCCGCCCCAATCAGGTGTTCGTCATGGGCAAGCGGGAGGGGGCGCTGCCCCGTGTCAACGCCGAGATCCTCGTGCAGCCGAACGTCGGCAAGGCAAAGACCACCATGGTCACCATCTCCGGCTTCGGCGAGGACCTGTCGAAGCATCTGGCTGACTACGCCACCCACCTGCGGGCGCGGGCCCGGGCAGCGCGTGAGGAGTCTGCTGGTGGGTGAGCGCCGCGCCAGAGTCGTGACTCGCGCGGCATTGTACGCCCGATTCGGTGTATCAGTGGGCTGTCAATCGACGACGCTGAATCCATACGCTGACTGGGGACCGTCATGACAGCTTCGTTACCGCACAACCTGACAATGCTGACGGCTGATGACCTTGCGACAATGCCGGACGACGGCTTCCGCTACGAGCTGGACGAAGGGGAGTTGGTCCGCCTACCGCTGTCGAGCTTCAACAGCAGCAGCATTGCTGCAACGATCGTCAGTGCTCTTATTGTGTTTGCGCGCCCGCATGCGCTGGGACGCGTCGCCGGAGCGGATGGCGCGTACATTCTGACATCCGACCCAGCCACCGTGCGCATCCCCGACGTCTCCTTCGTGCGCGCCGACCGGCTGCCGCCCAAAGAGCAATGGGGGTGCTTCCTCGCGCTCGCTCCGGACCTTGCCGTCGAGGTCGTCTCGCCGTCCGATACCGTCGCCGATGTGCTGGACAAGGTGCGTGAATACCTCGACGCGGGCGTGCGGCTGATCTGGGTTGTCCAACCCAGCAAGCGCATGGTAACGGTGTACACACAGGACCGCACGGCCCGCGTCCTCTACGAGGACGACACGCTCGACGGTGGCGATGTCCTGCCTGATTTCCGCCTGCCCGTGGCCGATGTTTTCGTCTGACTCCACCGGCCTCCGCTCCTGATCGGCGACGCTACACCGCGTCGTCGCAGGGCTGCTGGTAGGTGTAGAAGCGGTACATCTTTGGCTCGACGCCAGGGTCGCTGTCGTCCGCAATGGCGCGCACCGTGAGCTTGCGGAAGGCGTACTCTACCGGCACGTCGTCCTCCGCCACGACATACATGCCGACCGCTCCCATCAGCGGGCCGTCGTGCATGCCCGTCCCGACCAGCACATCGTTCACGAGAAACCAGAACTGACCCTCGTGGGCCACGATCTTGAGCGTGTTCCACTCTCCGACCGACTGGACGGCGGTGGTTCGTGGGGCGAGGTCCACGTCGTGAATGTCCCAGCCCCGACCGTCACATGATATCTCGGCGAAGAACGGCAGGGGCTGCTCGTCGATTGTGTCGAGGCACAGATGGTATCCGTGCATCGATTCCCAGTTGGGATCCGCGCGCATGATGAGACAGGCCTGCGAGTACCCGGCGCCCTCGACCAGCCGCACATCGACGCTGACACTCACGTCGGCGTAGTGATCGAAATGTGTCTGTGCGTAGGTTTCATTCCAGTACGCGTCGTCCAGCAGCTCGTCGATGCGGACGCGCAGCTCACCGTCGATGAAGGTTGCGGTGACCCCGGTCGGGTCCTCGTAGTCCCAGCCGCGCCCTGACGTGTTGAGAACGACCTGTCGCTCGCGCGGAATATTGTGGGCGCCCGGTCCGGCGGGTGTTGGCGTCGGCGTCGGAGTGGACGTTGCCGTCGGGGTCGGGCTTGGAGCAGGAGTGGGCGACGGGGTCGCCGTCGGAGTCGCAGTCGGGGTGGGGGTAGGGGTGTGTGAGCTGACGGCGCGCGCTGTCGCCAGCTCGCCGACCTCCGCCGAGCGGGTAGCCGTTGCGTTCAGTTGCGACTGGCTCATGCCGCCATCGACGCTACAGCCGGCGGCGACAAGCAGGACCGCAACGAACGCGGCCCACGTTTTCCATAGTGACACTGACGCTCTCCGCACCTTCACCCAACTTGTGTTCGCCGTGGCTTGATCCTACGAGTCACGCCGGCTACCGGCGATAGGCAATACGTCACGACTGCGCGCCGTCGATGCGCTGCGCGCGCGACGTGGCATAGCCTCTGCGCTGTCCCGGTCAGACCGGGCGCTGGTCGCGACGGTAGAAAGGCGCGCAGATGAGTCCTGAACGCACGCTGAATCTGGTCATCATGGCTGTCGTAGCCGTCATCCTGATCGTGATCCTGCTCATGTTGCTGGGGGTGGTTGCGAACCCGTTATAGGTTCAGGGGCAGGCTGAACGCTGCCTTCGCACGGTTTGATGCGCGGGGGTAACGATCCGTCTTCAGGATGCGATGATTCAGGAAGGCTTGACGAAGGGCGCGGTTCCGGTGCTGGACGCGCCATGCCGTCACGCGCTGCGCGCGCGGCCTGCCGATCGTGTCGCGCGGACGACGCCGAGTGTCAGATCTGGAGCGGGCAGGGGGACATGGTCGACGCGCCCATACTGATCGTTGAGGATGATCCGGTGATCCGCGAGCTGTTGCTGGAACTGCTGGACATCGAGGGATACCCCGCGATCGCGGTAGCCGATGGAGCTTCTGCCTTGCGGCAACTGAAGATCCGCAGGCCGTCGCTCATTCTGCTCGATCTCAACCTGCCGGCTATGGATGGCGAAGGCTTCCTGCGGGAGATGCGCCGGTCCGGCCGCTCCGCGCCGGTCGTGCTGCTCACGGCCGATCCGCGAGGACGGCGGCTGCGGCACGCGCGCGGCATCGTCGGCTTTCTCGCGAAGCCGTTCGACGTGGATGAGCTGTTGCGGCTGATCGAGAAGGTGTGGCCGTCGCACAGGCGGCCCGAGCACAGTTGACGCGCCTCGGCCGGAACGCAACACCGGTGGATCGCGCGCGGCGTCTCGTTGGGGCCGTCGTGCCGGGCGCCGGTCAGGCTTTGGAGCGATCCTTCCGCGCCGTGTGACGCTGACGCATGCGCCCGGGCGTTCCTCGCGGGGCTACCGGGCGTATTCCCCGTCGCGTGGCGCCGCCAGAGGGCGCACATGGCAAGCACACACCGACTGCTCATGAGTGCTGAGGGCCTGTCGTCACTGCCGGATGACGGCCGCCAAGACGAGCTGGAGCGGATTGCTATAATATCGATTCTGGAGAGATGCCGCACCCGCACGGCGGTGGTCGGCCGGCCCGGGCGTGTCAGATGTTCGCGGTTGGCGTCTCACCAATGGTCGTCTCTCGCTCACGGGTTCCCCGCTGGAGCCACGCACGGCAGGCACTGACACATGCACGACGCGACGCGTCGCCGATCCCCGCGCTTCATTCAGGGTCGCTCGGATAGCTCGGAGTTTTCCGCGCCGTCCGATGCCGCGCGCAGCGACGTTGGCCCGTTTCGCATCGAGCGCCGGCTGTACCTGCACATCGTCGAGCACCTGCAGGCCACACTCGACGAGGAGGGATGCGGGCTGATCGCCTTTGACGACGACCTGCCCGTCAAGGTGTACCCCGGCACCAACGTGCTGCGCAGCGACAACCGTTACCGCATGGACGATCTGGAAGTGCTGCGCGCCGTCGATGAGATGGACCGCAACGGCTGGTGGCTCGGCGCCATTTACCATTCGCACCCGCGCTCCGCGCCGGTGCCGTCGACAACCGACATCCGCGAGGCCAACTGGCCCCACGCGCTGATGATCATCGTCTCGTTGCTGCACGGCGCCGCGGACATGCGCGCCTACCGGGTCGCTGATGATGGCTACGAGGACATCGGCGTCGAGGTGTACGCCGAGCGGCTGCCGTGGCTGTCCAGCCTGCGCCGTCGTGGGCGGACCGTTGCCACGCTCGGGGAGCAGCAGCCCGGTTCCCACGCGACAGCCTGGCGCCCGGTCGGCGCGCGGCAACCAACGATCGCGATGCGCGGCTCGGAAAGCAGCGACCGGGCGCGCGACCGGGACGCGCTGGCGGCGCCGGCCGCCCACGATTTCTTCGACCTGGACGACGACCCCGACCGGCGGGCAGTGATCGGCATCCTGGGCGGCATGGGGCCGCTGGCAACCGCCGACCTGTACCGCAAGATTATCGAGATTACCCCGGCCGCCCGCGATCAGGATCACATTCCGGTGCTCATCTACGCTGATCCCCGCGTGCCGGACCGCAGCGCGGCGCTGCTGCAGGGCGGGGAGGACCCCACGCCGTGGCTGGTGGCCGGCGCCCGGGCGCTGTCGGACATGGGCGCCGATTTCATCGTCATCCCCTGCAACACGGCCCACGCCTTTCTCGACGCCGTGCGGCCGGCGGTTGACCGGCCGATTCTCAGCATGATCGACGCGGCTGCGGATGAGGCGCAGGCGCTGCACGGGCAGGCAGGCGTGGTCGGCCTGCTGGCGACATCCGGCACGATCGCCTCCGAGATGTACCAGCGGGCCTTTCGGCATCGCGGTCTCGACGCGATCGTGCCCGAGGCCGACACGCAACGGCGCTGCGTGTCGGCCGCGATCGACGAGATCAAGGCAGGGCGCAATACCAGCGCGGCGACGGCGCTGCTGGTGGAGGCGTGCGAGCGCCTCGCCCAGCGGGGCGCGGGCGTGATCCTGGCGGCCTGCACCGAGATTCCGATAGCCTTGCAGCAGCGACACGTCAAGACCCCGCTCATCGACGCGACGGCCGCCCTGGCGCGCACCGCCGTCGCCACCGCGCTGCATCTGGACGAGACCGCCCAGGCCGGTGAGCCGCAGTGGGAGACGTCGACCGTTGGTTGGGATCTCGACAAGGCAAGAACAGGAGCGTCATGATCGACTCCGACGACATCGAGCAGATGCTCGATGATTTGCGCGAGTTCCCGGGCTATCTGCGCGAGCTTATCGCTGGCTGCGAGGACGCGATCCTGGTCCGCGCGGCGCCCGATGGGGGCTGGGGCGCGGTCGAGGTGTTCTGCCACTTGCGGGATATTGAAGAGCTGTACGTGGAGCGCGTGGGCCGCATCCTGACCGAGGACGAGCCGTTCATGCCCGCGGTGGACGAGTCCCTCTGGCCGATCGAGCGCGAGTACGACAAGCAGCAGCCGCGCGTCGCGCTGGATGAGTTCGCGCGGCAGCGGTCCCACTTCGTCGAGTTGCTCAACGACCTCGACGCGCCGCGCTGGCACCGGCGGGGACATCACGCCGAGCTTGGCGATCAGACGGTGCTGTGGTGCGCCGCGCACGCGGCGGAGCACGACGCCACACACCGGCGCCAGCTCGAAGAGCTGCTCCAGCACGACTGACGGTCACGGCGGCAGGGCAGGGGCAGATGCACACGTTACAATGGCGTCGGGCTCCAGTCGCCGCGCCGCGCGCCTGACGATTGACGGGGATAGAGGGACATGGACGAGAACGAACGCTTGATCGTCGCCCTGACGCAGACGCTGAACCTGGTCGCGAAGCGCATCTCTCCCCAGCGGGACGAGTCGCTCGTCAACCGGGCGCCGGCGCGTGGCGAGTGGTCGGTGCGTGACATCATCGCCCACCTGCGGGACCATGAGGCTGTGGCCTTCGCCAAGCTGCACCTGATGGCGACCAGCGAGGTCCCGGATTTCCGCCACGCCACGCTCAACACCGGCGTGGTCTACGACCCGCATGACTCCGTGTTCATCGTCATGAGCCAGTTCCGGCGCCTGCGCCACAGCACGCTGTCGTTGCTGATAGAGCTGCCCCCCGACGCCTGGCGCCGCGCCGCCCGTGATGTCGACAACCGCGCCATCTCTATCCGTGACCTCGCGGAAAGCCTGCTGCGGCACGACCGCGAGCACGTGGCGCGGATCGATGAGGTGCTCATCGCGCGCGGCGCGTTGCCGCATACGGTGCGGCCGCTGGTCAACGCGTAATCGGTCCTGTTACGGGCGCCACCCCCGCATTCGCCTGCGCCCTCGTCCGCGATCACCGCGTGTTGACCTGAACGCGCCTCCGACGTGAAGTGACACGCGTGGCGTGTGTCGTGCGACACTGCGCGCCAGGCGGGCTCCGGCCCTGCCGTAAGCTGCCGTCCGGTTCGAGGAGGCAGATGGGGCTGCTGGGCGACGCGCTCCAGTACATTGCCGATAATCCCTCGCGCTTCACCAACGCGCTGAGCGTGCACGCGCGCTTAAGCCTGAGCGCGCTGCTGCTGGCAATCGGCATCTTCGTGCCGCTGGGCGCGCTCGCCTCCCGCGCTCGCCGGGCGGGTCCGCCGCTGGTGGCCGTGGTCGGCGCCGCGCGCGTCGTGCCCAGCCTGGCGGTGCTGCTGCTGTTGCTGCCATACCTGGGGACCGGCTTCCGGCCGGCACTGGTCGCGCTGGTGTTGCTGGCGGGGCCGCCAATCATCGTCAACACCGACGCGGGGCTGCGCAACGTCGACGCGGCCGTGTTGGAGAACGCGCGCGGTCTGGGCATGAACCAGCTGCAGGTCTTTACCCGCGTGCAGTTCCCGCTGGCTCTGCCGGTCGTGATCGCTGGCATACGAACTGCTTCAGTCGAGGTCATCGCCAGCGCAACGCTCGCCGCGTTCATCGGCGTGCGCAGTCTAGGGACGTTCATTCTCTCCGGGATCACGCTCGTCGACTACCGACTGCTGCTGGTCGGCGCCGTCCCGGTCGCGCTGCTGGCCCTCGCGGCGGAGGCGATCTTGAGCGGCGTCGAGAGACTCGTAACGCCCCCGGCGACGTAAACCAGGTACGGGCGCGGGCTCGAATGGACGTCATTCGCCCCGCGCCATGCGATGTCCGTGGAGACGGTCAGGAAAGGACGATACGCGTGAAGCTTCGATTCGGACTCCTCATCGCCCTCGTCGCGCTCATGTTTCCCATCCTCGCCGCATGTGGCGACGAGGATGACGATCCCACGGCGACGGCGGGGGCTGCCGTCCCCGGCGGCGGCACGATCATCATCGGCTCCAAGAACTTTACCGAGCAGCTGATCCTCGGCGAGATGTACGCGCAGCTGCTGGAGGCGCGCGGCTTCACCGTCGAGCGGCGACTGAATCTCGGCGGCACCGCCATCGCGCACCAGTCGCTGCTCTCCGCCGAGATTCATCTCTACCCGGAATACACCGGCACCGGCCTGCTGGCCATCCTGGAACGCGAGACGATGTCCGACCCGGACGAGGTCTTTGAGGTGGTCAGCGAGGCGTACCAGGAGCAGTTCGATCTCGTCTGGCTCGACCAGGCGCCGATGAACAACTCGCAGGCGCTGGCTGTCAAGCGTGCGTTCTCCGAGGAGCATGACCTGACGACCATCTCTCAGATGGTGGAAATGGCCTCCGAGCTGCGGCTGGCCGCCGTGCCGGACTTCGAGGAGCGCGAGGATGGTCTGGTCGGCCTGCGGCAGGCGTACGGCGACTTCAGCTTCCAGGAGATCATCGTGCTGGATCCCGGCCTGAAGTATCAGGCGCTCCTGAACGACGAGGCGGAGGTCGTGCTGGCCTTCGGCACCGACGGACAGATCCAGGGCTATGACCTGGTCGTGCTGGAGGACGACCAGGGGCTGTGGCCGCCGTACCACGTCGCGCCGGTCGTCCGGCAGGACACGCTGGACGCGAACCCGCAGCTGGCTGACATCCTCAACGAGCTGGCCCCGCTGCTGACCGGCGAGGTCATGGCCGGCCTCAACTGGCAGGTCGACGGCCCGGACGCCCAGGAGCCCGAGGACGTCGCCCGCGTCTTCCTGGAGGAGCACGGCCTGTTGGGTGAGTAGCGTGTAGCGAGGGCTGAGGACCGGGGGAACGGCCGCGCCACCCCCGCCCCGGCCTTCATCCCTCGGCCCTCCGCCCGAAAGGAACCGGCCATCGACCAGCCACCCCCCAACGTTGTCGCCAGCGCGATCCGCTTTGAGCATGTCTCCAAGCGCTTCGCAGGTGGTGGCGCGCCCGCGGTCGACGATGTGACGCTGGACATCGAGCCGGGGGAGATCGTCGTCCTGCTTGGTCCGTCGGGCTGCGGCAAGACGACGCTGCTGAAGATGGTCAACCGGCTCTACGAACCGACGAGCGGCGACATCCTGCTCGACGGGACCTCGATTCGGCGGCTGCCCGCGACGTTGCTGCGCCGCCGCATCGGCTACGTCATCCAGCAGACGGGCCTGTTCCCGCACATGCGCATCGCCGACAATATCGCCGTCGTGCCGAAGCTGCTGGGCTGGGACCGGGGGCGCGTCGCGCGGCGGGTCGACGAGCTGCTGGAGCTCGTCGGCCTGCCGCCGCGCGAGTACCGTCGCCGCTACCCGGCGCAACTCTCCGGCGGGCAGCAGCAGCGGGTTGGGCTGGCGCGCGCGCTTGCCGGCAACCCGACGACGCTGCTGATGGACGAGCCGTTCGGCGCGCTGGACGCCATCACCCGCTCCCGGTTGCAAGTGGAGCTGCGCCAGATTCACGAGCGGCTGGGCCAGACGATCCTGTTCGTGACCCATGACATCGAGGAGGCTGTGCGGCTGGCGGACCGCATCGTCGTGATGCGCGCCGGGCGGGTCGCGCAGTATGGCCGGGCATTGGAGATCGTGATGTCCCCGGCAGACGAGTTCGTCAGCGATCTGGTCGGAGCGGGAGACGTGTTGCGGAGGCTGAGCCTGCTGCCGGTCGAGCTGGCGATGCGGCCGCTGGACGGCGCGCCCATCCCCGGCTCGCTCCCGTCGATCGAGCGCGCCGCGGATCTGCGCGCGGCGTTGAGCCTGCTGCTGGAGCGACGCGCCGAGCGACTGATCGTGCGTGGCGCCGGCGGCGAGCCTGCCGGCACGCTCGATATGGCGGCCATCGAGAGGGCGGGCGTGGTCGATGCGGCTCCCGCGGCCCCGTCATGAACCTCGACTACCTCATCAACCAGCGCGCGCGCGTGCTCGATCTGACGGTCGAGCACCTGGAGATGACGCTGCTGGCGGTGGCCATCGCGCTGCTGTTCGCGATTCCGCTGGGGATCGTCGCCGCCCGCTTCACGGCCGCGTCACTGCCGATCTTCGGGCTGCTGGGCGCGATATACACCATCCCCAGCCTGGCGGCGCTCGCGCTGCTGATCCCGCTGGTCGGGCTGGGCCGCACGCCGGCCGTGATCGTGCTGGCGGCCTATGCCCAGCTCTTCCTGGTGCGCAACATCGCCACCGGCCTGCGGGGCGTCGACCCGGCGGCGCTGGAAGCGGCGCGCGGCATGGGCATGGCGGGCTGGCAGGTGCTGCTGAACGTGCAGGTTCCGCTGGCGCTGCCGGTCATCATTGCCGGTGTGCGCATCGCGCTCGTCACGACGATCAGCTTCGCCACGATCACCGCCTGGATCAATGCCGGTGGCCTCGGCACGCTGCTGTTCAACGGCATCACCCGCAACAATCAGTCGATGATCCTGGCCGGGACGATCGCCGTCACTGCCCTGGCGCTGCTGGCTGACCAGCTCATGCGCCTGCTGGAGCGGCTGACAGCCGTCTCGCGTGCCCGCCGAGCCGCCGCCAGGGAGTAGAGAACTCCGGGCCGGGTCGGGGCACGCGATCGGCAGCAACCCTCCAGCCCACCCCCTCTCCCAGTTCCGGGTGTGGGGGTGGGGCCCCTCGCTCAGCCCGCCGCGGCGTCGACGACCTCGCGCGCCTGCTCCAGCGTCCAGTTCAGGCGGTTCTGCCCGCGCTGCAGGTGTGTCCGCAGAATGCCGCTCTGATGGATGTCGTCGCCGATTCTTGGGGCGATTAACGCCGGCGCAAGGTCGGGCAGGGGCGGCACGTTGATGGCCGGGTCGTGCCAGAACTCGCTCATGCGACTGTAATTGACCCGCACCAGCAGCCGTCCCAGACGACGTTGCGCGAAGTTGAACCGCTTCGCGGCTGGATCCCCCGCGCTATTCACGGAAGGCGCGTGTGCGTAGAACGTTTCGAGCGCGGCATCCAGCGCGCTCAGAGCGGCGAATGACGGCCCGAAGTCGAACAGGCTGCCCGTGGCTTCCTGATATGACTGCAGGTGGCGACGGAAATCCGCGGTTGTCACGCGCCAGTCGAACGGGTGAAGCGGAGCGTTGAGGACTCGCAACACTGACGCGCTGTACATCTTGATGTCTCGAAGGAGATTATCCCTGTCGGCGATGTCCATGTTGTCGTCTTCGCTGTGCCACTGGATGTTGCCGCCGCAGCCTCCGACTGGATAGTAGCCCATCTCCTCGCGCTTCTCGGCGGTCATCGTCGACGACAGCATGTAGAACGACGACACTCCAATGCTGTTAAAGGCATAGTCCCCGGCGCGCGGCGGGCGCGATGTCTCCGGCGTGATGCCGGTCACCTCGCGGATGACCTTGTCCACGAACGGCTCGGCTTCGCTCATGCACGTCAGGTGGTTGTACGTTTCCGCCCAGCGCGCGCCGGGCGAGTCGCAGTTGACCTGCGCGACGCAGTTCCGCGCCATGTCGATCGCGAAGGTGTCTGCGTACCATGTCGATCCGGCGTAACGCCCATGCGAGTGTCCGCTCCACCACGCGGCCCGCAGGCTGCGCTTGATCGAACCGGCATGCTTCTGGAAGGCGCGCGCGATCTCAAGAATGGTCGCGCAGCCGGTCGCGTTGTCTGCGACGCCGTAGTGCCAGCCGTCGAGATGCCCGTTCAGCAGCACGAACTCCTCCGGAGCTTCGCTGCCTCGCACTTCGGCCACCAGCACCGGGATCGGCCGCCAGTCCATTTCGAGCGTCGTCGACATCGCCACGCGGCCTCCGCGCCGGGCGACGTCGATCAGTTCCTGGCCGTCGGCGTTGCTCACGCTGATGACGGGGATAGTGGGCTGCCGCTCGTACGAGTCGAGGTCCGGCGTGCCCCAGATCGACGTCGTGAGGCTCTCATGGATGTAGTAGCCCGCATGCACGAAGATCCCGCCGATGGCTCCCGCCTTCATCGCGTCCAGCACCTTGTCGGGTGATGGCATCCCTTCCGAGATCACGATCTTTGCGGCAACGATGGCCGGGTCGATGTTGACGCTGCCGCCAAACAGATCGCCGCCTCGTTCGCCACTGCTCGGCACGTAGACCAGGTCGCCGGAGAATTCGACGCCGTCCGTCGAGACTGCCATCACCGCCGACTTGGCCCGATACGACTTGCCATCCGGCTCGTCGACGCGCAGCGATGCGCCCAGCGGCATCGAGATGAAGCACACCGGCTCGTGCAGCGTGTACGGAATTCCGGCGTCGTCGAGTTCGCGCATGATGTGCTCGAAGCCCTCGCGCTCTTCAGGCGAGCCGGAGGTGCGCACCAATGTGCCCAGTTTCTCGATCGCGCGCCATGGCACATCGAGCGAGATCTCGCCAAGGATCCGCTCTTCGGCGTCGCTGTCCGTCCAGCTTGCGATGTTCGACTCACGCCTGGCAACCATCGTCACGTTCCTCCCTGCCTCCCGCCTAAGTTCGCGCTCAGGCGTCTCCCGGCGCCACGCCGGCGCCGTCTCCGTCCGCATGCCTACGACAACACCAGCCACGCGGTGTCATCTTCGACCTCAAGCCGCGTGTTGAACGGCGCGGAGAGCGCCGCCAGCTTGTCCAGCACGCGTCCCGCGACCTCGCCCGTCGCCAGTTCAGGAAGCCCGCGCTCATCAACCCACAGCGGCACGATCTCGACGCCCAGCGCGTTGCCTGCGCCGATGGTGATCCTGGCGATCAGCGATTCCGGCTCCATGAATCCTCGGGGCCGCTCGAAGATGAAGTTGCCGGCGCTGTAGAAGATCGGAGCGCCATTGTAGGCCTCGATGCCGTGCAGCGAGTGTGAGTGATGACCGAAGACGACGCCCGCGCCAGCATCGATCAATGCGTGGCCCAGCGGCTGCTGGTACGTCGCCAGCAGACCCTGATATGGTGACAGCCACCACGACGGCACGCCCCAGTGGATGGCAACGATCACCAGTTCGGCCTGGGCGGCAAGCTCACGAACCTGGCCGCACACCAGCTCCTGGTCCTCCGCGCGTGCCCAGGAGTGAACGACCGGCATCGTCCCGGGCTGCTCGTTGATCAGGTTGGTGTCAACCTCCAGCGAAAACTGCACCCGAATAGGCGCGATGCCCGGCATTGACTCATAGGCTTCAGATCCAAGCGGCAACGTCGACGAAACGCTCAGCAGCGCGACGCGTTTGCCGCCGGCCTCGAGCCAGCAGGGCGCCAGCGCTTCAGCGAGGTTCAGCCCGGCGCCACAGCGTAGGATGCCCGCGTCGTCGCAAGCGCTCAGCGTGTCCGCCAGCGCCTCGGACCCGTAGTCCATCATGTGATTGTTCGCGAGTGAGACCGCGTGAATGCCCATCTCCCGGACATCCTCGATGATCTCGGGGTCGGAACGCAGGCTGGAGTTCTTGAGCATCTTCGATCCCCGGCGCGAGAGCGGCATCTCCAGATTTGCCGTCACAACCTCGGATTCCCGCATCGCCGCGATCGCCCCGTCGAGCCCTGCGTCATGGTCTCTGCGCAGCGTCCTCAGCCGCTGGCGCAGCATCAGGTCTCCGACCAGGCTGATTGATCCGGCGTTGGATCGGCTCATGTCGGGATCGCTCCAATCCTGAACAGCGGCGCCAGCTTCGACCAGCCGGCGCCAAATGATCGTGTCAGCGGCCTTGTGGATCGAGCGCGTCGCGCAGGGCGTCGCCGAGGAAGTTGAAACAGAGGACCGAGATTAGGATCAACATGCCGGGGTAGAACGGAAGGATCGGGTTTTCCCACATGTAGGCCTGGGCGTTGCTCAGCATGTTGCCCCAGCTCGGATTCGGCGGCATGATCCCCAGCCCTAGGTAGCTGAGCGCCGACTCGATCAGGATCGCGTTCGCCACGCCAAGCGATGCGGCCACGATGATCGATGGAACCGCATGCGGCAGGATATGCCGCCAGAGCTGGCGCAACTGCGACGCTCCGATCGCCTTGGCGACGGTTACGAAGTCGTACGTCTTGTACTTGAGCACTTCGCCGCGCACCACGCGCGCGACGACCATCCAGCTTGTCAGTCCGATCACGAGCACAATGTTGATGAAGCTCGTGCCGAACACCGCGACGACGATCAAAACCAGAAAGAACGTCGGGATCGCCAGCATGCCGTCAGTCAGCCGCATCAGTGCCGATTCAGTCCAGCCGCCGAAGAAGCCGGCTACGCCACCGGTAATCGTGCCGATCACGATCGAGATCGTCATGGCAATGAATCCGACACCAAGTGATGACCGCGCGCCGAACACCAGTCGCGAATAGACATCGCGGCCACTCTCATCGGTCCCGAGCGGGTGGCTCAGCGACGGCGATTCATGGCGGGCGCGGATGTTGACATAATTGGGGTCATGGGTCGTGACAATCGGCGCGAACGCCGCGGCAAGCGAAATCAGGATCAACAGCAAGCCGGCCACGGGCGCGAGACGACTGCGCAGGAACCTGCGGATGATCAGTTGCTGCGGTCTCGTGCGGCGTGGGGCGTCACCGATCAGCGTGCCCGACGTGGTTGTCTCGCTTGCCATCCAGCGAACCTCAGTTCAGGGTAATCCGCGGATCGAGATAGCCGTAGATCACATCCGTCACGAAATTACTGATGATCACCATGGTCGCAACTGTCAGGGTGACGCCCATCACGAGCGGGTAGTCGCGGGTGGTGGCCGCTTCGACAGCCAGCCGGCCCATGCCTGGCCAGGCAAAGACGGCTTCGGTGATCGCCGCTCCACTTGCCGCGCGCGG
>DATKCN010000222.1:0-11540 GCA_035513175.1 Thermomicrobiales bacterium
GACCACATCGCCATGGGCGAGGCCACGCTGGCCGCGCTGTTCCCTTCCGCCCGGGACCGCCTGACCTTCCCGGAGCTGCTGGCGGAGGGGCTGGAGCCGCACAAGGTCAACGAGGTTTACATCGCCTCCTCCGAGGAGAGCTGCGACTTGTTCATCGATATCGGCGCCCAGCTCGACGCCAAATTCGCCTCGCTGGCCGCGCACGCCAGCCAGATGGGCGATTGGGACTTCCGAACGATGCTCACTCGCTGGGCGCGCGACACCGCCGCGCTCGCCCGCCATCGCAACTTCCCCGGCGCCGAGGAGATGGAGTACGCCGAAGCCTTCAAGTACATGCAGTTGTATTGAGTGCTGAGTGCTGAGTGCTGAGGGCCGGAACGGGCGACCGTCCGGCATCCGCGAATACATGACGCGTTAGGGCGCGTGTCACGCGCTGCTGACCATGTAGGCGTAGTCTCCGGCCTCGACGCGCGTGACAGTTCCGCGCGCCAGAATCATCAGCGTGCGCTCGTATGGCGCGTGGATCGCTTCCAGCTCCTCGAACGTCTGCGGGTTGTAAACCGTGCCCAGCAGCGTCCCGTCCGCGACCGTTTCTCCGAGCAGGTCCGCCCCCACCGACGGCACGAGGATGCCGCCCTGCCGTGGCCGGATGACCGCCAGGTTGTCGATCGTGAGCTGGTCCTCCCGCTGGATGACGTCTCCGGGGATGACCCCAAGGTGGCGCAACGCGTTCGTCAGCCCCGCGACCGTCTGCGCGATATAGTGATCGTCACGGACCAGCCCGCCCCCCAGTTCGGTTACGACGCAGCGTATGCCGCGCGCCATCGCAACGTCCGTGAACGTGCCGGGGTAACCGGGGCCGCGATACAGCACCTTCGTGCCCAGGGACGCGGAGAGCGCTTCGTCGTTGTTGATGTACGCGTAGTCGACCGTCGGCAGCGCCCCGCCCGCGTGCAGGTCGAACAGCACGTCGATCTCTGGCAGGAACTCGAGCACGAAGACGTCCGCGAGCTGTTCGGTGAGCCAGCCGTTAGGGTCGCCGGGGAAAACGCGGTTGAGATTCTGCATGTCCTGCGGCGTGTGGCGCGTCTGCGCCTGGAACGCCAGCGGGTTCACCACTGGCGCGATCGACAGCCGCCCCGCCATCTCTGCCGGATCGAGCGTCGCGACCAGCCGCCGCAGAGCCTCCACAGGCGCCAGCTCGTCGCCGTGGATCGCAGCGGTGACGCCGACCGTTGGGCCGGGCCGCGCGCCCCGCAACTCGTGCACGGCGATGCGTAGCGGCAGTCCGGTGGCAAGCGTCGTGACATCTATCCAGCGAAGCGTCCGACCGGGACTATTCAGCCGTTGATTGGACAAGGGTCGCTCCCTTCAAGATCGGACGAATGCCGATGGCGCATCGACGAAGGATACGGGCACAGATGACAGATCGCGGAAGCGCTGCTCGGCGACTCGGGAGGCTGTTCCAAATCAACGTGAGCTGCGCCGTGCTGTTACTGGCGTGGCTCGCCTGTGGCGATGGGTATCGCGACACGAGCGTCGATCCCACGGCCACACTGGCGCCGCTGCCGGCAGCCACGCGCACGCCCGACACGCGCCCCCTTCCTGAGCCCGTGCTACGCGCCATCGCCCGCGCCGCCGAAGATGCAGGGGTCCCACCCGAGCAGGTCGAGATCGTCGAGTACGCCGAGCAGCAATGGCCCTCCACCGCCATCGGCTGCCCGCGTCCGGGTGAGTTCTACGCGCAGGTCATCACGCCCGGCTACCGTGTCGTCCTGCGCGTCGGGGACGAGACGCTGACGTACCACACCGACATGGACGGCAACGTGCGGCGCTGCGACCAGTGAGCAGGCATGGTCTTCGCGATCCAGCGAACCACGTCCGGCGCGAAACCTGACGCTCATGCGCATGTGACGCTCCCGCGCAGCATTCCCTTTCCCGATTCCCGCTTCGTATGCGATGCTAGCGGCGTCGTACAGGCGTCGAGGGAGCGAGGAGTGAGCGGTGTCCACACAGGAGGTGTCCGTCATACTATCCGGGGACGCGCTGATCACGCGTCCGTTTCGCGCGTCGTCCGATCCCGGCATGCGGGGACTGGTTGAGCTGGTCCGCTCGGCTGACGTGCGCTTCACCAACCTGGAGATGCTGATCAATCGCTACCGTGGCACGCCGGTCGTCGAAGCGGGCGGGTTGCACCTCTCCGCGTCGCCGCAGGTGGCCGAAGACCTGCTCTGGGCCGGCTTCAACCTGTTCGCCAACGCCAACAACCACTCGCTGGACTTCGGGACCGACGGGTTGCTGGCGCATATGGCCGAAATGGACCGGCTCGGCATGGCCTACGCTGGGGTCGGCGACTCGCTGGAGCACGCGGCCAGGCCCGCGTACATCCAGACCGGCGCGGGCCGCGCGGCGCTCGTTTCCTGCGCGTCGTCGTTCGCCCGCGGTCAGCGCGCCGGTGAGATGCGGCCCGACTTCGGCGGTCGCCCCGGCCTCAATTCCCAGCGTTTCGAGACCCGCTATGTGCTCGACTCGACGCGCTTCGATCAGCTGCGGGACATGGCCGAATCACTGAAGTTCGAGGAAATGCGCCGGCACGCGATTGAGATCGAGTTCGTCAAGCCGCTCGAGGACGAGGAGAACGAGCTGCTGTTCACGACCGACTGGCGCGGCGGCGGCATGCACTTCCTGCGGGGGGATGCGTCGGAAATCCGCACGACGCCGCACAAGCGCGATCTGGAGCGCAACCTGAACAGCATCCGGCACGCGCGCCGACAGGCGGATCTCGTGATCGCCAGTATCCACGCCCATGAGCTGAACGTGAAGTCGGAGATCCCTGCCAGCTTCATCATCGAGTGGGCGCGCGCCTGTGTCGACGCCGGGGCGGACGTCGTGACCGCCAGCGGCCCACACATGATGCGGGGCATTGAGGTCTACAACGGCAAGCCGATCTTTTACTCGCTGGGCAACCTGTGGTTCGAGTTCGAGACCGTCGACACACTGCCGGCTGACTCGTACGAGATGTGGAAGCTCGACCCGTTGACCGGGACGCCGGCCGACCTGTACGACACGTCGCTGCTCGGCTTCCACCACGACCAGCGTTACTGGGAGTGCGCGCTACCCGTCTGTGCGTTCGCCGATGGCGAGCTGACCGGCATAACGCTGCATCCCGTCACGCTCGGCTTCGGCCAGCCGCGCTCGCGTCGCGGCACGCCCACGATGGCGAGCCCGGAGGATGCTGAGCGCATCCTGTGCTACGTCGCGGAGCTGTCGGAAGCGTTCGGGACAGACATCGCGACGCAGGGCGGGGTCGGTCGCATCACGCCCTGACAGGACGTTCCGCGCCTAGCGCGATGCCCGCTCCACGAACTCGTTGGTGAATGCCTCGCCGACCGGGATGTCTTGCGTCAGGATGTCGTTCTCCAGCAGCCACGCCGCGTACGTCTCCCAGCGTTCCTCGGTCTGCGTCCCAAAGGCCACCGTCCCGTCGTCCGTCCACAGCGGCGCCAGCAGCTCGATGCCCTCCAGCTCGAGCTCGCGGTCGGTCTCCGGCGCTGCGACCACCAGCGCGTCGATGGCCGCCTCTCGGTCGGCGTCTGCGTCGGCGTAACCGAGACGCATGGCGCGGATGAAGCGCTCGACGACCTCCGGGTTCTCCGCCGCGAAGCGCTCGCCCGTTACCAGCAGCAGCTCATAATGGTCCGGCACGCCCCAGTCCTCGATGCGGATCACGTTCACCGACTCGCCCTGCTGCTCCACCAGAATCGACTCGTGTACCCAGTACGCGCCGATCACCGCGTCGACCGTCCCGCCCAGCAACGCGGGCATCAGGTCGAACCCGACCGTCACCAGCTCGACGTCGTCCAGCGTCAGCCCGTCAGCCTCGAGCATCGAGCGCAGCAGCGGCTCGTCGCTGGCCACCCCCGCCATGCCGATCGTGCGCCCTGCCAGATCCGAGGGACGCTCGATGCCGGACGACTCCAACGCCATGATCGAGTTCAGCGGGTGCTGCACCAGCGCCGCGACCGACACGACCTCCAGCCCCTCGGCCCGCGCCAGCAGCACGTCCGTCTGATACGAGATCGTGAACGTGTCCCGCCCCGTCGCCACCAGCTGCAAGCCCGTCGCCGGATCGCCGGGCACGTAGATATTGACGTTCAGCCCCTCGTCCTCGAAGTAGCCGTTCGCCTGAGCCAGATACAGCCCGCTGTGGTTGCCCCACGGATACCAGTCCAGCGCGATGCTGACGTCGACCGCCTCTCCCGGCGTTCCCGCCTGGGTCGCTTCCGCCGTAGCGACCGTCAAAGGCGCCGCTGCTGTCGTCGTCGTAGGGTCGTCGTCCCCGCAGGCCGCCAGCGTTCCAGCCGTTAGCGCCAACGCCGCGACCATCGCGAAGTACTTTGCCAGCCCGCTCAATCGTCTGTCTCGTAACACGTTTCCCGCCTCCTCATGCCTCATTCAACCGCCACCGCGCCGGCCACCGCGCCGCTCCGCCGCGCGCCAGGGCAGCGCCAGCCGCTCGACGAGCGCGACCAGCGCGAACAACAGCACGCCCATCAGCGCGGCGATCGTCACCGCCGCGAACAGCCTTGGCGTCTGAAACTGCGCCGCCGAGCGGGTCATCAGATAGCCCAGCCCCGACGACGCCCCGACCCACTCGCCGACCAGCGCCCCGATGACCGACACCGCCGCCGCGATGCGCAGGCCGGAGAACAGGTTTGGCAGCGAGGCCGGCACGCGCACGATGCGCATGATCTGGACGCGGCTGGCCCCCATGCTGCGCAGCAGCGCGATCGCGTCCGGGTCCGCCGCCCGCAGCCCGTCGACCATGCTGACCACGATCGGGAAAAAGCAGATCAGCACCACGACGATCACCTTGGGCGTCATGCCGTAGCCGAACCAGATCAACAGGATCGGGGCCAGCGCGATGATCGGGATGGCCTGGCTGGCGACGATGGCTGGATAGATGGCCCGCTCCACCAGACGCGACGACGCGATCGCCACCGCCAGCATCACCCCCAGCGCGAAGGCCAGCGCCAGCCCGACCAGCACCTCCTGCGCCGTCGTCCACGTATGGTCCAGCAGCAGCGCGCGCGACGTAACCATCTCCCGCGCGATGTCGGTCGGCTTGGGCAGGAACCAGCGGGGCGTGTTGTCGATCCACACGCCGATTTCCCAGGCCGCCAGCGCCACAGCGAGCGCCAGCAGCGGCAGGAGCCAGCTCAGCGCGACGGTGGCGTCCGGCAGGCGCGGCGCGCGGGGCGCCTGGCGTTCGGTCGCCGTCGGCGACGCGTTCGGCCGCTCGCGGGTGGCGCCGGTCATCGGCGCCCGCCTGGCTCGCCTGTCAGCGACACCTCGTCCTTCAGCGCCGCCAGCAGTTCGGCCTTCTGCCGCACCAGCGTCGGTTCGGCCGCCATCTCCGCGCGCCGTGGACGCGGCAACTGCACCCGCTCGACCAGCTTGATCGTGCCGGGACGCGCCGTCATCACCGCCACCCGGTCGGACAGCAGCAGCGCCTCCTCGACATCGTGCGTCACCATCAGAATCGTGCGGCCCAGCTCGTCCCACAAGTCCAGCAGCCACTCCTGCATCGAACGACGTGTCAGGGCGTCCAGCGCGCCGAACGGCTCGTCCAGCAGCAGCACGTCCCTGTCCGTGAGCACCGTGCGCAGAAAGGCCGCCCGTTGCCGCATGCCGCCTGAGAGCGCGGACGGGTAATGCTCGCCGAAGCCCTCCAGCCCAAAGCGGGGCAGCAGTGCCCGCGCCCGCTGCCGGGCCGCGTCGCGGGTTTCGCCGTGGATCTCCGCGCCCAGCACAGCGTTGTCCAGCACCGTGCGCCAGGGCAGCAGCGCGTCCCGCTGCGGCATCAGCGCCACGCGCCCGAGGCGGTTCGTCGCCGGGACGCCGTCCAGCAGCACCTCGCCGCTGTCCGGTTCGATCAGCCCGGCGATCGCGCTCAGCAGCGTGCTCTTGCCGCAGCCAGACGGCCCGACGATCGCGACGAACTCCCCCGGCTCGACGCTGAGCGTCACGTTCACCATCGCCTGGGTCGCGCCGAATGCCTTGGACACGTGGTGCACGCCCACCTGCCCGGCGCTGCCTTCCGTCGCGTTCCGCTGTGCTGTGCGCGTCGTGGTCTGCATGCGATGGCCGCGTCGTCCCATACGGGCGACGGGAGTGAGAGGGGACCGCTGGCGGCGCTGAGGCCGCTGTCCATGCGCGGCTCCGGCAATTGCGTGAAGCGGGACGGTTGCGGGCGGCGCATGAAAAAACGCCGGTCCACCGTCCCAGCGTCCATCCTGCCCGAAGCGCGCGACACGCCGCCCAGTGACGAGCAGCGATGCGTGCAGACATTCCTACGCTGGCATTACCCAGGTCAGGTCCAACGGTCGGTGACGGATCGGTCACCCTCTCAGCCTGGCTCCCCAAGCCCCCGTCGCTCCCCCGGAGCGCTATTGCGCCAATTGAAGCAGCGGGCGCCACGCCCGTCAAGCGCAACGCGATTCAGACGCGTCAATGCCGGTACACTAGTCCCTGTCGCGCTCACGCGGAAGAGATGTCGAAAGGACACGCACTTTGCTCCCCAGCGACCCTGCCGGCCTCATCCCACATCGCGTGCCCGTCATCACCGGCGTGACTCTCAACGTCGTCGAGCGACCCGGCGTCGGCGTCCCTGTCATCTGCCTGCACGGTGTCTGGGACTGGTGGCGCTACTGGATTCCCCTCGTCCCGTCCGGCGCCGGTTCGCTCGACGCGCGCCAGTTCTACATGCTCGACCTGCGCGGCCACGGCGATTCGTCGAAGCCCGCGTCCGGCTACGCATGGGATGATTACGCGTCCGATGTCATCGCCTTCATTCGTGAGAAGGGGCTGGAGCGCGTGACACTCGTCGGTCACTCGCTGGGCGCCCTCACTGCGCTGCTGATCGCGAGCGCGTTGCCGGAGCGCGTCGAGTCGCTCGTGCTGGAGGACCCGCCGCTGCCGTTGCGTCGCGGCCCCAGCGAGATGTTTCGCGGCGTCTACGAGATGCGCGCCCAGACCTTCGAGCAGATCGTCGACGACTTCACCGTCTGGCGACCCTGGACGACGCGCGAGCAGGCCGAAACCAGCGCCACCTGCCTGCTGCAGACCGCCGGAGGCGTCTTTCAGGCCATGTTCGACGGCGTCTCCGATCACGTCGAGATCCCCGTCCCCGGTGTGACCATCGACGCCCCCGCGCTCGTCATCCGCGCCGGAGTGGCCGAACAGCGCGCGTTGGCTGACGAAGGCATCGACCTCCTGCGAGAAGCCGTGTCTAACGCTCGATTCGAGACTCTGGCAGGCACGAGCCACACCGTGCTGCGCGACGACCCGGTCGCCTACCGACGCCTGCTGGCAGACTTCCTTGGCTCCTGACCCGCCCACATGGGCCCTGGACATGCTCCGAGACTCCCGCGTCGGCCACCTGGCCACCGCCAGCGCCGCCTCTGAGCCGCACGTCATGCCCGTTTGCTTCGCGTTTCGCGACGGCGCCATCTACTCCGTCATTGACGAAAAGCCCAAGTCCGGCCGTCGCTTGCTGCGCCTGCGCAACATCGACGCGACCGGCAAGGCCGCACTGGTCGTCGACCGCTACGACGAGGACTGGACCCGCCTCGCGTGGGTCCTCGCGCGCGGCCCGACCCGTGTCATCGGCCGCTCCGATCCGGTCCATACTCCAGCGCTCGATCTGCTGCGCGCAAAGTACCCGCAGTACCACGCGATGTCCCTCGCCAGCGCCGAGATCGTCGTTCTCACCCCTGACCGATGGACCTGCTGGCGCGCCTCCTGAGCCCGGCTTCGTCGCAACCGTCTCCCCGTTCCCTCCCAGGGAACGGCCGGGAGGTCAGGTTGCCACCCGCTATACTGCTGCCTGCTCCTGCTTTTCACCGGGCAGCAGATGGGAGACCATGCGCGCATTTCTCGCGGTCATCGGAGTGTCGTTCGCAGTCGGCGCCGCAGGCGCCTGGACGCTGGCAGACGCCTTGTCGCAGTACACCAGCACGTTGCGGACCTTTACCGAGCTGGAGATTGACTACCAGCCCGGCTCGTTCGTCTGGCTCGACCCCGAGTTCAGCCACGGCCGCGCCACGGTCGTCTTCAACAACGGCTCGCCATCGAACGCGCGGATCGACAACATCAACCTCAACCTGCTATTCGACGGCGAGTTCGCCGGGGCGAACTACGACGGGACGGACGGGTTCACGCTGGCGCGGGGTGAAGCGCGCGCGGTCGAGGTCGAGTTTCGGGTGACAACCCTCAGCATCCAGCATCGCGGAGGAAGCTCGACGCTTGGACTCAGCGGCAGCGTCGTCGTCGAGTTCAGTGGCATCGAGCGCGAGCTTGCCCTGCGGG
Organism: Thermomicrobiales bacterium; assembly: GCA_035513175.1. Taxonomy (GTDB): domain Bacteria; phylum Chloroflexota; class Chloroflexia; order Thermomicrobiales; family CFX8; genus DATKCN01. The sequence goes on from DATKCN010000222.1 coordinate 8,371, forward strand.
TGCGCCGCACGATCGGGCCGGTCGCTACCGTGGAGGAACCGTAGCGTGTCGGGCGTTCGCGGCGGAAGGTTCCTGGCTCGCCCCCTCTATGTTGGGCTGGTGGCCGCGCAGTGGGTAGCGCTCGTGCTGGCGCTGGCGTCGGTCAACGTCCACGCCTCCGGCGCGTTGCGGAACTACGTCACCCCCAGCATCAGCGACGGTTACCTCTTGCTCGCGCCGTTCGTGCTGGCGGGACTGCTGGGCGCGACGGTCAGCTCCGCGCGCCTGCTCATCGCGCTGGCGCTGGCGATGTGCCTCGTGTCGGCCATCATCCTCGGAGCGGTGATTTACGCTCCCGCCTGGTTGGGGATCACCGCTCGCGCGGTGTCGCTGCAGAACTACGCCAGCCAGCACGCGCTGTTCGTTGCGTTGTGGACCGTCCTGCCCGCGCTCTTTGGTTGCGCCGCCGGTCACTATCTGGGCGGCGAGCTGCGGAGGGCGGCAACCAGCAGCCGGCAGCAGGGACCACCCGCATGGTGGGATCGCCTGCATGAGGGACGCGACGATGCCTGACGACCGGCGCGACGTGCCTGCATCGGAGACACCTGTCTGTAACATGCGCGGCGAGCAGGTTGCGCTCGGTCCGATTTCCCCCGCGCATCTGCCGGCCATGCAACGCTGGTTCAACGATCATGACACGCTGCTGACCGCTGGGATTGGGGCGATGCCCTGGACGCTGGAGCGACTCGCCGCCTGGCGAACGGATGTCACCGGTTCCGAGGAAGCGGCCTGGTTCACGATCTTCCAGCTGCCGGAGTTCCGCCAGATCGGGTACGCGGGCCTGCGCAGCATCGACTTCGAGTCGCGCTCGGCGGAGTACGCCATCACCATCGGCGAGGCGAACGCGCGCGGGCAAGGCCTCGGCACGGAAGTCACCCGCCTCATGCTGGCATACGCTTTCGAGGAACTGGGACTGGAGAGCGTCTCGCTCGACACCGTCGAATACAACCAGGGCGCTCGCCGGGCGTACGAGAAGGCAGGCTTCCGCGAGATCGGCCGTCGCGGCCGCGCCGAGGCGATGGGCGGTCGCCTCTGGGACGCCATCCTCATGGAGTGTGTCAAGCCGGGGACGCCCTCACCTCCAGCCCCTCTCCCAATCCTGGGAGAGGGGAGAACGATGGCGACGAGAGACGGCGATCCCGTGCTGTTTCTGGTTGGGGAGCGGGTGGGGCTGGGACCGGCGAGCCGGGAGCAGATGCCGTCCTACCAGCGCTGGTTCAACGACTTTCAGACCATGCGCACCTAGGGCGACCCGGAGCCCGCGCCGCGCACGATCGAGGAGTTGATGACGTGGTACGACGGTGAGATGAGCGGCAACCTCCGCCGCGCCTGGTTCAGCGTCTACGCGCTTGCAAAACTTCAGCACATCGGGTTCGTAGACCTGCATCACATCGACCACCGCAACCGCACCGCAACAATGTCGATGATGGTTGGCGAGCCGTCCGCGCGCGGCCAGGGCTACGGCTCCGAGATGGCCAGCCTGATCGTGCAGCACGGTTTCCACGGCCTCGGCCTGCGCAACATCGCACTGGAGGTCTACGAGTTCAACCTCGCCGGCCAGCGCGTCTACCAGAAAGCGGGTTTCCGCGCGTTCGCCCGCCGCCGTCAGGCGCACATGATGGGCGGGCGCTTGTGGGACATCGTGCTCATGGAAGCGGTGAGCGGTGAGCGGTGAGCGGAGAGGGAGCGGGTGGGTACTCTTCCGCACCGCGGTGAACTGTTCGATTCTTGAAGTCCACGCGAGCGACCAATCGTTACCCTAACCGCTCACCGCTATCCGCCATCCGCTCACTTCGAAGGCGGCGTAATCGGCGCCGCGCTGCCGGCTCCTAGTTCGACGGTGCGCTGGTACGCCGCCCACACGGCCCGCGAGATGACGGTGCGCAGGCTGCCCTTCTCCATCTGATAGATGGCGGCGGCGCTCGTGCCGCCGGGTGACGTCACCATGTTGCGCAGCTCTGCCGGGTGCTTGCCGGATTCACGCGCGAACAGCACGCTGCCGATCATCGTCTGCAGCACCAGTTCCTCGGCGATGCGGCGCGGGAAGCCCATGTGCACCCCGGCGTCGATCAGCGCCTCCATGACGAGGAAGACATAGGCCGGGCCGGTGCCGGAGAGGGCCGTCGCCATGTCGACCGCGTCCTCGCTCTCGACCCGCACGGCGCGCCCCATCGCGCCCAGCAGCGCGGCCACGACGAGGTTCTGCTCGTCGCGCACGGCGGAAGTAGGCATCCACACAGTCATGCCCTGCCCGATCTGGGCCGGGGTGTTCGGCATGGCGCGCACAATTGCCGGATGCTCCAGCCCCCGTTGCAGCCGCTCTATGGTGGCCCCGGCGATGATCGAAATCACCACCTGCTCCGCGTCCAGGTTGCCGCGCAGATCGCGGAAGATTGCGTCAAGCGATTGCGGCTTGATCGTCAGCATCACCGCGTCCGCGTGGCTGGCCGCCTCGCGGTTACCGGCCACCATGCGCACGCCGAACTTTGCCGCCAGCTCGTCGCGACGCTCCTCGTACGGCTCGGCCCCGACGATCTGGGCTGGCGACACCAGCCCCTCGCGCAACATCGTCGCGATAATGGCCTCCGCCATCACCCCGCACCCGAGAAACGCGATCTGCTTGTTAGCCAGCACGTCTGTTGCGTTCAAGGGGTCTCCTGTTGTTCGTAACGCGTAACGCGTAACGCGTGGCTCGGGATGTGGGTAGCGCTGCAGCAGCCATCGCGTTACGCGTTACGCGTTACACATCACGACACTTCCACCGCCGACGGCGCCGGGAACACCGGCGTCGGGATCATCCCGAACAGCCGGGCCGCGTTGCCGTACATAATCCGCTCGCGCTCTTCTTCGCCCAGACGCAGCATGTCGAACATCGTCTGCCAGTCGCGGATCTCGTCTTCAAAGCGCTCGTTGTTGTCGGAGCCATACAGCAGCTTGAAGTGCGAGATTTCGCTGGGGATCAGCTTGCGCTCCATGATGTGCCGCCGCACCATCTCGCCTCCCGACAGGTCGAAGAACACGTTGCGGCGCCAGCGAGCGATGTGGGCGGCGATGTCGTAGTAGCCGATCCCGAGGTGCGCGCCGATGATCTTCAGATCCGGAAACGTGAACGCGATCGTGTCGAGGTAGAT
>DATKCN010000223.1:0-4479 GCA_035513175.1 Thermomicrobiales bacterium
AGTGATTCGAGTGACGCGATTTCGGGATTGATGACGAGCACCGGGCAATGGCCGACTTGCGTCAGCCCTTCTGCGACGGACCCCAAGAGCATGCGTCCGATGCCGGTCCGACCCCGTGTCGCCATCACGATGAGCTCTGCCCGAAACTCGCAGGCTTCTCGCGCGATCTCGTCCTCGGTCGAGCCAATAGCGACGGCAGTTGACACGTCATGGCCGCGCGCAACCACCGGGTTCGCGATTCTGCCCAGATAGTCGAGCGCCACCTCGCGCGCGGTCGCGTAGTGCCGCGCTGCGTGCTGGCTGGATCGCTGAGTCAGCGGCGGGACGATCTGCACGAGCCGCACCGTCAGTGGTCGATCACCCAATGTGAATAGCGCCGCGTCGATCGCTGTCTCCGCTGTTGGAGACCGGTCGAGTGGGATGAGCACCCGGTCGAGCGCCACCGGAACGAGCGCCTCGGCTTCATCATCGCTCACCGGCACGACCAGCACCGGCCCGGTCGCCCGCTGCACCACATCAAACGTGACGCTTCCGAGAGTCATGCGCTTGACCCTACGGCGCCCGTGACTTGCCATGACCACGATGGGACGATCGAACGTTTGCAACAACGACAGAATCGCGTCCGCGGGATCGCCCTGCATTACCTCCGTGTGCGTGGCGCTCAAGCGAAACATCGCGCCGAGCGCTTCAAGATAGTTCCGACGTTCATCAACTCGCCCCGCGATGATTACCGGATCGTCCAGGGCTGCTTGAGGCAAATCGCCAAACTCTGGCAGGAACTCCATCACCGACACGAGGACGACAAGGCCCCCGCTGCGGTCGGCCAGCGTCCTGGCGACAGGGATTGCCTGCTCGCTCACCTTGTCGGGATCGACGCGTGGACCGATGATCGGTACGACAATCGTTCCTGGCATGTTTTGACGCCTCCTGACTACTCTCGTCGATCTCCAGCCTATCCGATCTCCATGACACTCGCGTTTCAGCCGACGACCGCGCCGTTACAATACGCTGACAGTCGTTCCGGCTATCCGCCGCATGCGATGCCCCGCCGGTCGTGCAGCTTGAGTGCCGGCGCACGGTTCGCGCCGATGCGTCTACGACGAGGGGACCCTGACAATGCCGATTGAAGCGAGCATCGTGCGCCAGATCCGCGACGCCGTAGACGCTGGACGCATCGACACCGTGGCGATGTTGCAGGAATTGGTGCGGACGCCGTCAGTAACTGGAAGCGAGGGCAACGCCCAACGCATCGTCGAGATTCTGCTCTCCGCCCGCCGGCTGACAATCGATCGGTGGGAAGCCACGGCAGACGACATAGCCGCCTATCACGATCACGTTGGCGTACAGACGGTATTCGCCGACCGCCCGAACGTCGCGGGGAGACGGCAAGGAATTGGCGCCGGCCGGTCGATCCTCCTCAACGCGCACATCGACACTGTCGAGACGGGCGATCCGACGACCTGGTCGGTCGACCCGCTTGGCGGGGACGTTCGAGAAGGCCGGCTCTACGGGCGCGGCGCGTGCGACATGAAGGGCGGGCTCGTCAGCTTTCTTGCGGCGTTTGACGCGCTCGACGCGCTGGGCATCGTGCTGGCAGGAGACGCGACGATCCTGTCGACGGTCGGCGAGGAAGACGGCGGGCTGGGCGCGCTGTCTGCCGTGTTGCGCGGACATCGCGCCGACGCGGTCCTCATCACCGAACCGACGCGACTGTCGCTCGTCCCCGCGCAGGGAGGCTCACTTGTCTTTCGATTAACCGTTGACGGAAAGTCGGCCCACGCCGCCGTGCGTGACCGTGGCGTATCGGCGCTCGAGAAGTTCATTCCAATCTTTGAGGACCTTCTGTGGCTCGAGCGTGAACGTAACGCAACCCTGCGACACCCGCTCTACCAGCACATTCAGAACAAGGTTCCGATGAACATCGGCGTCGTCCGCTCGGGGCTATGGGCATCGACGGTGCCAGAGTCGCTCATCGCCGAGGGACGCATCGGGCTCATCCCCGGCGAAGATGTCGGAGTGTTCCGCCAGCAGGTCATTGACCGGATCACGCGTGCTGCCCAGCGAGATCCATGGCTACGCGAACACCCGCCCCGAATCGAGTGGTTCGGCGGGCAGTTCGCCCCGGCGGAAACGCCGGTTGACTCCCCCATTGCGCGCGCTGTGCTCAGCGCCCACACGGCCGTGACCGGCTCGCCGCCGGCTATCGAAGGAGTCCCGTACGGCGCCGACATGCGCCTGTTTACGATCATCGGCGGGATGCCGTGCGTGATGTATGGCGCGGGCGATGTCGACATCGCGCATCACGCCGACGAGCACATCGTCATCGACGACCTGCTTACCGCCGCCACGACGATCGCCTGTCTGCTGGTTGATTGGTGCGGGGTCAGCAGGTCATAGCCCGCTTACGAGCACCGGCACGCGACGAACTCCAGCCAGCGCGGGATGTCGCGTGGCCGCAAGTCCGCGATTCCATCATGGCCGTGACTTGTCGCGAACAGCGTGCCGTACCGGTCAGTGATGAACAACGCCGGGAGGTCCGCCGCTCCGAGTCCGAACCGGCTCTGGTTCATCCCGTCATGATCGATGATAGACGGGAGGCCTCCCGGGCTGACATCGCGATGAACGACCAGGAGCACCTGCCCGGCCTCGGCTGTGGCGAGCTCCGAGACACTCGATGCCTCCGCGACCCAATCCCGGCTCACGTCGTCGTCACCAGCGAATACGATTGCGAGGTTGCGTCGCATGTAGAAGTCGCGGGTGCAGACACGATCCCCGGCGCCGTTTCGGCCATCCAGCCTCGGGACGATCGATCCGCGACGCGGAATGTCCGTAGCAGCCGCCGTGAGTCTGGAGGAGGTCATCGGCCGGCCTTTCGATGAGTGTCTATTCATTGGGGACGGCTATCTCGGCGATCGTCGCGTCGGCGGCCCTCACGATCTCACGTGGCGCGATGCGTAGCAGCGCATCGATCCTGCCGCCGCCCGCGAACGCGACAGAGAGTCGCATCACGGCAGCGTCGATGATGACGTCCAGCCGTGTCGCATGACAGACCGGGGGTGTGGCGCCGGCCGGATACCCGGAGCGTTCCAGCACGATCTCCGGCGGCGCGAGCCGTAGACGCTCGTTCCCATTGGCGCGTGCCAGTCGCTCGTGGTCGACGCGCGACGGTCCACATGCGACCGCCAGCACGACTTGGCCGTCCGGCGCGACGAATAACAATGATTTGAGAATCTGGCTCTCGGACACGCCGAGCGCGCGGGCGGCGTCTTTCACCGTCGGGGTTGGCACGCCCGGAAGAACCAGCTCAGCGTCAAGTTTGCCGTCGGCTATGGCGCGCTCAAGCGGGCTCAGTCCCGGAGCGCTTTCGAACGCCTTCATGGCGACGGTGCCAGAGACTCGCGCGCCAGGCCGCCAAGCTCGCTGAGAAACTCCGCCCGGTACGCGGCGACGTACGATGCTCGTCGCTCGGCCTCGTCGCGCCCGCTGCGCGTGTTCATCGTCCCGGGCAATGTCAGGAGCTTCGCCTGGATGTGATCGAGCCCGAAGGCCAGGTCGTCGAGCGGCCGCGTCATCGCTGCCGGGTCCACGTCGTCATACAGCACGCTGTTCAGTTCGGCCGCAGTCACCCAGAGCCGGGCAAGCCCTACCGCTCCGAGCGCATCCAATCGATCCGCATCCTGGACAATCGCCGCTTCCAGCGTGCAGGGCTTCACTCCACCGGAGTACGAGTGGGCCTCGATCGCGTGGGCGACCCGCTCGATCTCCTCCTGCTTGGCGCCGACCATCTCCAGTAGTCGCCTGGACTCCGCGGCCGAGTGGCGCGCCGCCTCACCAGCCGGGCCAGAGCCCTTCGGGAACTGCACGATATCGTGCAGCCAGCAGGCGGCTTCGACGATGTCGAGACGAACAACAGCGCCGGCAGCGGTCTCCGCGAGAGCGATCACTCGAGCGTTTGCGATCACTCTCCGGAGATGCAGGACATCGTGCGCCGCGTCGTGCTCCGCGCACCGCGCAGAGGCGACCGAACCGATTTCGGGCAGCAGGTCGGACAGCAACGTGTTACTCAATGCCTAGCACGCGGGCCTGCAATACGGCTGACGGCGTGCTGATATTCACCGTCTGGCCAACGCGCGCGCCCATGAGCGCCTTGCCGAAGGGCGAGAGATTCGAAATGCGGCCCTCGGCCGGATTTGCCTCGACCGCCCCGACGATGGTGTATGTTTCCTGGTCGCCCTCCACGTCGATCGTCACGGTCGAACCGAGCCGCACCGCTGTCGTACTGGACTGTGCCGCCTCCCTGTCGATGATCTCGACCCGCCGCAGCATCGATTCCAGCTCGCGGATGCGTGCCTCGATCATCCCCTGATCGAACTTGGCCGCGTGGTAGCCCGCGTTCTCGCGCAGATCTCCTTCATCGCGCGCGGCGGCGACGGCCCGCACGATCTCCGGCCTCCGCACATTCACGAGCTCATCGCGCTC
>DATKCN010000224.1:0-10582 GCA_035513175.1 Thermomicrobiales bacterium
CCGGAATCCGTTTACCGGACGTGGCCGTGCCGGTCGGCACTCACCTGGGCTGGAACCCGCGCGCCCCGGAGACAGGCTCGCCGGAGCAGATCATGTCGATGCAGGGGTCCACCATCTGGTTCCGCCGCACCCGAGCCGAGCGGGAAGCCGCCAACGACCCGCGCCCGTCCCTCGAAGAGCGCTATGCGAGCCGTGACGACTACCTTGCCAAGGTGCGTGCTGCCGCCGAGCAACTGGTCGAACAGCGCTACATGCTGGAGGAAGACATCGAGACAGCCCTCGCCGACGCCGCCGAACGCTACGACGAAGCCATGAAGGGCTGACAGGGCAATGCGCCCGGTCCGGCCCACGCGCCCGTCGATCGGCAGCGGCGGGTTCGACGGCGCGCTGCGGTCCGGCAGGGTCGGGCATCCAGCCGGGCGCATTGCCATGCGCCCCTACGGCGGGATTGTGTCCGGCTATCACTGGTTTGCGTACGTACGCGGTATGCTGTACTCTTGACCAGGTGACTTTCTAGAACATGCGTGCTATTCTGGTAGGTAGTACGGGAGTCCGTATCGCGCGCTCCATAACGGCGGTCTCCATCGAGACGCGTTCGCGCGGAATGAAAGGGACGGCATGATGCCTTCCGCCCCTCCCCTTGCGATTGAGGCCTCGGGCCTCGTCAAGTCCTTCGGGAAGACCAAAGCGGTCGATGGCGTCGATCTGCGGATTCGTTCCGGGTCCGTCTACGGCGTGCTCGGGCCAAACGGCGCGGGCAAGACGACCACGATCCGCATGCTCACCACACTGATCCCTCCGGACGGCGGCACGGCCCGCGTGCTGGGGCACGACATCGTGCGCGAGGCAGACAAGGTGCGCGGGCGCGTCAGCCTGACGGGCCAGTTCGCGTCGGTCGATGAGGACCTGACCGGAACCGAGAACCTGGTGCTGTTGGGCCGGCTGCTCGGGCTCACGCGCGCTCAGGCGCGCACGCGGGCCGACGAACTGTTGCGCGCTTTCGATATCGAAGACGCCGCTGGGCGGCTCGTGAAGACGTACTCAGGCGGCATGCGGCGCCGGCTCGACATCGCCGCCAGCATCGTCGTCACCCCGGACCTCCTGTTTCTCGACGAGCCGACGGCGGGCCTCGATCCCCGCAGCCGCAACCAGGTCTGGGACATCGTGCGCGCCCTGGAAGAGAGCGGCACGACGGTGCTGCTGACGACGCAGCACCTTGACGAGGCCGACCAGCTTGCCGAACGCATCGCCATCATCGACCACGGCAAGGTGATCGCCGAGGGCACGACGAGCGAACTGAAGGCCTCAATCGGCGCGGGCAGCCTGCACGTGCGGATCAGCGATCGCGATCAGAGACCGGCCGCTGAACGGGTGCTGTCGGAGGCGCTGGGAGTCCCCGTGCAGCTCGAAGGCGATCCGCTGGCGCTGTCGGCACGCGTTTCGAATCAGGAGCGGGTGTTCGATGCCCTGAGCGAGCTGACGCGCTCCGGCATCGCAGTCACCGACTTTTCGCTCGGGCAGCCGAGCCTCGACGAGGTTTTCCTGGCGCTGACCGGGCATCCGGCCGACGATGACACAGAGACGGAGCATGCCGCGTGACCACCAGCCTCGTTCGCCCGGATCAGAGCACGCGCGCGACGGCTCCCAGCGAGGAGCTGCGGCTGGCGCTGTCCTCCACCGTCCGGCCGCCTCGGCCCAGCGCGCTCTCGGCGTCGCTCACCTTCGGCTGGCGGGCGATGCTCAAGATCAAGCATGTGCCCGAACAGCTCTTCGACGTCACCGCCTTCCCGATCATGTTCACGTTGATGTTCACCTTCCTGTTTGGCGGCGCGTTGGCCGGCTCGACGCAGGAGTACGCGCAGTTCGTGCTGCCCGGCATCCTGGTGCAGTCGATCGTCATGATCACCATATACACCGGCCTCGGATTGAACACCGACATCTCGCGCGGCACGTTCGACCGCTTCCGCTCGCTGCCTATCTGGCGACCCGCGACTATCGTCGGCATGCTGCTGGGCGACGCTGCGCGCTACACGATCGCCTCCACAATCATCATTGCCCTGGGACTGCTGCTGGGCTTCCGGCCCGAGGGTGGGGTTCTCGGCGTCGTGGCCGCCGTGCTGCTGTTGCTCGTCTTCTCCTTCAGCCTGTCGTGGGTCTGGATGATCGTCGGTATGAAGCTGCGGACGCCGAACGCGGTCATGGGGGTCAGCATGATGCTGCTCTTTCCACTCACGTTCATCAGCAACATCTTCGTTGACCCGGCCACGATGCCATCCTGGCTGCGGGCGTTCGTCGACGTCAACCCGGTTTCCTTCCTGGTCGGGACTTCGCGCGCCCTGATGGCCGGCACGGCCTCGGCCACGGACGTGATCGGCGTGTTGCTGATCAGCGTCGCCATCGTCGCCGTGTTCGGCCCGTTGACAATGCACATGTACCGCACCCGCCAGTAGCGCCGCCGCGCGCTACTGTTGATCGATCCAGCGAATGATGCGAAGATGGACGCCTGAACCCATGGCTTATTGCGTCACGGAGGGCGTCCATGTCCTATTGCTTCGACCTCGGCTCCCATACGCGTCCCGCCTCAACCGCGAGCGCGGACGCGCAACGCTGGTTCGATCGCGGCCTGGTCTGGACCTACGGCTTCAATCATGAGGAAGCGGTCCGCTGCTTCCAGCGGGCGCTGGATGCCGATCCTGGCCTCGCGATGGCGCACTGGGGCGTCGCCTACGCCGCCGGGCCAAACTACAACCGCGCCTGGCATCAACTCGACCCGACGACTCTTGCTGCGATGCTGGCAACGACCGTCTCCGCGCTCGAGCAGGCGTCACGTCTGCTGGACCGAGCGGCGCCGGTAGAGCGGGCCTTGATCGCGGCGCTCGGCAAGCGCTTCCAGTCCACGACGCCCGCCGACGACCTGCAAGTCTGGAGCGACGACTACGCCGACGCCATGCGCGAGGTCTACGGCGCTTACCCAGACGACCTGGATGTCACGGCGCTGTTCGCCGAGGCGCTGATGAACCGCACGCCCTGGCGGCTCTGGGACCTGCCGCGCCGCTGCGCCGCCGACGGCGCCAGCACTCTTGAGGCGCAGGACGTGCTCGAACGGGCGCTCGAGCGTCCCGAAAGCCGCGTCCACCCCGGCGTGCTGCACATGTACATCCATCTGATGGAGATGTCGCCGTTCCCCGAAAGGGCGCTGCCGGTGGCCGATCTGCTGCGCGAGCTCGTGCCGGACGCCGGGCACCTGCGCCACATGTCCACTCATATCGATGTGCTGTGCGGCGACTACCGCACCGTCGTCGCGTCCAACGCGGCCGCCATCGTCGCCGACGAGAAGTACCGCGAGCGCGAGGGCGGCATGAACATCTACACCCTGTACCGCGCGCACAACTACCACTTCAAGCTCTACGGCGCGATGTTCCTCGGCCAGTCGGAGGTCGCGATGGAGGCCGCCGAAGGTCAGGTGAACGCGATCCCCCGCGAGCTGCTGCTGGTCGAGACGCCGCCGATGGCAGACCGCTTCGAGGGGCGCATGCCGATGAAGATGCACGCGCTCATCCGCTTCGGGCGCTGGCAGGAAATCATCGACACGCCGCTCCCGGAAGACCAGACGCTGTATTGCGTCACTACGGCAGTCATCCACTACGCGAAAGGCGTGGCGCGCTCGGCGCTTGGACAGATCGCGGAGGCCGAGGAGCAGCGGGAGCTATTCGACGCGGCCATGCAGCGCGTGCCCGAGACGCGTTTCCTGCAGAACAACACCTGCCTCGCCACGCTGGCCGTCGCCGCTGAGATGCTGTACGGCGAGCTGGAGTACCGCAAGGGGAACTACGGCATCGCCTTCGATCACCTGCGGGAGTCGGTGGCGCTCTCCGACGGGCTCCAGTACGCGGAGCCCTGGGCCTGGATGCAGCCGCCCCGTCACGCGCTGGGCGCGCTGTTGCTGGAACAGGGCCACGTCGAGGAGGCGGAAGCGGTCTATCGCGCCGATCTCGGGCTGGACGGCGCGTTGCCCCGCGCCCACCAGCACCCTGAGAATGTATGGGCCCTGCATGGCTACCACGAATGTCTGCATCGCCTCGGCAAGTGCGATCTCGCGGACCTGATCAAGCCGCGTCTCGATCTCGCCGTCGCGCGCGCTGATGTGCCGATCGATTCGTCGTGTTTCTGCCGGAACGCATAGCATCCAGAGGAGGATCTCGTGTCCGACTATTACAACCTCGGTTCTCATGCGCGCACGGTTTCGACATCATCCCCTGACGCGCAACGCTGGTTCGATCGGGGTCTGGTGTGGACCTACACGTTCAACCATGAGGAGGCGATCGTCTGCTTCGAGCGCATGCTCGAGCACGACCCACGATGCGCCATGGCCCACTGGGGCATTGCCTACGGGGCGGGTCCCAACTACAACAAGCCGTGGATCTACTTCGACGAGCAGGATCTGGCGGCGACGGTGGCAAAGACGCACGCGGTTACGCAGCAGGCGGTGGCGCTGTTGGACACCGCGAGTCCCGCCGAGCAGGCATTGGTCCGCGCCCTGCAGTCGCGTTACCCATCACCGGTGGCTCCGCCCGCGGTCGAGGACATGGACGCCTGGAACGACGCCTACGCCGACGCGATGCGCGAGGTCTACCGCGCCAACCCCGACGATCTGGACATTGTCACGCTCTTTGCCGAAGCGCTGATGAACCGCACCCCCTGGCAGCTCTGGGACCTGCCGGGCCGCTGCCCCGCCGAGGGGGCCAGCACCGTCGAGGCGCGCGAAGTGCTGGAGCGGGCGCTGGAGCATCCGGCCAGCCGCGTCCACCCGGGCGTGTTGCACATGTACATCCACCTGATGGAGATGTCGCCCTGGCCGGAGCAGGCGTTGCGCGTCTGCGACTTGCTGCGCGGCCTCGTCCCGGACGGCGGGCACCTGGAGCACATGCCGACCCACATCGACGTGCAGTGCGGGCACTATCACAACGTCATCGAGTCCAATCAGGCGGCCATCGTGGCCGACCGCAAGTTCCTGGAGCGCGCAGGAGCGATGAACTTCTATACGCTCTACCGGGTCCACAACTACCACTTCAAGCTGTACGGCGCGCTCTACCTGGGTCAGTACCAGGCGGCCATCGACGCGGCCAGGGAGATGGTCAGCACCATACCGGACGAGCTGCTGAAGATGGAGTCGCCTCCAATGGCCGACTGGATCGAGGGCTTCGTCCCGCTCGACATGCACGTGCTGATCCGCTTCGGCAAGTGGCAGGAGATCATCGACACCCCGTTGCCGGAGGATCAGTCGCTCTACTGTTACACCACCGCCATCATCCACTATTCGAAGGGGGTCGCGTATGCCGCGCTGGGCCGCGTGGCCGAGGCCGAGGAGCAGCGGCTGCTCTTCCAGGCGGCGGTGGAGCGCGTGCCGGAGTCGCGCTTCTTCCAGAACAACACCTGCCTGGATATCCTCGCCGTCGCTGCCGCGATGCTGGATGGCGAGCTGGAGTACCGCAAGGGAAGCTACGATGTCGCCTTCGACCACCTGCGGCGCGCCATTGAGCTGGAGGACAACCTGCCCTACGCCGAGCCCTGGGCCTGGATGCATCCGACGCGACACGCGCTCGGCGCGCTGCTACTGGAGCAGGACCGCGTCGAGGAGGCGGAGGGTGTCTACCGCGCCGACCTGGGACTGGACGACACGCTGCCGCGCGCGTTCCAGCACCCGGAAAACGTCTGGGCGCTGCACGGCTACCACGAGTGTCTGCATCGCCTCGGCAAGTGCGACCTGGCAGGCATGATCAAGCAGCGGCTCGACCTGGCGATGGCCCGCGCCGATGTCCCGATCGAGTCGTCATGCTTCTGCCGCACCACGCACGCCCCGCTGGAAGCGGCGGCGATCGCCTGATTGCGAAACACGCCCATCCCCGGCGCGCTGTTCCAGGGGAGGGTGCGACACGCGCCAGGCGATTGCCCGCGCGCAAGCGAGCCCGGCGTGAAGGAGCAGCGGCTCTTCGAAGCGGCGGTCAGGTCCGGCGATGCGATCGAGCAGGCCGTCCAGCACGTCGACGAGCGAGATCTCACGTGTCTTGATGCGTGGCGCGGTGTCTTTGACCGGGATGTTGCGAAGGCACGTAGACTGTCAGCTCGATGCGCGTGCGGGTCAGTCCATGGCAGCGGACGATGCGAGGCAGCCGCTGCCGGCTCATCGTCCGTCTTTCGGAGGTTCGCGGTGTTTGAAGGATTCCAGCTCTCGACGATTGAAGCGGACAGTGTTGTCCTCCGCGTGCGCCATGGCGGCAGCGGCCCGCCGTTGCTGTTGCTGCACGGGCATCCGCAGACGCACGTGATGTGGCATCTGATCGCCCCGGCGCTGGCCGAGCAGTTCACCGTCGTCGCGCCCGACCTGACCGGCTACGGCGACAGCTCGAAGCCGCCAACTACGCATGACCACGAGCCGTACTCGAAGCGCGCGATGGCCCGCGATCAGGTCGCGTTGATGCAGGCGCTGGGTCATGAGAGCTTCTTCGTCGCCGGGCACGACCGAGGCGGCCGGGTCGGCTACCGCATGGCGCTCGACCACCCGCAGCGAGTGCTGAAGCTGGCCGTGCTGGACATCATCCCGACCGGCGAGCATTTTCGGCGGGCCGACGCCGCGTTTGCGCTCGGCTACTGGCACTGGTTCTTTCTGGCGCAGCCGCACGACTTCCCGGAGCGCCTCATCGGCACGAACCCGGACACGTACTACCTGAATCGCCGCAGCAGCGACGCGCGCGTGATCTTCGCTCCGGAGGCGCTGGCCGACTACCGCCGCTGCTGGAACGAACCCGCCACGATCCACGCCATGTGCGAGGACTACCGCGCCGGAGCCACCTACGACTACGCTCTCGACGAATCCGAGCGCGGGAACCGTCGCATCGCCTGCCCGCTGCTGGCCCTCTGGGGCCGCGACAACTATCTCAACACCTGGTATGACGTGCTCGCCATCTGGCGCGACTGGGCCGACGATGTCCAAGGCCGCCCCCTCCCCTGCGGCCATTTCCTCCCCGAAGAAGCGCCAGTCGAGACGCTCGCGGAGCTGCTCGCGTTCTTCGCGGCGTAACCGGGATCGGGACACGTCGAGCCACAACGGCCAAACCCCGTCGTGACGTTGCGACGCTCCGTGCTCACACCAGCAACAAGGACGCGCCTCCTGTCTTTTTGAGTAGTTCACCGCCGTGAATGCGCCAGCCGCCTCGCCCCATTGGACTGTCATCCTGAGCAGAGTGGAGCGACGCGGAACGCAGTCGAAGGATCTGCTCCGCCGCCGACTACTTGGCGTTGAGTAGGTCCTTCGACTCCACTTCGTTGCGCTCAGGATGACAGGCGTAGGGGCCGGCACTTTGACAACAGCACTGTAGTCGACTACTGTCGGTCGCTTGACATGTATACCCCCTGGGGGTATACTAACGATACATACCCGGAGGGGGTATAATGCCGGGGCGCGCAACGTGCGTGCCATAGCCTCGATAACAGGCGAATGGAGTCGATTCTCGACGATGAGCACGACAGCCACCGAACAAGCACCAGAAACCAACGCCGCATCCCGCGAGGCGCGCTTGCCGATTACTGGCATGACCTGCGCTTCCTGTGTGCGGCGTGTCGAGAAGGCGCTGGAGAAGGTTGACGGCGTCCAGCGGGCGAGCGTCAATCTGGCGACCGAGCGAGCCACCGTGGCTTACGACCCCGAACGCGTCACGACCGACGCGCTGGTTCAGGCTGTGACGAAGGCTGGCTACGGTGTCGGAGACATCGCGGTCGATGAGCCGGTTCCCGCCATGCCAGCGCCTATTGCGCCTGACGAGCAGACGGGCGAGGCCGATTTCCCGATCGAGGGCATGACCTGCGCTTCGTGCGTGCGCCGTGTCGAGCGCGCCCTGACGAAGGTCGAAGGCGTCAGCGAGGCAACCGTCAATCTCGCCACCGAGCGCGCCCGCGTCCACTTCAACCCCGCTATCGCCACTCCCGACGCATTGCGCGCCGCCATAGAGAAGGCCGGCTACAAGGTCGGCGAGCAGGCGCCGCCCGTCCCGGCCTCCGCTCCTGCCATCTCCGCTCCCGCCGCCGAGCCCGAAGACCGCCTCGAAGCTCGGCGACAGCGCGAGATCGATGACCTGCGGCGCAAGTGGCAGGTCAGCCTCGGCATCGGCGCCGCCATGATGGCTTTGATGTACGTCGACATCGGCGTCTCGATGACGACGCTGGCCCCCCTGCTGCTGATCGCGGCGGCGGTCGTGCAGTTCTGGGCCGGCCGCGTCTTCTACACTGCCGCGTGGGCCGCCGCGAAGCACGGCAGCACCAACATGAACACGCTGGTGGCGATCGGCACGTCGGTCGCGTTCGGCTACAGCGCCTTCGTCACCCTGTGGCCGGACCTTTCCGACCGGCTGGGCTTCCCGTTCTATCTCTACTACGAGACGGCAGCCATCATCGTCGCCCTCATCCTGATGGGCCGCTGGCTCGAAGCGCGCGCCAAGAAGCAGACCGGCGGCGCGATCAGGGCGCTCATGGGCTTGCAGGCCCGCACCGCGCGCGTCATCCGCGACGGCGTCGAGCACGACATCCCCATAGAGGCGGTGCGGGTTGGCGACCTCGTGCGGGTGCGGCCCGGCGAGAAGGCGCCGGTTGACGGCGTCATCGTCGAGGGCGCGTCGGCCATCGACGAGAGCATGCTTACCGGCGAGTCCATCCCGGTCGAGAAGGCGCCCGGCGACGAGGTGATCGGCGCGACGATCAACAAGACCGGCAGCTTCGTCTTCCGCGCCACGAAGGTGGGCCGTGACACGACCCTCGCTCAGATCGTGCGCCTGGTCGAGGACGCGCAGGGCTCGAAGGCCCCGATGCAACGGCTGGCCGACACGATCTCCGGCTACTTCGTGCCGGTCGTGCTGGTGCTGGCCCTGCTGGCGTTCACGGCCTGGCTGCTCTTCGGCCCATCCCTGATCTTCGCGGTGACGGTAGCGATCGCGGTGTTGATCATCGCCTGCCCCTGCGCCCTGGGCCTCGCCACGCCGACCGCCATCATGGTCGGGACCGGCAAGGCCGCCGAGCACGGCATCCTCGTGCGGGGCGGCGAGGCGCTGGAGATGACGCGCCGCATCACTGCGATCGTGCTGGACAAGACCGGCACGCTCACACGCGGCAAGCCGGCAGTGACACGCATCATCGCGACCAACGGCCTCAGCGAGAACGACCTGCTGCGGCTGGCAGCCTCCGCCGAGGTCCCCTCCGAGCACCCGCTTGGTGAGGCCATCGTGGCCCGGGCCAGCGAACTACGGCTGGACCTGCCGAACGCCCAGCGCTTCCAGTCAATCACCGGCAAGGGGGTTGAAGCCCACGTCGACGGGCGTCACATGCTGATCGGCAACCGCGCCTTGCTGGAGCAGCACGCGATCGACATGAACGGGCTTGGCGAGCAGGCGGACGATCTGGCGCGCCGTGGAGCCACGCCGATGTACGTCGCCATCGACGGCCAGGCTGCCGGGCTGATTGCCGTCGCGGACACCCTTCGGCCGGAGTCGGCCGAGGCCGTCAGCCAACTCAAGGCGCTCGGGCTAGAGGTCTGGATGCTGACCGGCGACAACCGCGCCACCGCCGACGCCATTGCCCGCGAGGTCGGCATCGAGCACGTGCTGGCCGAGGTATTGCCGGTGCAGAAGGCGGCCAAGGTGCAGGAGCTACAGGCGCAGGGCAAGGTCGTCGCGATGGTTGGCGACGGCATCAACGACGCTCCGGCGCTGGCGCAGGCCGACCTCGGCATCTCCATCGGGACCGGCACGGACGTCGCCATGGCGGCCTCCGACATCACGCTGGTGGGCGGCGATCTGCGCAACATCGTCACGGCCATCGCGCTCTCCCGCAAGACGGTCAGCACGATGAAGCAGGGGCTGTTCTGGGCCTTCGCCTACAACGTGCTGCTGATTCCGGTCGCGATGGGCGTGCTCTACCCGGCCTTCGCCATCCTGCTGAACCCGGTGCTGGCGGCGGCAGCCATGGCCATGAGCAGCGTCAGCGTCGTCACGAACGCGCTGCGGCTGCGGCGCTTCCGCGCCCCACGCTCGACGCAGGAGATCCTGCACCCGCCGCTGCGAGCGCGCTTCGGCGAGTACGCCTATCTCGGCGCGATCGCTGTGCTGGCCGTTGTCATCGGCACGGCGGCCCTGATCCTCGCCAACCCGGACCACGCCGAGGCGAGCATGTCCGACGACCACGAGGAGGTCGTCAGCGCCGGAGTCGTGCGGCCCGACCGCACCATCACCGTCGATGCCAACGACCAGATGCGCTTCGTGCCCGGCAATCTGACCGTCGAGGCGGGCGAGACGATCGCCTTCACCGTGACGAACACCGGCGTCATCCCCCACGAGTTCGTGATCGGCAACGCGCACGAGCAGGAAGAACACGGCGCGGACATGGGCGCCGGAGATGGGCACGAAGACAACGACGTCGCAAACGCGATGACACTCGCGCCGGGCGAGACCCGCACGCTGCTGTACACGTTCAACGAACCCGGCGAACTTCTGATCGGCTGCCACGTCCCCGGACACTATGAAGCCGGCATGCGCGGCAC
>DATKCN010000225.1:0-2566 GCA_035513175.1 Thermomicrobiales bacterium
GTGAACCAGCTCGTGCGTCAGGACGTGGTCGAAATCCGCATACGAGCCCGTGAACGGCAGGATCATGCGGCTCTTCAGCGACTCCGTGACACCGCCCGTGCTCTCATCGACGAACCACGGCAGCGCGTTGGTCTGCTGGAAGTCCGTATGCGATGCGTAGATGATCAGAGGCTTGCGCTCGCGGAACTCATGCTGGAGCACGCGCGACAGGCGCGCGTACGAGCGTTCCACCATGCGCGCTGCGTCGAGCGCGGCCTCGCGCTCCTGCGGGTAGTAATAGACGTCGAAATGCTCCGTGCGGATGATCTGGAAATCGAACGCGCGGTACTGGACCTTGTTGCGCCCGAAATACTGCGCTTCTGCGGCGTCCGCCACGAGCAGCGGCGCGCCCAGCGCCGCGATGAGTACCGCCAGCAGCCTTCGCCTCATTTGTGCTCTCCTAATCGTCCAGCGCCTGCGCCGGGGCGTCACCCCAGAGCCGCTCGAGCTGGTAGAAATCGCGCGCCGCAGGATGGAAAACGTGTACCACGAAGTCGATGTAGTCGATCAGTACCCACCGGCCCGCCCGCATTCCCTCCACGTGGCTGGGTCGGACATCCTCCTTCTTCAGCTCCTCGATGATGTGCTCGGCGATCGATCGGACGTGCTGATCCGAGGTACCGCTCACCAGGAGAAAAAAGTCCGTCGCATTGGAGATCCCGCGCAGGTCCATGGCCAGCATGTCCGCGCCCTTTCGGTCCGCCGCGAGCACGGCGGCGCGCTCGACGACGGGGGTCATTTCGATCTGGGAAGTCGTCGGGTTCGATGCCATTTACCACGGTCGTACGGGTAGCCCGGTGCGGAGCTCGCAGGAAATCCGCAGTCAGGGACCCTTATCATAACAGGAACGCGCCAGACCCGGCCACCGGGGACACCGCGGGGACACCGCGGACCCGGATTCAAGGATCAGGGTCGGCTGATCCGGCCATGGAAACGCCCCACAATTGATTGTAGCGTAATTCATGTCCAGATCGATTCGCCCGCACATGCCAGGTGTGGTCTTTCACCTGACCGCCAGGATCCAGTGTCGAGCGCCGCTGCTCGCCGACATCGAGGGATCGGCTGCGTCAATGATCCTCGAGGCCACGGCGCGTAGTGACGCCCGGCTGGTCGCCTACGCGGTGATGCCAAATCACCTGCATATCGTGCTGCAACAGGGCGGACGGCCGCTGTCGCACTACATGCAGCCGCTGCTGCGTCGTATCGCCCTCCTCGTCCGGCGCACTCGGGCGTGGGAAGGCCACGTCTTCGAGCGACGATATCGCGAATCAGCCTGCCTGACGGCGGAATACCTCCGCAACGCGATCGCGTACGTTCATCTCAATGGCCTGCGCGCCGCCCTGGCGTCTTCGGTCGACACGTACGAGTGGTGCTCTCAGCGCCGGTTCTGCGACTGTGATGCGCCCGATCATCTGAGCCGGATGGCCATGGAAGATGCGCTGCGTGTATTCGCGCCGTTCGGGGGTGACGTGCTGGCGCGCTGTCGCGACAACTATCGGGAGTTCGTCAGCTGGCGAATCGCCATGGACGCGCATGCGGCACAGGCGGACGCGAACGCTGGCGGCGATTTCCATCCGCCGTCGCCACCATCGCTCTTCGGCGGTGACGAACACTGGACCCGTGCATACGAGCCGTTCGTGCAGGCCGAAGCGGAGAGTCGGAAGCGTGCGCCTCGGCGCATGGATCTGCGCGACATCGCGCGCACCGTCATGGCTGATGTCGATCCCGCCATGCGTCTCGAGGACCTCAGAGAGGGCGGGAGCACCCGCACTCTCATACGGGTGCGGAATGCTGTAATCGTGCGAGCTGCCGCCTCGGGGTACAGTAGCCGGGCGATCGCCCGTTTTCTATCCGTTTCCCCTCCCACCGTCAGTTCGATTCGCTGCCGGAGATAAACGAAAGCCGTTCCGGCTAATGTGGATAACACATAGCCGGAGCGGCCAACTCTGATCCTTGAATCCAGGTCCGCGAATTAGTCCGCCTTGATGACCCAGACCTTGACCTCCGGCCTCACCTCCGGATGCAGCTTCACCGCCACCGAGAACACACCCAGCGACTTGATCGGCTCTTCCAGCTCGATCGACCGGCGATCGACTTCGAAATCCACACCCGGCTCGGCATTCAGCCGATCCGCGATATCCCCCGTCGTGATCGAGCCGAACAGCTTCGACTCTTCGCCGGCCTTCGCGTGGAACGTCAGCGAGACGCTCTCGAGCTTCGACGCGCGGCGGCGCGCTTCCAGGAAGTCCCGCTTCGCCTTCGCCTCGCCCTTTTCGCGCTCGATCTCGATCGCCCGCAGATTCGCGCTCGTCGCCTCGAACGCATAGCCGCGCGGCAGCAGGTAGTTGCGCGCGAAACCCGGCTTCACGGTCACGACTTCGCCCGTGTCGCCCAGCTTGTCGACGTCCTGCCGCAGAATGACTTTCATGTTCTTCATCGGTTTCTCCCTCAGGAGCCGGGGGTCGGCGACGCCGGGCGCCGCGCCCGTATGTCCAGCCAGGTATCGGACAGCCCCACCAGAAACGTG
>DATKCN010000226.1:0-3559 GCA_035513175.1 Thermomicrobiales bacterium
CGATCGCGCTGCCGGTCGCCGATCCATACATCCAGGCGGTCTGGGAGCTGTCCGACGCCGCCGCCGTGCAGGCGCTCGAATTCCGGCCCCGTGTCTGGGGCGACGAGCCGGTGGCGATCGCGACCGAGTTCTATCGCGAAAGCTCGACCAGCCTGCGCCAGATGGTCTACTACGACAAGGGCCGGCTCGACATCCTCAATCCTGGCGGCGACCCGAACGACCTGTGGTACGTCTCCAGCGCCGCGCTGGCGCGCGAGATGATCTCCGGCCGCATCCAGTTCGGAGAGACCGAGTTCGTCGTGCGGGGCAAGGCCACCATCCCAGTCGTTGGCGACCTGAACCAGCCGAACGCACTGACCTATGAGGCGCTGGCGCCGCTGGCGGCGTTGGGGACATCGGAGCCGACAACGCTGGAGCAGGCGCTGCTGCAACAGGGCTTCGGCAACGATCTGCTGATATCTGAGCCGATCTCGAGCATCGGCGCGCCGATTACTGACCTGATCACGGCGCGCGGCACGATCGAGGTTGGCGCCGTGCCCGAATCGACCATCCTGATCGGAGAGTACGACGCGCTCACCAGGCGCAACATCGCCGCGCCCTTCGCCGCCTGGGCGGAGCAGCAGCCGTATCCGGCC
Source organism: Thermomicrobiales bacterium (assembly GCA_035513175.1). GTDB lineage: Bacteria > Chloroflexota > Chloroflexia > Thermomicrobiales > CFX8 > DATKCN01. The sequence goes on from DATKCN010000226.1 coordinate 636, forward strand.
ATCTACCTGCTGGGGCACGCGCTGACCGAGCCGTACTGGGTTGACACCGTCATCGGCGGCGAGCCGGCCCGCGTGCTGTTCCAGGCGTTCGAGCGGCGGGTGATGACCTACAACCCGGCCAACGAGGCGGCCTGGCAGGTCGAATCCGGCAACGTCGGGCGGCATTACCGCCTGTGGCGCAACCTGGCGCAGCCTACGGCGGAGGCGCTGGTCCCGCTGGCGGCCGCCGTGCCCTTCGGCGAGGAGATCGTGGCCGCCGCCACGACGAACCTGATCGACCCGCACCTGCTGGCGGCGCTGGCAATGGCGGCCTCGGCGGGCGACCCGCTGGCCACGCTGCCGAACGGCGGCAGGGGGGTCATGGGTCTGCGGCCCGAGGCGGCGATCGCGCTTGGCGTGGCCGTCTCGCGCGCCGATGTCAGCGACGAGGCGATGGCGATGACGCTGGCCCCGATCGACGGCGGCGTGGACGAGGCTGTCGTCGAGGATGGCGACGCCGCGCCTGAGCCGCAGCGCATGCGAGTCACGAACTACCGCGCGACGGTCGACGACGTGATGCTTGACCCCAGCCTGAACGTGGCCTGGGCGGCCCGCGAGGTGCGGCTCTGGAACCCGGAATCGCTGAGCTTCGAGACGATCGCCGCCGATTACTACAGCGGGGGCAGCCCGGACTGGAGCGACCCCGACCTGCTGACCTTCGTCGAGCGGGTGGTGGCGATCCGCGCCGAGCTGGTCCAGCACTACCCGGTCGCGATCCTGCCGGCCCCGGGCACGGTCCCCGGCGAGCTACTGGGAACGGGCCACTCCGCCTACTACGACCCGAGCTACGACCGGGCCTGGTGGGAGCGCACGCTGCTGCTCTACCAGAGCTGGGGAGTGATCTCCGAGACGTGGGACAACGACCCCAACGGCTTCTACTGCGTGCGCCCCGGCTACGTGCCCGGCCACCGGCTGCAGCTGGTCGCCAACGGCGTCACCATCACCTGCACCGTGGGCGACATGGTCGCCGACCCGCACCTGGGGAGCTGGCTGGCGCACTGGGTGATCGAGATGAACTACCCGGCCTTCGAGGCGCTGGGGCTGGACCAGAACAACATGGTCGAGGTCTACCACCTCGGCTCCGAGCCGCCGCCGGACGTCCCGGAGGTTCCGGTGGCGCCAGAAGAGCCGACGGCAGAGCCCGAGCCGACGGCGGAGCCCGAGCAGACCGCTGAACCCGAGCCCACGGCGGAGCCAACCCCGACGCCGGAGCCGACTCCCGCGCCGGAGACGCCGACCCCGGTCCCAACGACGCCGGAACCCACGTCCACGCCTACGGCGGAGCCCAGCGCGACACCGGCCGCGACAGCGACTCCCGCTTCAACCGCCACGCCGGAGCCCACCGAGACCTCCACGGCCACAATCGAGGAAACCCCCGGCGCGACGCCAACAACCGGGGAATAGCCGGCCAGATCTAAAGGACGACAACTGTCGTTGTTAAGGTTTGTCGTCCTTTGAACGTTCACACATAACTTGCCTGACAGCATGGTGTTGGGGATCGGCAGGGTCGCATGGCACTGCGCCCGGCGGGACGACGCGCTGATGGATCGGCAGCGGCGTCTCCGGCCCCGAGCGGGGACGCGACGGTGGCGTGGCTCCTGCCGGGCCTATGGCAGCGCGCCCGCGAGTGCACAGGCGTTCTGTCACCACCGATGGTGGAACTGTTTCAGACCCCAGCCCCGGCCCTCATCCCTCGGCCCCCACAAACGATCCGACCCACATTCATGACGAACGTGGGCCGAACCTGTGTGTGGGGATGATGATAGCGAATGGGTCGCGGCGCGGGCTAGTCCACGACGGGCACGAAGGCGCAGTTGCAGCCGCCGTGACGCAGGCAGCCGCGCGCGGGCAGCAGCGGCGCGTCGGTCACGCGGTAGGAGCGGCCCGCCAGCCGGTCGCAGACGTCGCAGCAGCCGGGCATGAGGCGCACGCGCTTGACGTTCATGCGCAGCAGCTGGTGGAGCTCGTTCGCGTTCGACTCGTGCAGCAGCTGCAGGTGGACGAGGTAGTGGCTGAAGACGCGCATGCGGCCGATGTCGGTCGACTCGCGCCCGAACTCCCAGGCGAAGGACGGCACGCACTCCAGCGGCGCACAGACCGGCGAGGCGTGCATCAGCAGCTCGCGGATCTCCCGTTCGGCGATGCCGGGCGTCAGCGCATTGGCGATGAAGACGCCGTACGCCTCGTCCGCTTTCTCCGGCGGGTCGGTCTCCAGCGCCGCGAACACGCCGTGCGGGTGATGGAAGCGCGCGGCGGCGGGCCGCTCGATCACCTGCGTGCTCGGGCCGTGGTCGGAAAGGATGGAACTGATACGGTGAAGCAAGGCCATTGCAGCCTCCTGCCGGAATGAAGCCGGTGACCGTTCCTCAGCGATGAGGCGCCAGCGGCCTGGGCGGTACATGTCTGACACTGTTATAGCGGCATCGACGACATTGCCCAATAGCCTTTTCGGGCCATGACCTGTGTACCGAGGGGGTAACCCCTCCGCGGAGAACCCCACCCCCGGCCCCTCAAGTGCTGCCGCACCCCCACGGGGAGAGGGGAGACGCTGGATTGGCGCCCACCGTCTGCCCGTTCCCGAACCCCTCCCCCGGCCCCTCCCCCATGGGGAGAGGGGAGACTCGGCAGCACTTGTGCGGCAGCACCTGTGCGGGCACTCCTCGCGCTATCATCCCAACACGGATAACTCTTGTCCCGTTTCCCGCGGCCCGCGGCCCTCGGCCCTTATCCCTCGGCCCTCGCCAGAAACTCCATCATTACCGGACCGACAATGTCCGCCCGCGAATGCTGCGCCACATGGTTCGCCATCCACGACATCCCGGCCTGGTTCAGGATCAGCATCTCGCTGTTCGGTATTGACCGCCGCATCAGCAGCATCTGATTGA
>DATKCN010000227.1:0-23239 GCA_035513175.1 Thermomicrobiales bacterium
GACTCTTAATCAGCGGGTTCGGGGTTCGAGTCCCTGGCGGCTCACCGAGTAAATCGCTTCCACAATGCAACAAACGGGAACCGGTGGCGCATAGCAACTGGTTCTCTCGCTTTATGACCGCCCACTTGATAACCGCGCAAAAGTAGTCACGCCTGGGATTCGGTCAACAGTTCGTCTATCAGGTTCGCTGCTTCGCGCCGCATGGCCGGCATCACGTGGCTGTCGGTGTGGAGAAATGGTGGCGACGTTCAATGGATTCGCTAAATCTGCCAGTACGATGACTGAATCTCGAGCGCTGCGTCGATAGCGGTCACTTGCTCGTCGCCAAAGGCGCGCTCGGCGCGGGCATGTTCAGAGCTCCCAGTCCAGGGCTCTCCCACGCCGGTTGCAATCCCGGTGATGCCCTCAACGACGGCAAGTGTGCAATACGGTGTATAGGACGCCGAATACCCGCCCTCCTGAAACCCGATGACCCGACCCTGACAGACATCGTCTGCGACGAGGCGCAGTCGTTCAGCCATCATGCGGAACCCCTTGGTCGTGACGAACATGCGGCCCAATGGGTCTGCCAGACTTGCGTCCTGCCCGGCTGAGATAAACAGCAATTCCGGCTCGAACTGTCGCAAAATCGGTTCGACAACTCGCTCGAAGGCCAGGTCGTAGCCACGGTTTCCCGTACCGGCCGGCAGCGGGATATTGACTGTCGTCCCCAGCGCCTCTTCGCCGCCGACATCGGTCAGCTTGCCCCAGCCTCCCGGATACCAGTCGTCCTGATGCAGCGAGATGAACAGCACAGACGAATCGTCCCAGAAGGCTGTCTGGGCGCCATTGCCATGATGCACGTCCCAGTCAACGATCGCGACGCGTCCGATGCCGCGATGCCGTTGGACGTGACGGGTTGCGATCACGACGTTGTTGAAGACGCAGAATCCCATTCCCTGCGCAGGCATCGCGTGATGGCCGATCGGGCGAAGCAGCCCATAGCCGTTGCGTGCTCGGCCATCCAGCACGGCGTCGGTCAGTTCCAATGCGCCACCGGCAGCCAGCAGTGCCGCGTCCCAGGAACCGGGGGAGACTCGCGTCTGGTCGTCGAGCATCCCGCCGCCGGCTGCCGTCATCTGACGTACTTTGTCGATGTAACCGATCGTGTGGGCGTACTGGATCTCCTCCAGCGACGCAGGACGAGTGGAAATCGAAATGAGCTGTCGCTGGAGCCCGCTACCCCTGATGAGTTGCGCGGTGCGATTGGTGACGCGGTTATTCGAATAGTGCTCGACCGGATCCATGACGGTCCCGTCCGGGAGCTGTAGTGAGCTCTCTCCGGTGTCGTGCTTCAGGAAGGCTGAATCCCAGACATACGCGCTACGGGAACTCGACATGATTGCGCTCCCCACACACCGGTCCAGACTCATCGCGAGCCAAGGCGGCGCCGCCAACGGTCGTGTTACTCGATGACCATCAGTTCGCGTGGAGTCGTGCCGAGCCAACGCGCTTCCGCATCGGTGAACATGATCGAGTCAATAATCATGCAGTAGCCGACCATGCTGGGCAGATAGAACTGAGCCTCATGGTTGACGACCAGCCCTGGCTCGAAAACCTGATTGCCAGTGTCGACGTGTGGTCCGTAGTTGAACTCTCCGACCCAGTCGGGCGGGAAAGCGATGCCCGTCTCGTACCCGCCCACGTAACCGCGATGCTCCCAGAGGCCGACTTCATCATAATAATTCTGCACGGCGGTGTTGAACTCACTAATCGGCAGGTGAGGGCGAAGGATGCCCTCGACCGTCGAGAACATCTGTGCCGCGAGATTGATCCTCTGCGAAACATCCGGATGCGGCTCACCTACTGCGAAGTTGCGCGCCACGTTCACGTGATAGCGGTTGAAGACACCGCAGACATCGACCAGCACGACCTCGCCCGGCATGATCTGCTTGCGCGAGGCCAGGCCATGGCCGGTTGGGGTCTTGATGCCCGACAACACCGGCAGCGTGATGGCGGCGTTCTCGCCGCCCGCGCGCGCCATCGCGGCGATGACTTCCCCGTAGACTTCCAGCTCGGTCAACCCGGCGCAGATGGTGTTGCGCGCCGCCGCCAGGCCGATGTCGGCGATAAGCGCGGCGATCTCCATGTACGCCAGCTCCTGTGGCGACTTGAGCTTACGCGCGCTGCGGATGACATCGCTGCCGTCGGTGACGGCGCAGCCGGCGCTCTCGAAGGCCGCCTGGAAGCGCTCGCTGACGACGCGGTTGGGCCGGTAGCTCCACATCTCCAGGCCGACCGTTCCGGTGAGCCAACCCTCGGCCTTCAGTTCGTTCACGATGAACTCGATCGCGGAGCCGCGCTCCGGGTTGCGGACATCGCTGGCGATCGAGGAGGTCCGGATCAGAATCGTCTCGGCGGCGGAGTCGAAGAGGATGAAACGGTCGTGATCGACGTGCACGGCGATGCCGCTGGAGGCCGCCCACGCTTTTGGGCTTTGTGCCTGATACCACTCATTGGCGTAGCCGCTGAGGTAGCACATGCCCTCCGGCGACATGACGTAGAGCAGATCGATGCCGGACTCGCGCATGCCGTCGCGAACACGGTCCCGCCGCATGCAATACTCGGCCTGCGAGAACGGCGCTTCCGTGGCTGGGGCGCCGTACTTGACCACCCGCTCGCGGTCGTTCAGGCGTTCCCCCGTCTCCCATGGTCCGTAGGCCACGGTCGTTGTCCCTTCCACGCTAGCCGCCCGCATGGTAGCGGCAACTACTCGCGGATGCGCTTGCGATCCACATCGTAGAACGCCTTCGTATGGATCGTCGCCGGATAATTCTCGCCGTTGGCAGCCGAGCGGATCGTCGCCTGCGTTCCGGCGCGCGCCACGTCGGTCGACACGTAGCCCATCGCCAGGGCCTTGCGGAGTGTCAATCCCCTGCTGGCCGAGGTGACCTGGCCGACCTCGCGGCCATCGACGGTGATTGTGTCGCCGCGCGCCGGGACGTGGTTCAGGTCGGGCAACTCGAGGCCGACCAGCAGGCGCGACGTGCCCTCCTCCTTCTGGCGCTGGATGACCTCGCGCCCGATGTAGCCGCTCTGCTTGTTCTTGCGTACGGTCCAGCCCAGGCTGCCTTCGACGGGCGTATTGTCCTCGGAGATGTCCAGCCCGTAGAGCGGGTACTTCTTCTCGATGCGCGTTGTCAGCAGCGCGCCGAGCCCGGCCGGCCTGAGGCCGAAGTCGGAGCCAGTGGAGATCAGGGTGTCCCACATGTACTCGCCATAGTCACGCGAGTAGTAGAGCTCGTAGCCCAGCTCACCGGAGTAGCCGGTGCGTGACAGCACGGTCGGCACTTCGGCGACGGTCGTCTTCACCAGCCCGTAGTACGGCAATGCCGCTGTCGCCAGGTCGGCGTCGGTCAGTTTCGACAGGATGTCGCGCGATGCTGGACCCTGCACCGACAGGTAGGCCGTGCCCGAGATCGTGTTCGTCACGTGCGCGCAGAGGCCACGGGCGTGCTCGGTAACCCACTGCTCGATAACCGCCGCGCGCGATGGCGTGGCGACGAGCCAGTAATGCTCGCTGGTGAGGCGGTAGCAGGTCAGGTCGTCGAGCATGCCGCCCTTCTCGTTGCAGACCGATGAGTACATGACCTGATTGTCGCCGAGTTGGTCGAGGTCGTTGACAAGCAGGCGATTCAGAAGGCCGTGGGCGTCCTTGCCCTTCACGTCGATTGGCCCCTGGGCGTAGACATCGTAGAGTCCGGCGCCCTCGCGCGTCGCCTGATGCTCGTCCTCAATGGTCGTGAACCTGGTAGCGGCCAGGAACCCGGATCGATCCGCGAGTTCCGCGCCAAGTTCAACGAACTTGTGGTAGTACGGCGTGTGTTTGGGCGGCGCCATCGTTGCCCCTTTCATGCCGTGGGACCGGTTGGCCCACGGCTCGGTCGTCGAGCGAACTAGGAATCTTCTCCAGTCGCGAGCGCCGCTTCCTGTCGAGACATGACTCGGGCCGGAATGTCTGCTCTGGGCCGGCGGCGCGTCGGGGTCTTGACGCCGTCGTTGGCCAACTTGTCGGCGACCATGACATCGAACTCGTGCACCATGCCCTCGTTGGAGGCGTAGCGGCCGGGGACATGGTAGCGCGAAGCGGTGCCGGCCTGTTGCAGCTCGCAGACGTGCCAGTCCTCGCGGTTGGTGATATCCCAGAATTCGGCCGGGCCGCTGGGGTCGAAGTCGGGGCGTTCCATGGCGTTCGGGTGGAAGAACAGCTCGCAAATGACCGTTGCGCTCTCGGCGTCGTGCGGCCAGACCTGGTGCGTCATCAGGAAGTCGGGATGCAGGCTGAACAGCAGGTTCGGCCAGATCCAGGCATAGTAGACATGCTTGAGATCGTCCTCGCACATGGTCGGGAGCACCGGGCGGCCATGTAGATACCCATCGGTCGACAGCGTTTCGTAATCGCCGGTCATCACCATCGATCCGCAGCTCCACTGGCCCTTGCCGGTCAGCGAATTGCCGCCTTCCATGTGTGCCGGCGTGATGTGGTTGAGCAGCGGGTGCACGCCGGGGCAGTGGTAGCACTCGGAGTAGTTCTCGACCAGCGCCTTCCAGTTGGATTTGACTTCGTATTCCATGCGCGTGGCTCGCCGCAGCTCGTGCAGGTTGTGACGCTCGAAGTGTCCCATGAAGTCGCCCAGATGCTCGTCGAATGAGATTGGATCGCTGTCGAAGTTGATGAAGACCAGGCCCGCCCAGGAGCGCACATGCAGGTTGTAGAGGCCGTTAGCCTCGCACGAGAAGTTCTCGAGCGTGTCGGTATGCTTCGGCTGTCGCAGGCGGCCGCGCAGGTCGTAGGTCCAGGCGTGGTAGGGGCAGGAGAAGCCGCTGACCTTGCCACTGGCGTCCTGCACGATCTTCGCGCCGCGGTGGCGGCAGATGTTGAGGTAGGCGCGCAGTTCGTCTGCGGCGCGCACGATGATGACGCTCTCGCCCAGGATGTCCTGGCAGACGTAGCTGCCGGTTTCCGGAATGTCTTCCTCGCGACAGACGAAGAGCCACTCGTGACGGAACCATGCGTCGACTTCGTACTGGAACACGACCGGGTCGTGGAAGACGCGCGCCGGTAGCATGGCTGCTTCAAGCAGCGGCTGGCGCGTGGCGGCGACCTCCTCCGTGCCGATCGGTGACTGTGGGGAGGAGCGCTTCAGATCGACTGCCATGTAACGATGTTCCTTTCGCGTCGTGAGACGCATACAACGACGACGCGTTGGCTAGTTGTGCCGGCCGGACTGCAGGTTGGCGATCGCTTCATGAGCGGCGTTGTGACCGGGCGCGCCCATGACGCAGCCACCCGGCCAGGCGCCGGAGCCGCAAAGATACAGGCCACGAATTGGGCCCTCATAGGTCTTCGAGCCGGGCACTGGCCGCATGTCGAAGGCCTGCTCCGGGACCAGTTCGCCCTGGAAGATATGCCCGCCGGTCAGTCCAAAGCGGGCCTCGAGATCGGGCGGCGCCAGCGCCTGCATACCGACGATGGAACTCTCGAGTCCAGGAGCGTACTCCGCGAAGCGTTTGATTGTGTGCATCGCGATCTCATCGCGCCGTTCGTCCCACGTTCCTTCGGCAAGTTCGTACGGGTAGTACTGAGCAAAGATCGATAAGGTGTGTTTGCCCGGCGGCGCCACTGTCGGATCGACTCCTGACTGAGAATGGACGTTCATGAACGGATAGTCGCTGGGCCTCCCATTGCGCGCGTCCTCATATGCGCGCTGCATGTAATCGATTGTCGGACCGATCATCAACCCGCCGGTGTAACCCTCGGCCATGTCCGAACCTTTGAGAGCGGTGTACTTTGGCAACTCCTCGATCGCCAGATTGATCTTCAGGACTGGCGAATCGATCTGGATAGCCTCGATGTCACGGACGTAATCCGCAGGCAATTCGTCACGGTCCACGAGGGTTAGATACGTGCGCTTCGGGTCAGCGTTCGACAGGACGGCCTTGCCCATGATCTCTTCGCCGCTCGCAAGCGCTACCCCCGTTGCTCGTCCATTTCGGATGAGCACCTGCTTGACCTCCGCGTTAGTGCGAATCTCAACGCCCTCCAGTTGCGCGACGCGCTTCATCGCCTGTGTGACACTGCCCATTGCTCCGCGGACGTAGGCCCATGCGCCGCGCTTTCCGGTCGCCATGCCCATCGCGTGATAGAGCTTGACATAGGCGGTTCCGGCGTCTCGGGGGCCGCGGAACGTGCCGATCACCCCACCAGTCGCGAGGTTGGCCTGAATGTAGGGACTCTCGAAAAAGTACTCAACGAGATCGGCCACCGAGCCGAGGATGACTTTCTGGAAGACGTGCGCATCCCCCTTGCCGTTGAACTCGGCCGCGAACTCAGCAAACGTCGGCGGCTGGCGCAGGATGAACTTGTCCATCACTTCGCTCGCGCGACGGATGAAGTCGTTGTAATGATCCATGTTCCCGGCGTCCTTCTCCGAGAACCGTCGGATGGTATTACGCGTTTTCTCTTCGTCCTCCCAATAGGAGAGGTATTCTCCATCCGGAAACGGCATGAAGAATCGCGGATCGCGGTGCAAGAGCTCCAGCCCATGTTCCCACAGGTCGAGGTCATTGATAACCTTCTGTGGCGCCAGCGAAAAGACGTAGGAACCGGTCGAGAAGACGTAACCCGGCACAGTCTCCTCAGAGATAGCGGCTCCTCCAACTTCATGGTACCGCTCCAGCACGCAGACCTCGAAGCCAGCCTTCGCCAGATAGCAGGCCGCCACGAGGCCGTTGTGCCCGCCGCCAAGGATCACCGCGTCATACTGCTTTGCCACTGCGCTCCCCTTCCCGGACTCGATCGCCCGGCAATCCGTTGCTTCGCGTCACGCACTACCAATGACTGAGTCGACCTGACGTCGCGGCCGGTGAATTCTCACGACATTACTGTGGCACACACGAGTAACGAACGATTGACTCCAGCCCCTCGACGTCAGCCGTATGCCCGGTTCCTGAGGTTGGCGATGGCCTCGTGTGCGGCGTTGTGACCGGGCGCCCCCATGACACAGCCCCCGGGCCAAGCGCCGGAGCCACAGAGATACAATCCCTTGATCGGTCCCTCATAGGTCGTTGAGCCCGGCACCGGGCGCATATCGAAGGCCTGCTCGGGCACCAGCTCGCCCTGGAAGATATGCCCGCCGGTGAGACCGAAACGAGCTTCGATATCCGGTGGCGCCAACACCTGCGACGCGATGACCGCGCCAGCAACATTCGGCGCGTACTCGCTGAATCGATCGATCGTGTGCTGGGCGATATCGGCTCGCCGATCTTCCCATGTCCCATCCGCGAGGTCATACGGGAAGTATTGGGTGAAGATGGAAATCGTGTGCTTTCCCTCAGGCGCCAGCGAACGATCGACGGCCGACTGGGCATGGACGCTGAAAAACGGGTAGTCGCTTGGATGGCCGTTGCGGGCGTCCTCGTACGCACGCTGAAGGTAGTCAATCGACGGCGCAATGTGGACCCCGCCAGTCTGACCTAACTCCTCACCGCGATCTTTCAGAGCTGTATAGCGTGGCAACTCCGCCATTGCCAGATTGATCTTCATGACGGGGGATGTCATCTGAACAGACTCGATGTCGCGGACGAATTCGGACGGCAGGTCGTCGCGCTCGACCAGGCTGAGGTATGTGCGCTGCGGGTCAAGATTGGAGAGGATGGCTCTTCCAAGAACCTCTTCACCGGTCGTCATCGCCACGCCCGTCGCGCTTCCATCGCGAACGATGATCCTGCCGACCTCGACGCCCTCGCGTATCTCGACTCCATGCAACGTGGCTATGCGTGCCAGTGCCTGCGTGACGCTGCCCATTGCGCCGCGCACATAGGCCCACGCGCCACGACTTCCTGTCGCCATGCCCATAGAGTGATACAGCTTCACGTAACCGGTGCCAGCGTCACGGGGGCCACGGAACGTTCCGATCAACCCCAGGGCGCAGGCGCTCCCTTGCATGATGTCGCTCTCGAAGAAGTACTCGGCGAGCTCGGCGACGGAGCCGAGGATCATGTACTTCAGCACGCGATCGTCACCGGGCTGATTGAACGCTGCCGCGAACTCCGCCCAGCTCGGCGGTGGTCGCAGGATGAACTTGTCCATCACCTCGCACGCCCGTTCGACCATCGCGTCGTAGTGTGGATATGCCTTGGCGTCAGCGATCGAAAACCGCGCGATTTCAGCGAGCAGTTCGTCGTGATCTTCCCAATACACCAGCGACTCGCCATCGGGAAGTGGGGAGAACGAACGTGGTGTGCGACGAATCAGCTCGACACCATGCTCCCAGACATCGAGCTCATTCAGAATCTTCTGAGGCGCAAGGGAGAGGACATACGATCCGGTCGACGCGATATGGCCTGGCGCGCCGTCGATCTCTTCGGAGATGGCTGCCCCTCCAACTGTGTGGTAGCGCTCCAGCACACAAACATCGAAGCCGGCCTTGGCCAGGTAGGAGGCGGCCACAAATCCGTTATGCCCGCCGCCAACGATCACCGCGTCGTACTGCTTCGCCACTTTGCCGTTCCGATTCACTAGAGCCGGTGTAAAACTCTCCCCGTTCTGGCAGGAACACAGGTTGATGTTCGCGTTCGCCGTCTCAATCGTCTGCCGGGATCGGAGCGTCCTGACGGCGATGCCCCTTGACCCCCCAATCCTTCACCGACTCGCGCACGATGACCGTCCTTGCGCCATCACCGGCATACTTATCGGCGACGCACGCGTCGAAGGTATGCACCATCTTCTCGATTTCAGAGTAGCGCCCGGGGGTATGGAAGCGCGAGGCGGTGCCGGCCTGTTGCAGTTCGCACACGTGCCAATCCTCGCGGTTGGTGATGTCCCAGAACTCCGCCGGACCGCTGGGATCGAAGTCGGGTCGATCCATCGCGACCGGATGAAAGTACAGCTCGCAGATCACGGTCGACGATTCCGCGTCCACTGGCCAGACCTGATGGGTCATCAGGAAGTCCGGGTGCAGGCTGAAGAGCAGGTTCGGCCAGATCCAGGCATAGTAGACGCGCTTGAGATCGTCGTCACGCATGGTGGGGATGACCGGCCGGTCATGCAGGTAGCCGTCGGTCGACAGGGTCTCGTAATCGCTGGTGAGCTCCATCCAGCTCGCCGCCCACTCGCCAGCGCCTCCGAGATACCCTCCCAGGTTGTATGGCGTGATGTGGTTGAGGAGCGGATGGACACCGGGGCAGTGGTAGCACTCGGCATAGTTCTCCATCAGCGCCTTCCAGTTGGCGTTGACTCTGTAGTCCATACGCTTGGCGCGCCGCAGTTCATGCAGATCGAAGCGATTGAAATGTGCCGGGAACTCGCCGAGATGTTCGTCAAACGGCTCGGGGCTTTTGTCGAGATTGAGAAAGATGAACCCCTGCCAGACGGTGAGGGCTACCTCATGGAGACCGTTCTCGTCGCAGTTGAAGTTGACGAGGCTGTCGATGTGCCGTGGAGGGCGAAGCCTGCCTTCAAGATCGTAGATCCATGCATGGTAGGGGCACTGGAAGCGGACCAGTTGGCCGCATTCATCCTGGACGATTGTCGCCCCTCGGTGTCGGCAGACATTTGCAAACGCTCGCAAGTGCATGTCGCTGCCACGAACAACGATGATGTCCTCGCCAACAATCCTCACGCGGAAGAAGCCGCCCTTCTCCGCTGCGTCATGGTCACGCCCGACGAAGAGCCACTCCTTGCGGAACCAGTTCTCGGACTCGAACCGTAGGACGGCTGGGTCGTGGTAAACCCGGCTCGGAAGCGTACAAGCCTGCTCGGTTGCCTGGCGCGTTCCAGCAACTTCCGCAGGGCTGACCGGAGAAGAAAGGGGCCGATCGGTACTGGGCGCCATGCCTGTGTCCTCCCTGTCGGTGTCACTCGAGCAAGCGTCAGTGGACCGCATACTATACCATCCGGACGGTCTAGTAAAGATGCTATACTGCTCCGCATGGCGAGAACCCAGGGGGCAGTAACAAGGCAACGTCTTCTTGAGGTGGCGAATCGTATTGTCCAGCGTGACGGCGCGAGTCAGCTGACGTTGGACGCGGTCGCTGCGGAAGCGGGCGTGAGTAAGGGAGGTGTCCTCTACCATTTCCCGAGCAAGCACGAGCTGATTCGCTCCATGCTTGATCTGCTGTTGTGTGATCTTGACGATGAGCTGAATGAGACTCCCCGGGAGCATCCAGACGATCTGACTTCTGGGGCCTGGTTGCGCGGGTACATCCGGGCATCGGTGCATGTCGACGCTGACGAGCGCGACCTTAAGGCCGCCCTCCTGGCAGCGTCCGCGGCGAACCCGGATCTGCTTGAGCCGATGCGAGAGCGCTACCGTGAGTGGCAGGTGTGTGCTGAGCAGGATGGGATCGACGACGCCATGGCAACCATCCTCCGCCTTGCCGCCGATGGTTTATGGATTGCAGATCTCCTGGACCTCGCGCCTCCCACTGACGCACTACGCGCACGAGTGATCGATCGAATGTTCGCATTGACTCGGTAGACGGTTCGCACATTCAGCGATTTCAGCTCTCGACGATAGCTCCATACCTGCGTGCGGAGCGGAAGCCGATATTGACTCTGGCCGGGGGCTGGGTTAGAGTGGGGCATCACCCACGCGCTCGAATACGCTTTTCAGCAATGGATGTTTCAAGCCCACTCCGACATACACCTCGGTTTACCACCGACAAGGGAGCGCGCAGTCGACCCACGCACAAGCAGTTGACACGGGGGCCCTACCACCGAAAATCATGTGATCGGTACCGACGAATGAAGCCGATGGGCAATCTCTGAGATGGGAGTGGTCAAACATGTCGATGATTGATCGTTGGGATAGTTCGGTTGACTTCATGACGCGGAGTATTGAAATACCGGAGTTGTCGAGGTCGTTGGCGAGTCGTCGAAAATTCCTGCGTCTCTCCGCGGCCGTAGTCGCGTCTCTGGGCGCCCTGCCACTTCTGGCCGCGTGTGGCGGCGAAGACGATGAAACCCCTGCGGGTTCTGAGGCGACTTCCCCACCGGATGTTGGTCCCACCGCCACGGCGCCGACTGACAGTCCAACTCAAACACCTGACGAAGCCGGTGGCGAGCCCAGACGAGGCGGCACGATCGTCCAGGCCGAAGTCGCCGATGCGGATAACCTCGACCCGCATCGATACTACACCACGTTTTCATCGAACGTCATCAACCTCGTTTGCGAGAGGGTGATCCAACTGACACCGGATCTGGAACTCGAGCCGATCCTGCTCGATTCCATCGAGGTAAGCGAAGACGCCCTGATCTATACCATGCACGTCCGCGAAGGGGTCAAGTTCCACAACGGCGACACGTTGGACGCCGAAGCGATCGCGTTCAGCCATGCCCGGGCAGATAACGAACTGGCGGCTTATCCCGGACAGTTCTACGGCGCGACCTGGGAAGTCGTCGATCCAATGACGGTCAACATGATAATGCCGGAACCCAATTCCGGCGTGATACTGATCCTGGCATTCACAGGATGCGGAATCGTTCCGCCGAACGCCGTGGCTGAGATGAACGACGATATGAGCCAGCACCCGATCGGCACCGGTCCGTTCATGTTCAAGGAGTGGGTGCCCGGCGATCATGCGACGCTCGTGGCGTTCGATGAGTATCAGAACCCCAGACCGTGGATCGAGAACCCTGGGCGACCGCACGTCGATGAGATCCTCATCCGTGTCATCCTGGAGGAGCAGACCCAGATTGCCGAGCTCGAGACGGGTGGAGTGCATCTGATTCTGATGCCGAGCCAGCAGGTGGCCAGGTTTGAGGGCAACGACGACGCCTATCTCATTCGCAATGAGCAGAGCACGACGACGGCATATCTCGCTCCGGTCACCCAGGAACAGGCAGATGGAACGCACGACTGGATCGAACCGTTCAATGACCAGGCGGTGCGACAGGCCGTTGGCTGGGCGTTGAACGTCGACGAGATCATTGAAGGGGTTCTTGGTGGCCTCGCAGTCCGTAACCGGAGCACCTTGCCGACCGGTAACCCTGGATATAGTGAGAAGTTCCAGGACATGGGCTTTGAGTACGACCCTGATCGAGCCAAACAACTGCTCGACGAAGCCGGCTGGGTTGCGAGTTCAGGGGGCGTGCGAGAGAAGGATGGGCAGAGGCTGAGCATCGTCTTCTGGTCCCAGGCCGGAGCGACATTCGAGCGAATTGGTCAACTCGTCCAGAACTACTTGCAGCAGGTCGGGTTCGAGGTCGTGTATCAGGGGATCGAGCAGGCGATCTTCGTCGACCGGCGGCTGTCCGGCGACTGCCATCTAGTCTATTCGACGTACAACTGGAACGATCCGGATATCGTCTGGTGGCTCGGTGGTGACACCAGCCTGCCATCTGGACACTATGTGAAGATAAACCCCGAGTTCGATGAGATCGCCCAGCAGGGTTGGCTCGTCACCGAACTGGATGAGCGGGGCGATTTCTATTACCAGGCGTCGAAGATCATGGTCGAGGACGGAGCGATGATCCCGCTATGGAACCCGGTCTTCGTTGACGGCGTTCGGGCGGAGCTGAAGGATTTCAAGCACGGCGCTCAAGGCCGGCGTTTCTTCAATGACGCCTACCTGGAAGGCTAGATAGCTGGCATCCTGGGCGGAGCCAACACGGGGATGCGGCTGTGGGTAGGTACATCCTGTTTCGACTGGTCGGATCGATCCCTGTTCTCATGGGAGTCGTCATCGCCGTGTTTATGATGGTGCGCCTGGTGCCGGGAGATCCGGTCAAGATTCTCACAGGTGGAGGTGCTCGCGTTACCCAGGAGCAGCAAGATGCCCTCCGGCGACAGCTTGGCCTGGACCAGCCGTTGCCGGTGCAGTTCGTCTCCTTCGTCGGCAACCTGTCACGCGGTGACCTCGGCACATCGTATCGCTCCAAGCGACCGGTTTCCGACGAAATCCGCTCACGAATCCCGAATTCCGCCAAACTCGCCGGCTTGGCGCTGCTCATTACGATCGTCGTCGGTGTCCTGACTGGCGTCATCGCCTCCACACATAAGGGCTCGCTCGTCGACCTGGCAACGATGTTCGTGGCAACGATCGCCGTCTCGGTGCCAGGCTTCTGGTTCGGGCTGATGCTGATCCTGTTCTTTTCGGTGCGACTTGGCTGGCTTCCAGTATCGGGCGCCGACTCTTGGAAAAACCTGATACTGCCGGCTGCGACACTCGGATTGCGCTCGTCGGCAGTGCTGGCGCGCGTTACGCGCTCGACGATGCTCGACGTCCTCTCTCAGGACTTTGTCCGGACTGCTCGTGCGAAGGGGCTCCGCGAACGGATCGTGATCTATCGGCACGCGTTGCGCAACGCGCTGATTCCGATCGTCACACTCGTCGGCCTTGAGCTCGGCGCACTGTTGACAGGAACCTTCATCGTCGAGACGGTTTTCGCGTATCCCGGTCTGGGCTTGCTTGGGATACAAGCACTGCAGACACGTGACTTCCCGCTGATCCAGGGCATCGTCCTGGTTACGGCCACGATCTACGTCGTTGCAAATCTATGCGTTGACGTGTTGTATGGGTTCCTTGATCCTCGCATCCGCTACATGTCGTGAAACGAAACAGATCGCGATGAGTGTCGTCCAGGCACATTCCAGTCTCCTGGGCCTGAAGGAGCGGGAGTCGCGCAGCTTCGCAAGCATCGTCCGGAGGCGTCTGGCGCGGAGTTACCACGCGGTGGCTGGCGCGACGATTCTCGGCGCCATTGCGCTTGCGGCGCTGTTCGCCCCGATCGTCGCGCCCGCCGACCCGTTAGCGATGACGATTGAAGACCAGTTCCAGGCGCCATCGGGGAAACACCTCTTCGGAACAGACGAGTTTGGTCGTGACATCCTTACCCGCGTCATTTATGGCGCTCGCTACTCATTGCGCGTCGGCGTACTGGCGACTCTCATCGCTGTCGGAGGAGGAACGCTGCTCGGCCTGACCTCCGGCTACTTTGGCGGCTGGATCGACGGTCTTGGCCAGAAGTTGATCGATGTCTTGCTCGCCTTCCCTGGACTTCTCCTAGCGCTGATGATCATTGCCATCCTCGGCACGGGCTTGCAGAACGTATTGCTTGCGCTCGGCATCGGTGGAATACCATATTACGCCCGACTCATGCGCGGACAGGTTCTCTCGCTCAAGGAGCGCGAGTTTGTCGAGGCGGCGCGGGTAATTGGCGCTGGCGACACCCGTATTATGCTGCGTCACCTCTTTCCCAACACGTTGTCGCCGCTGATCGTAGTGGCTTCGATCGACCTTGGCGCGAACATACTCGCCGCGGCGGCGCTGTCGTTCATCGGCCTTGGCGCACAGCCACCGACTCCTGAATGGGGCGCGATGCTTTCGGCCGGGCGCGACTATATGCGCGACCAGTGGTGGATCGCCACGTTTCCCGGCCTGGCTATCGTCGTTACCGTCCTGGGCTTCAACCTGATCGGCGATGGTCTGCGCGACGCACTCGACCCGAGAGGGTTGGAATAGGCGTCGTACACGCCACAATACGCGTATCGCTGCGAGCCCTGTGGAGTTGAACGCACGATCAACTTCGCAACACATTACAGTAAGGACATAGACCACCAGATACCCAGCGATGCCAACCGTTTTCCAGCAGGTCGACAAAGGCGGGAACCGAGCCAAGAGCCACTACCGGCTGGATCGCGTCAGTTTGTAATCGACGCATTCGACCCTATGTGCGGCGATCGGCTGCATTGACGGTAGTTGACTGCGGCGAGAGGCGCCAGCATATGACGATGACAGCGCGCGGCGCAATTTCCCGCACGCCCGGCGCGACGCGTGCCCGGAGGGATGACATGCTCAATGTTCGCCAGCCTGCTCCAGGGAAGTCGAGGGGAACGCCGGGCGACCTTGCTGATGCGGGTCGGGGCAGGCGTTTGAGCGGCCCTAATCTCGATGCTCGGAGGCAGAGACGCCCCTTACCGCCGCGTCAACATCGCCAGCGGTAATCGCGAAATGCGACGCGGCCCAGCGAGCCGCTCCGTCGTGAACGACGATCACCTGCGGCGATTCGTGACGGACACCTGTGCGGCGAGCGAGCTCGAGGGTGATGTCACGGCGCCGGCTGACATCAATGAGTGACAGCGGATGCGGCTGTTGCGCCAGAGCCCGAAACGCGCGGGCGCTGATTGGACACCATGGATCATGGTTGAACAACACAACGGGGTTCTCGCGCGAGCGGGCGAACGCCGCGTCCAGCTCGTCGATCGTCTCAATGCGGGGGAACGATTCAGTCACGCCGGCTCCGACAGCCTTTCAACCATTCATCTCTTCTTCGCTTGTGGACGCGCCAGAACGGACCCGCGACGGCGCACCGATCAGCGCCGTGTCACGATCGACTCAATCTTGGCACACGGAGTGCGTCCGTGGGAGTGACCGGCGCGTCAGCATCGAGCGCCGCACATCATGACGACGCCTCGGCTGCCATCCCAGTCATCGCGTCAGGAGACATCGAGATGAACGAGACTGGCGACGAGAACATCAGGGTCTCAAACGCTGACATGCACGGCTTGACGAACAGGCTCACAGTCGTCAAGGGTCTGGCCCAACTGCTGGATCGCCAACTGCGTCGAAATGACTGGAACTCGAGCGTGATCAGCGCGAAAGCCCGGGCGCTACTGGTTGAAATCGCTTCAATGGAAGACGCGCTGGCGCGGATCAAGGGATCGGGTGACCGTTCACGCGCGAACGGCCATGATCGACTGCTGCACGACATCCCAACTCACGGGGACCGCGACGTTGGCAAGTAGACGACCCGGAACGTTCCACCGCAGCCGTGCGGCGGACAGTCTCAACCGATTCAGTTCGCTCCAAGCGCGCTGATGTCGGCCATGATGGTGCGAACGAGAATCTCAGTATCGAGCCAGAGGCAGCGGCGCTCGGCATAAGCGATGTCCAGCCGCAACTGATCAACAGACCCGGTTATCCCCCGTCCGGTGATCTGCCATAGCCCGCTAAGGTCGGGCGCCACATCGAGTCGCTCCGTCTGCCACTGGGTGGAGGTATTGGCCCCAAACGATGTCGGTCTGGGCCCGACGAGGAACATCTCGCCGCGCACGATGTTCCAGATTTGTGGCAATTCGTCGAGGCTGGTCTTGCGCAACACGTGACCAACGCTGGTCACTCGTGGATCATGGGTGATCTTGAAGTCCGGCCGACCCAGCTCGTTCAGATGCGCCAGCTCGCGCTTGAGCTCCTCGGCGTTAGAAACGATCGAGCGGATCTTGTACATGCTGAACCGTCGCCCCCCTCGTTCGGTGCGGGGAAGTGTGAACGTCACCGCGCCTTGGTCGAGACTCGCGCGGCAGACTACTATGGCGTGCGGCCCGTTTGCTTGCGGCTGACCCGACCTCCCGTGGCGCGTCCAGGACGAAGCTGGTGGTGAGAATCCTGGTTGGCGAGTCTGCCTTCCGAAGGGTTCTGCGCCGGATCCGCCCGCGGTAGAGGGGAGACGCTGACTATCACAGCACGTGTGACACACGGCAGGAAATGCCCAGCTCGCGCCATCCAGATCTCGATGCGCGCGGGCGCTGAACGGGGCACTGGCGGGCGTGATCAAGGCGCCTCACGCGTGATGTCGGGCGCGGGGCGCAAGGTAGATGCGCACGCCGTTGCGCACCAGCCGGTTGAGCATGGCCAGGCGGGTTTCCATGCCCAGCCGACCAAACGTCGGGAGTATCTGGACGCCGTGCATCTCACCTTTGGCGACAATCCATTCGCGGAACTGGCGGTCACTCATCCGACGCACGGTGATGTTCTCGGTATCGCTGCCGTCGTCGCGTGGCACGACGACGAACAGATAATCCAGGTCTTCCTCAGTGAGCAACTGCATCAGTTCTCCCGACAGACACCCGGTACGATCTCGCGGTGAACGCGACGGTACAGTAGTATAGCGATGCGCGCGAATTGACACGCCAAGTTCGGCAGGGAACGGCGCACGGTCGCGAGGCCGATTTCCGGGTGAACAGGCAGAATGAATGATTATGATTGGTGGATTTCGCCCAGTTCAGGCGACATGGTCGCCAGGCTCACCGTTTCACCGACATGTGAAGATCGTTGCCACTCTTGGTCCCTCGGTGGCGCAGCACGACAGCCTCGGGGCGATCGTTGACGCCGGGGTCGACGTCGTTCGGATCAACGCGGCGCACGGCACGTCCGACAGCCGCGCAGAGCTGGTTGAGACGGTGCGAGCCGTTGCCGCTGAGCGACAGCGCAATATCCCGATACTGCTAGACCTGCAGGGACTCAAGATCCGCACCGGACCGCTGCCCGACAGTGAACCAGCCATGCTGGCGCGCGGCTCAAGGATTCGGGTCTATCCTCGACCAGTCGCGACAACACTGGAGCAGATTGGCGTCACGTACAGCGATTTACTTTCGGTGATCGAGCCGGGCTCACGGCTGCTCCTGGCCGACGGTCTGATCGAACTGGCGGTCGAAGAGGTCAACAGCGACTGCGCCGTCTGTTCGATCGGCAGGGGTGGCCCACTCGCCAGCCGTCAAGGAGTGACGTTACCGAACGTGGTGCTGCAGGACGCTACGCTGACTGGGAACGATCTCGTGGACATCGAGTTCGCGGCCATGCATGGCGTCGAACTGCTGGGCATCTCGTTTCTCAGCAGCGCGGCCGACATCGAGACCGCGCGGGCGGTGGCGCGGGGCTTCGGCGCGCGGCCCGGCATCGTGGCTAAGATCGAACGGCCCGCGGCGCTGGCACAGATTGAGTCAATCGCCGACGCCGCGGACGCGGTCATGGTTGCTCGCGGCGACCTTGGCGTGCAATTGCCGGCCGAGCAAGTGCCGCGGGCCCAGAAAGAGATTATCTCCGTCTGCAACCGGCTAGGAACGCCGGTCATCACCGCAACGCAGATGCTCGAGTCGATGATCATGCAGTCAGTGCCCACGCGAGCGGAGACCAGCGACGTGGCGAACGCGGTACTGGATGGGACGGACGCCGTCATGCTAAGCGCCGAGACGGCAACCGGACGTCATCCGGTCGCAGCGGTCGAAATGATGACCCGCATTATTCGCGAAACTGAACGGGATGGCCCGATCCGGCCCGCCGTCGTGCGCGATGTCTCTCCAACCAACGACCCCGAGCAGGTCATCTCAGACGCGCTTGGCAGAGCAACGCGAGCAATGACTGACGCGGCGCCGATCGACTTCATCATCGTGTTCACGCTGAGTGGCTCCAGCGCGCGCCTGATCGCGAAGGGCCGTCCACGAGCGCCGATCATCGCGATAACCACCGATCCTGTCGTGGCGCGGCAGCTGTCGCTCGTGTGGGGGGTGCGGGCGCTCGTGTCGCCCCTCATTGACGATGTCGAGGAGCTGTTCCGCACCACGTCCGCGCTGGTTGTAGAAGCGGGACTCGTGCCTGAAGGCTCGGAGGTGCTGTTCGTTGGAAGCATCCCGATTTACCGTGTCAGTGGCCGAACCAACCTGTTGCACGTTCGAAAGATCGAGACAGCCCGGCACGACGGCGGCGTCACGGTCGCTGCCGGGGAATCGGTCGGATGACTCGACGGCGCCAACCGTTACGGAGGCGTTGTCCCGCTGGTTCGGGCGTGGCAGATGGAAACGGAGGGCGGGTTGGAGCTGACCGAGATTCGCGACCTCGATGGTCCAAACCTGTTCGCGCCCCATCCGGTCATCAAGCTGGGCTTGACGCTGGCGCCTGGCGAGCGCATGTCCGATGACGCCCTGCGCGCCGCTCACCGAGCGCTCAGCGTGGAATTGCCGTCGAGTCCGCTCGACGCGCTGCCTACGGTGATCGGCGCATTGCATGAAGCGGTTGGTCTGACACCCCCTGAGGTTGGGCTTCGATGGCTGGACACGCCGGGGCACGTCGCGGTGAGCTTCGAGTGGTTGTGGCGCGAGTCATCTCTGGCGATCGCGCAAAGCGCCTGGGATTTTCTGTCGGGGGCCGGGACTGCCACTGGCATCACGGTGGCGCGCGACGCGCTTGAGCGCGACCGAGCGTCTGGAAATCAGCCAATCTGGGTGCGGGACGATCAGCGCCGAGTTCCCGCGGTCGGCATCACGGGCACGAATGGCAAGACAACGACGACGCGGCTGCTCGCGCACATGCTGCGCGAGACGGGAAAGCACGTTGGTTGGTCCAGCTCAAGCGGCGTGTACATCGATGGCGAGCAAGTAATCGAGGGCGACTATACCGGGCCGACCGGCGCCCGGCGCGTTCTGGAGGATCCGACAATCGAAGTGGCGGTGCTCGAAACCGCGCGTGGTGGAATCCTGCTGCGTGGACTGGCCTATGAATCAAACGACGTTGGCGTGTTTCTCAACGTTTCCGCCGATCATCTCGACATGCAGGGGGTGGAGACGATTGACACGCTGGCGGAAGTCAAGGGCGTGGTGGTGCGAGTCACGCGTCCGTCCGGCGTGGCGGTGCTCAACGCTGACGACCCGCTCGTGCTGGCGCAGCGGCAACGGGTGGCGGCAGAGCACCTGCTGTTCGGAGTCAGGCCCGACAACCACGAACTGCAGACGCACATCAGCTCCGGTGGCCGCGCGATCGTTGGTGACGGCGGCGCAATCGCGCTCGTATCAGACGGCAACGCAACGACGATCGCGGCGCTGGCCGATGTTCCGCTGACGTTCGGCGGCGCCGCGGCGCACATGGTCGAGAACGCGCTCGCAGCGGCCGGCGCAGCCGTGGGTCTCGGACTGTCGATTGAGGAGATAGCCCACGGGCTCCAGACGTTCCGATCGGATCTTCGATCGAACGCGGGGCGTCTGAACGTGTTTCGGCTGGACGGCAGGCTGGTCGTCGTTGACTACGCGCACAACGAGAGCGGGCTCGAGGCGCTGCTGAGCTTCACACGGAGGCTGATGGCGGGACACGGAAAGCTTGCGGTAATTCTCGGGACAGCTGGAGACCGGCAGGACGGCGTGCTCTCCGGTCTCGGCGTTATCGCCGTTCGAGGCGCCGACGTGATTCTGATTAAGGAGAATCCGAAGTATCTGCGGGGGCGGCCGCTAGGCGAACAGACGGACATTATCCGAGCGGCTATCGAGGCCAGGGGAGGCCGTGACCGAATCGCCGGCACGTATCCAGGCGAACTCGATGCCTTCGTCGCCTCGTTGGAGCTCACAGACGATGGTGACGCGATCGCGGTCATGTGTGTCGAAGATCAGCTGGCGGTGTACCGCGAGCTGCGCCACCGTGGAGCGGAGGAATGGGGGTGATCGAATTCGATCCGTCTGCTCCGATCGTCAACGACGGCGCGGTGGACCACTGGTGCTTCGGCTGCGGAAATCTCAATGAGAGTGGCTTGAAGCTGCGCTTCCGCGCGCATGCAGCGCATTCCGTCTGGGCGGAGCTGACGCCGTCACGTGCCCACGAGGGCTACCTGGGCATGACACACGGTGGCATCCTGGCGACGATGCTGGACGAAGCGATGAGCTGGGCTATCACGCACGCGGGGGACATTGGCGTCACGACCCGGATGTCGCTGACGTTTCGCCAGCCTGCCCGCGTCGGCGAGCCGCTGCGAGTGGTTGGCGAGGTGGCACGAACGCGATCGCGCGCGATCGACGCGCGCGCGGTGATTCGTCAGATTGCCTCGGGCGAGCTGGTGGCCGAAGCCGACGCCCGCTTCATGCGCGTCTCGCGGGAGCAGGCGGCGGAGTGGCGTAGCGCGTATGGCGAGCAGATCGAAGGGTCGGCGTTTGGGGACGCGGTGGGACGCAACGCCGGGCAACGTTGAACCCGGAGCGGCGCGTTCCGTATATTCTCGTGTGGGCGGCAGAACGCGCGCGAGCAGTATTGGTGGTTGACTTGGCACAGTCATCTCGCGGCCCACTACTGGCAATCGGTGGCGCCGAGGACAAGTTCCGGGATCGAGCGATCCTGCGGCGGTTCACGGAGCTGGCGGGCGGGGATGACGCGCGCATCGCCATCATTCCGACGGCGTCGGTTATCGATGACGCTGGACAACGATACAAAGCTATTTTTCTGGAGCTGGGCGCGACGTCGGCAGAGGTGCTGTACGTCGGGCGCCGTGAGGACGCGAACACGGACGAGCTGGTGGAGCTGGTCGAGCACAGCACGGGCATCTTTATCACCGGCGGCAACCAGATTCGTGTTGCCAGCATCCTCGGGGGAACACGGGTCGGGAACGCGGTAATCCGTTGTCATCGGGCGGGCGTGCCTGTCGGCGGCACAAGCGCCGGCGCCTCGGTGATGAGCACGGTGATGGTGGCAGGTGGACGCAGCGGGGCGACACCGCGCACACACACCGCGCAGATGTCCCCGGGACTTGGGCTGATCGACAACGTGATCATCGATCAACACTTTCGCGAGAGGGACAGGGTTGGCCGCCTCGTGACGATGGTAAGCCACAATCCGGGCTTGCTCGGCCTCGGAATCGACGAGGACACTGCGGCGCTGATCTGGCCGCATGGGACGCTCGACGTGATCGGGCGCGGCTCGGTTCTAATCGTCGACGGCGCCGAGATGCGAAGTGACATTCACTCCGCGCGCGGAAAGCGCCCGCTGACGATCGCGAATGTGATAATGCACTTCGTCGCGGACGGGGGCAAATTCGATCTCGACGGGCGCAAGGTCCTCTGCATGAAGTAACCGGCACGACAACCAGCACGCACGGCGGTGAGGCGCGTCGACTGGAGCGCGGCTCGACCGGCGCATCGCATGTCACAGCGGGGAAGGAATGCAGGATGGCGATGAAGATTCTGGACACCCGGGTATATCGAGGTCCGAATGTCTGGGCGCGCGTGCCGGCAATTCTGCTGAAGGTCGACATCGGCGAGCTGGAAGACCGTCCGTCGAACACAATACCCGGCTTCAACGACGAGTTGATCGCGTTGATGCCGTCGCTCTACGATCACTACTGCTCGCTCGGCCGCCCCGGCGGGTTCTGTGAGCGGATGCGCGAGGGGACATGGATGGGCCACGTGCTCGAACACGTGGCGTTGGAGCTTCAGACGCTCGCGGGATCTGAAGGCACGCGCGGGCTGACGCGTTCCACCGACGCGCGTGGCGTCTACAACGTGGTTTATCAATACCAATCTCCGGACCTGGGGCTGGCGGCGGGCGAAGCGGGAGTGCGCCTGCTCAACTGGCTTGTCTACAAGGAGGATGCGGATTACTCCTATACCGAGGCGCTGGAGCGCATCATCCGCGTGGCGGAGCGTCTGGCGTATGGACCGAGCACGAAAGCGCTGGTGGACGAAGCGGAGCGCCGGGGAATACCTGTCATCCGACTCGATCCCCGCCGCTCGCTCGTGCAGATGGGCTATGGCGTGTACCAGAAGCGGGTGTGGGCCACTGTGACATCCGAGACGAGCAACATCGCAGTCGATCTGGCCAGCGACAAGCGCCTGACGAATCAGCTGCTGCAAGGGGTCGGCATTCCTGTTCCACGGTCAACGACCGTCGACAGCGTGGAAGCCTCGGTAGCGGCCGCCCGCTCGATCGGCTATCCGGTCGTGATCAAGCCGCTCGATGGCAATCATGGACGGGGCGTGCAGATTAATCTTGCCAACGACGACGAGGTGCGCGACAGCTTTCCGTCGGCCTACGAGGAAAGCCGCGACGGGACCGTCGTCGTGGAGTCGTACATTCGTGGACGCGACTATCGGATTCTGGTTGTCAACGGCAAGCTGGTGGCAGTTGCCGAACGCGTTCCGGCGCATGTGGTAGGCGACGGCGCGCGTACGGTCAGCGAGTTGATCGATATAACAAATAGCGACCCTCGTCGCGGAATCGGTCACGAAAAGGTGCTGACGCGCATAATCGTGGACGAGTCGGTTCTCGACCTGCTGACAAAGAGCGGTCTCTCGCTCGACGCGGTCCCCGAGGAGGGAGCGTTTGTCCAGTTGCGGTTGACGGGCAACATGTCGACGGGGGGCATATCGATCGACCGGACGGACGAGATTCATCCGGACAATGTGGAGATCGCCGAGCAGGCGGCTCAGGTGATCGGGCTGGACGTGGCAGGGATTGACTTCATCGTCGACGACATCACGGAACCGGTGAAGGATCAAGGCGGCGCCATTTGCGAGGTGAATGCCGGCCCTGGCTTTCGCATGCACACGCATCCAACCGAGGGTCACCCGCGTGATGTGGCGCGGCCGGTGCTCGACATTCTGTTCCCGAGGGGAGCGCCCGCGCGTATCCCGATCGTCGCGGTGACCGGCACCAACGGTAAGACGACGAC
>DATKCN010000228.1:0-5032 GCA_035513175.1 Thermomicrobiales bacterium
TGTCCCTCGCGCTTGGCGGTCGTCAGCGCCGTGCCGGCAATCACCTCGATGTCGATGGCGATCCCCAATGGCAACCACTGGGCCTGCATGACCTGCGCGATGGCGTTGTCTTCCTCTGAGGGGCCAATCTGGCACAGCAGCCGGAACTCCGCCCCATCCTTGCGCCGGATCTCGCCATCCATGACCCAGCCGGCCTCATCGAGGAGTTCGGCCGCGCGCTCTACGTCGTACGGGTAGAAGTCCTCCAGGCTGGCGTCGTAGCCGAACGTCGCTTTTGCCAGCGGGACGGTGGCCGGTTCGAACACACCTTGGAAGATCGTTTCGATGAGCTCGTCCCGGTTGAATGCGTGGTTCAGCGCCTGCCGGACAAGCAGATCGTCCAGCGGCGGCTTCTTGGTGTTGAGATCGACCATCTTCGGCCCACCTGTGCGCAGGGGCTTGTACATCGTCAAGTTCGGATTGGCCTCGATCGCCGCGACGTTCTGTGTCGGAACAAAGTCGATCGCCTGAGCCTCGCCGGTGTCCAGCAGCGCCTGGCGCGTGCCGCTTTCCGGCACGTACTGATAGCGAATCTCGTCGATATAGGCCCGGCCGTTATGGCTGAACAGTTCCGGCGCCCAGTTGTAGTCCGCATTGACGGTCATGATCGTGTGCTGGGTCTGCACCCATTCCTGGAAGACCCACGGGCCAGTGCCGACCGGGTTCGTCGCGAAGTCCGCGCCCGCCGCTTCGGCGGCCGCCTTACTGACGATCCCCAGGAACGCGGTCGTCACGCCACCGAGGAACGGCGCGTATGGCTCAACGAAGTTGACCTGCACCGTGCGCTCGTCGATCACCTCCGAACCGTCGTAGATCGGTCCCAGCACGGCCGTCGCAGACGTCGCGTTCGTCTCGGGAAGCTTAATGCGATCGAAGGTGAATGCGACATCCTCGGCGGTCAACGGATCGCCGTTGTGGAAGGTCACGTCATCACGCAGCTCGAAAATGTAGCTCCGCAGGTCGTCCGACAAGCGCCAGGATGTTGCCAGCCAGGGATAGATGTTGAACTCAGTGTCCATAGCCAGCAGCGGATCGAACATGTGCATGACAACGGTGTGGCAGGCCACGTTGCAAAGCCCGCCCGGATCGAGACCCGGGGGCTCCAGACCCATGCCGATGACCAGTTGACCGCCCTGCTGCGGCTCATCTTCGCTGGGCGCCGTCGCGGTCGCTTCCACGACGGTTGTGGCGGTGGCGGGCGCCGCGGTGGACGCGGTAGTCGGCGTGGCGGCGGGCGCGGACGTGTCAGGAGTCGCCGTTGCCGCGCCGGGGATCACCGGCCGCGCGGTTGGAACCGGTGTCGCGGTCCCTGCCGGCTCCGGGGGCGGCGGAGTCGCGGTCGGTTCGTCGTCTTCTCCGCAGGCGGCCAGGATCATCGAGATCGTCGGCGCCGCCAGTCCGGCAGCGGTGGCGCGTCTGATGAACTCTCGCCGCGAGATGTTGCGATACAGCAGCCGTGCCGAGAGCTGCTGGGCGATAGCGAACTGCTCGCGTTCCGAAACAGAAGCCACTGTCAACCTCCTCATTGATCGCGATCCCTGTCCCAAACCGTGCCCCCGCGGCTCCAGCCCACTCCCATCGACATCAGCCGACGCGCTGCTGCCTGTCCGGCAGAGAACTCATCACGGCTGCCGCCACGCTGGGCAGGGCTCGCCGGCGACTTCGCTATCACGAATGACAGGCCGCATGCCGCTCCGACTCGGGCAAGCGACTGGGACACCATATTGGCCAGTGTAGGACCGCCCGCGCCATTTTGTCAACGGGTTCCGTCACAGCATTGGCCACTTGACAGTAGAATCCGAGCGTCAGGATAATGGACGTGGCGTCTTTAATGCTATATGGATGGTCACCGTGACGGATCTCGATATCGTCGATCGGTGCGTGATAGCGCTGCTGCAGGTCGACGGCCGCCTGTCTCACGCGGAAATTGCACGCCGTCTCGGCGTGCCGGAGCCGACTGTCAGGCGCAGGATGAAGCGCCTGCTCGACGACGAGGTGATGCAGGTCGTTGCCGTGCCGAACCCGCGTCGAATCGGCTACGGCATTCACGCCATCGTTGGGGCGCGGGTGCGGCCCGGGAAGGCCGGCGATGTCGTGTCAGCGCTGGCTCCGATGCGACAGGTGCGCTACATCGGCGTGACGGCCGGAGCGAACGACATCGTTATCGAGGCGCTGTTTCGAGACAATGACGACTTCCGTATCTTTTTGACCGAGACGCTCGGGCGAATCGAAGGGCTGTTGGGGACAGAGACATCCTATGTCCTCGATGTCGCGAAGCGCAGCTATAAAATCGGACTGGCAGCCGACATCCAGCATGCCTGCGAAACGCCTGCCGACGAAGAAGTTCTGGCGCGCTGCAGGACGGCGCTGAGCGAACTGGAAGAGTAGACCGCCGGGTCGTGAAGGCGTGTCCGTCGTACGACAGCGGGGAGATTTCGCGCCATGCCCATTGTCGACGCTGGTGGGGTCAATCTGTTCTATGAGTCCGTGGGCGCGGGAACGCCGCTCATCCTCCAGGCGCACCATCACCTGTCGTGGATGACGCACCAGGCGAGCTATTTCTCCGCGCACTATCGCTTCATCACGTTCGACCGGCGAGGCACGGGCCGCTCGGCCAGCCCGGACGGCGACTGGTCGATCGCCGACTTCGCGCTGGACGTGAAGCGCCTGATGGACGCGCTGGGGATCGAGCAGGCGATCGTCGGCGGGGCCTCGCTCGGTGGGGTCATCTCCTGCCAGTTCGGGCTCGACTACGCCGACCGGGCGCTGGCGCTGATCGTGGGGCATACCGTGCCATACCTCTGGCCGCTGGCTTCGACGTGGATCGAAGACCAGGTCGCGGCAGTTGAGCGGGGAGTGAGGCCGATCGTGATGCAGCCGCGGTCGTATGAGTGGGAAGCGGAAGGTCCGCCCACCTCCGACCCGGCGTTCGCTGCCACCGCGGCGGGTCAGTTCGCGGAGACGCTGGCGCAGGAGAGCGGCGGCGGATCATCCGCGGTCATCAGGATGCTGCGCTCGCTCGGCAACTGGGACATCCGCCCGCGCTACCCGGAGCTGAACAGGCTCACGACGCCGACGCTGGTCATCGTTGGCGGGCATGAGCCACAGAAGACGGTCGAACTATCGTATGAGTGGCATCAGCAGATGCAGGGCAGCGAGTTCGTGCTGATGCCGGACGCCTATCACGGCGCTGCCCGCGAGCGGCCGGTCGAGTGGAACCGGCACGTTCACGATTTCCTGCGGCGGCATGGCCTGTAAGGGAGCAGCGTTTTAGGCGACTATGAACGCAACTGTCGTCAGTGGGCGCGGAACAAAAGATTGGGAGGGGTAGCATGGCACAGCCTGGATCCTGGACGGACCCGGCACTCGAGGAGAGAGTCCTGGGGCAGATCACGATTGACGAGCCCTGGGCGCTGGTCGAGCGCTTCAGCACGCTGACGCGCCTATCCGGAGAGCCGGAAGAGGCCGTCGCCGTCGACTACATCACGGACAAGCTGACCTCGTTCGGGGTGGTCCACACCGTTCACCATCCGACCTGCCTGATCAGCTTGCCCGGGCCGGCGACCTTACGCACGCTGGGAGAGGATGGCCGCGCCTACACGGTCAAGACACCGTCGTTCTCGCCGCACACCGGCGGGCAGGAGATCATCGCCGAGCTGGCTTACGTTCCCGGTCACCAGGCCGGGGGCATTGGCGAGCTGCTCGGGGCGCAGCGCATGGCCGTTGACACGCAGAACCTGCGCGGCAGGGTGGTTATCACCGAGGGCATGGGCATGTCGGCGCGGGGCTTCGACCTCAGAGAGTCGGGCGCGGTGGCGGCCATCTTCGTGAATCCCGGCGAACGCATCCACGAGGGCATCACCACCACGAGCTGGGGAACGCCTGACCTCGACTCGCTGGGCCGCACCCCCCCGGTCCCGATCATCACTATCAATCGACCCGACGGCCTGGAGCTGATCGAGCGGGCGAAGCAGGGTCCGGTCGAGGTCGCGTTTTCCAACCTGGTCAGCGTCGACTGGCGGCCCATCCCTGTTATCGTGGCCGAGATCAAGGGTTCTCAGGTCCCGGAGGAGTTCGTGCTCTTTCACGGGCATCTCGATTCGTGGCATGTGGGCGTCGGCGACAACGCCACCGGCGACGCGACGCTGCTGGAGATCGCGCGGGTGTTTCAGGCCAACAGGGAAGGTCTGGCCCGCTCGATCCGCGTTGCCTGGTGGAGCGGGCATTCGCACGGCCGCTACGCTGGCTCGACCTGGTATACCGACGCATTCGCGCTCGACCTGGTGGAGAACTGCGTCAGCCACGTCAACTGCGACTCCCCCGGCTGCCGCTGGGCAACGGTGTATGACAATGTGATGTGGATGGCTGAGGCCGCCGACCTCGCGCGGGCCGCCATCAGGGACGTCACCGGACAGGAATCGACCGGGCTGCGGCCGCTGCGGGCCGGGGACTGTTCGTTCAACAACCTGGGCATCCCGCTGTACTTCATGCTCTCCTCGACGATGCCGGCTGAACTGCTGGCGGAGAAGCGTTACTACCCGGTCGGTGGCTGCGGGGCCAACATCGCCTGGCACACCGAAGACGACACGCTGGAGATCGCCGATCGGGACAACCTGCTACGCGACATCAAGGTGTACGCGGTAGCGCTGTTGCGCACGCTGAACGCGCCGCTGCATCCGTTCGACTACCGAGCAACAGTGGCGGAACTGCGTCAGCATGTTGGCGCCTACGCGGACGCGGCAGGAAAGCTGTTCGATTTCAGTCCGGCGCTGGCCGCGCTCGACGCGCTCGACGAGTCGCTTGGCCGCTTTTACGCTGGTTTGGAGGCGAACCCGCCTGCCGACGCCCGGAGCGCCAGAGCTGCGAACGCCGTCCAGCGCCGGCTTGGGCGTGAGCTGATAGCGGTCAGCTACTCGCGGGACGGGAGATTCCGGCAGGACCCGGCGCGAACCAGCCCGGCGCTGCCCGACCTCGAACCGGCCATGCGACTCAC
>DATKCN010000229.1:0-16955 GCA_035513175.1 Thermomicrobiales bacterium
TTCAAGCTTCCCCGTGGAGAGAAGCGCGTCTACCTGCAGGCGCTCGACCTGTTCGCCGCCCACCCGCGTCTCGGCTTCGCCGGCTCCGTCATCGCGACCCGCGCCATCAAATCCGGCAGCACGCTCGCCACCTTCGATTCCGACTTCAACTCAATCCCCGGCGTCACAATCCGGCGCGAAGAATAGACACGTTCCCGACGCCGTCAACCAACAGACCCCTACCCGCTAACCGCTACCCGCTCAAACAGCCGCCAGCTCCCTCGCCACCCTCGGCGCGTTCACCAGCGCGATCTGCAACACCTCGTCCATGTGCGACACCAGCCGGATGTCGAGCTGCTCCCGCACCGTGTCGGGCAGCTCGGCCAGATCCTTCTCGTTGCGCCTGGGGATGATCAGCGTCGTGATGCCCCCCCGGTGCGCTGCCAGCGCCTTCTCCCGCACCCCGCCAATCGGCAGCACCTTGCCCCGCAGCGTGATCTCGCCCGTCATCGCCACGTCCTTGCGCAGCAGCGCCCCCGTCGTCGCCGAGATCAGCGCCGTCGCCATCGTCACCCCCGCCGATGGGCCGTCCTTGGGAATCGCCCCGGCCGGCACGTGGATGTGGATTGTGTGCGAATCGTAATAGCCCTCGCTGATGCCCAGCCGTTCGGCCCGTGAGCGCGCATACGAAATGGCCGCGCGCGCCGATTCCTGCATCACCTCACCCAGCTGCCCGGTCATCGTCAGCTCCGGCTTGCCCCGCACCACCGACACTTCCACCGACAGCAGGTCGCCGCCCGCGCTCGTCACCGCCGCGCCGGTCGCCACGCCGACCTCGTCGTGCTCCTCGGCCAGCCCATACTCGAAGCGCGATACCCCCAGAAATTCGGGCAGCGCTTCGTCGGTGATCGATTCGCACGCCCCGTCCGGCGCGTCGGCGATCCGCCGCGCCACCTTGCGGCACAGCGCCCCGATCTCGCGGTCGAGGTTGCGCACGCCCGACTCGTGCGTGTACTCGCGGATCAGCCGCAGCATCGCCTCGTCCTGAATCTCGATCTGCCCGTTGTTCAGCCCGTGCGCCTCCAGCGCCTTCGGCATCAGGAAATTGCGGGCGATCTCCAGCTTCTCCACCTCGGTGTAGCCCGGCACCTCGATGACTTCCATGCGATCGCGCAGCGCGGGCGGTATCGGTTCCAGCAGGTTGGCCGTCGTAATGAAGATCACTTGCGACAGGTCGAACGGCACTTCGAGGTAATGGTCGGAGAAGGAGTGATTCTGCTCCGGGTCGAGCACCTCCAGCAGCGCCGACGATGGATCTCCCCGGAAGGCATCCGACCCGACCTTGTCGATCTCGTCCAGCACCATGACCGGATTCTTCGTCTTCGCGTCGCGCAGCGCCTTGATCACTCGCCCCGGCATCGCGCCCACGTACGTGCGGCGGTGTCCCCGAATCTCCGCCTCGTCCCGCACGCCGCCCAGCGACATGCGCACGTATGAGCGGCCGATCGCCCGCGCGATCGAGCGCCCGAGGCTCGTCTTGCCCACCCCCGGCGGCCCCACGAAGCAGATGATCGGCGCCTTCATCTTGTTGGCGGACTTGCCCCCGGCGTTGCTCATCACCAGCTTGCGCACGGCGATGAACTCCAGAATGCGCTCCTTGACCTTGTCCAGCCCGTAATGGTCCTCGTCGAGAATGCGCGCCGCGTCGGTCAGGTCGAGCTGGTCCTCCGTCTCCGCCGACCACGGCAGCTCGGTCAGCCATTCGAGGTACGAGCGGATCACGCCGATTTCCGGCGAGAACGGGTGCTGGTGCTCCAGCCGCGAAACCTGCAACAGCGCCTTCGTCTTGACCTCTTCCGGCATGCCGGCCGCTTCGATCTTCTCGCGGAACTCGTCGACCAGCGCTTCCTCACCGGCGATGTCGCCCAGCTCGCGCTGGATCGTGCGCATCTGCTCGCGCAGCATGTACTCCCGCTGTTGCTTGTCCAGCCCTGCCTGCGCCTCGGACTGGATCTGGTGCCGCAGCGTCAGGTACTCCAGCCGCTCCTGCAAAATAATGCTGATGCGCCGCAGGCGCTCGACTGGATTGAGCACCTCCAGCGCCTCCTGCCGCTTCGATGCCTGAAATTCGGGGGAAAAGGCGATCAGGTCGGCGAGCCAGCCCGGCTCGTCGACGCTGCGCACCATCGTGACGACCTCGTCCGGCACGTTCGGCAGCATCGCGACGTAGGCCTCGACCTGCTCCAGCACGTGCGACATGACGGCCTTCGCTTCGAGCGTGCTCACGTGCGGGTCGTCGTAGCGCTCGACCCGCGTCAGCGTGTACGGCTTGCGCTGGTCGAAGCCGTGCGCCACCCCCCGCGCGATGCCCTGCAGGATGACGTGTGACGGGCCGCCGGGCCGCGTGATCTTGTGCCCGACCTCGGCGATGACGCCTACCGTGCACAGCTCGTCGTCAGCGACCAGCGACGCGTAGCTGGTCACATCGGTCGAAAGCTGGCTGATCTGCTCGTGAAAGTCGTCCGGGATGTCGTCGAGGTCGTCGTCCTGATCCTTCGTTGCCAGCACCAGCACCAGCCGGTTGTCGTTGATCGCGTGGTCGACCGCCTGCATCTCCTCGCCGTCGTCCAGCGGGTAGGGCAGCGACATGTGCGGCAGCAGCAGCGTCTGCGGGATGATCAACGTCGGCAGCGACATGTAGCTACTATTGGTGTCCATGACCGGGTCCTTGGCCCTGCTCCGGCGCGCGCGGGGCTTCTTCTGCTCCCGCGTTGGAGTCTCGGGCGTTTCTTCAGTGCTCACGGCGTGTCGAGGCATGCAATCGTCCTTGTTGTTTGACCGGTCCAGTGCTGTTCAGAGTCGTGTGGCAGTGCCCGCAAGATCGACACCGGCAAGTTGGAAGCGGGGCTGCGCGACGGTGGACACGACCCTGAATGATACCAACTTCGCCGTCAGCCCGGACGCTTCGCGGCAGTCAATGCAACCACGCCGGGCTACAGCCCGCTCATCCGCACGACCTCGACGCCTCGACTCTCGATCTGGGCAATGTAGCGGTTGATGCCGAGCAGGTCGCTGGCGATGTGCCCTGTGACGATCAGGTTCCCCGCGCCCTCGGACTCCCGCAGCTTCGCCACCTCGTCCCCCGCGCAGTGGATGTAGAGCACCGTCCCCACGCCATATTCGAAGTAGGTCTGCGCGACGCGCGCCCCGCCATTGGTGCCCGCGCCGTGTACGATAGCCAGATGCCCCAGCGGGTTGTCGACCGCCCCGACCGGGACCATGATCTGCGTGTCGGCCTCCTTGAACTCGGCCAGCGTCATAAGCGCGTCGATGGCGTCCTGCACTTTTGGCGCGTGGTCCAGCGAGGTGACGTGGTCGTCGATCACGTCGATCATGATGCGCCGTCCAATCTCGTCGAGCGGCAGGTGCATGTTCATCAGCGGCATCCCCAGCAGCCGCGCGACGGACGGCACATGGTCGGCGTTGGCCGAATGACCCGCCATTATGGCGCGGGAAATGAGCGGTTGCGCGGCGGCGCGCGCGGCGTCCTGCGCCACTCCGTGGTCGATCATCAGCTCGATCTGGCGTGTCAGCACCTCGGCGAAGTGGCGCCGGGCCGTCCCTCCGGCCGGGTGGTGGGCGATCACGCCGTCGCACCCGAGCTGCTGGGCCAGCAGCAGCTCAGCCGAGCCGATGTCGATGCCGAACATGACCTTGCGCATGCCGGCGCCCGGCACGAGCACGCAGGAGTCCGCCGGAAGCTGATCCATGCCGGCCATGCCCAGCGCCAGATCGACGAGATCGATGGATGAAACGGGCATGCGCGGGTCCTTTCCGTATTCCACGAGGCTCTGTCGGTCGCCCATGCGCGGGTGCGTCGCCCCCAACCCTGACGTTTCAGGCTATTATCACATCTGCCGCGGCCCCCTCCCGCCAGACTGTTGCGATGACGGGAAGCGGGGATTGCCATCAGGCGTTTAATTGACGGCAGCGACGCGGACCGACGCGTACGGCACGAGACGGACACGCGAGGATACACAGCCATGACAGTTGGACATATCGCGATTGATGTGACGGACGCTACGTTCGACACCGCCGTCATCGAGCAGTCAATGACGAGGCCCGTGGTGGTTGACTTCTGGGCGCCGTGGTGCGGGCCGTGCCGCGTGCTTGGCCCGGCGATTGAGCGCGTCGCTGCGTCATTCGGCGGCGACGTCGTGCTGGCCAAGGTGAATGTCGACGAGAACCAGCGAGTCTCCATGCAGTACCGGGTGCAGGGCATCCCGGCCGTCAAGGCCTTCAAGGATGGCCGCGTCGTCGACGAGTTCACCGGCGCGCTGCCGGAATCCCAGGTGCGCGCCTTCTTCGAGCGGCTCGTCCCATCTCCGATCGATCTGAAGCTGCGTGACGCGGAGCAGCGCATCCAGCAGGGGGACCAGGCGGGCGCGGAGTCGCTCTACCGCGAGGTCTTGGAGAGCGTGCCCGACCACACACAGGCCGTGATTGGTCTAGCGCGCCTGCTCGTGCAACGCGCCGAGTTCGACGAGGCAGATTCACTGCTTCAGCGCGTCCCCGCCGAGCGGCGCGCGAAGGTGCTTCGGCACCGCATCTTCCTGGACCGCTACGCCGCACGGCACGCGGACGAGGATTTGCAGGCCGAAGCCACCGTCAACCCACGCGACGCCCGCGCCCGCTATCGGTGGGGCGTCATGCTGGCCGCCAGGGAACAGTACCGCGAGGCGCTCGACGAGCTGCTGGCGTCCGTCAGCGCCGACCGTAATTTCGAGACTGACGCGGCCCGCAAAGCAATGCTCGCCGTCTTCGAGATCCTCGGCATGGACTCGGAGCTGACCCGTGAGTACCAGCGCAAGCTGGAGAATGTGCTGTTTTGAGGCCCGAGGCATGAGGGCCGAGGGCCGAGGACGAAGGAGAGTCGAGACGCGGGATGCGGGACGCGGAGGACGAGGAGTCAGGGACCAGCAGGGGCGACGTGGATTCCATCTCCACGTCCCGACTCCCGTCATTCCTCGGCCCGCGGCCCTCATCCCTCGGCCCTTGCCAGGGAAGGAGGTAGCGAGCAATGCAGACGCGCGATGAGATTCGCCTGACCGAGCTGGCGTCCTGCGCCGGCTGAGCGGCCAAGCTCGCGCCGGGGTCCCTGGCGCAGGTGCTGGCTCCGCTGGCGGCCATGACCGATCCGAACATCATCGTCGGATTGCAGACGAGCGACGACGCGGCAGTCTACCGGCTGTCGGACGACGACGCCATCGTGCAGACGGTCGACTTCTTCCCGCCGGTCGTCGACGATCCGTACGTGTATGGTGCCATCGCGGCCGCCAATTCGCTCAGCGACATCTATGCGATGGGCGGCACGCCGCTGTTCGCGCTGAACATCGCCGCCTTCCCGGACAACCTGCCGCTGGAGATCCTGTCCCGCATCTTCGCCGGTGGGTCCGACAAGGCGCGCGAGGCGGGCATCATCATCGCGGGTGGGCACACGGTGACGGACGACGAGCCGAAGTACGGGCTGGTCGTAACCGGGCGCATCCACCCGGACCGCATCCTTACCAAGGCAGGGGCTCGGCCAGGGGACGCGCTGTTCGTCACCAAGCACTTCGGCACGGGCGTGATCACGACGGCCATCAAGCAGGGCCATGCTTCGCGAAAGGACGCGGACGCCGCGATCGCCAGCATGCTGCGGCTCAACCGCGAGGCGTCGCGGCTGGCGTTGGAGGTCGGCGTGCGCGCCTGCACCGACATCACCGGCTTTGGGCTGCTGGGGCACGCGACTGAGGTGGCGATCAAAAGCGGCGTTGCGCTGCAATTGTGGGCGTCAGCCGTGCCCTGGTTGCCCGGAGCCGAGCGTTACGCCGCCGACGGACGCTTCCCCGGCGGGACGCAGCGCAACCGCGACCATTACGAGCGTGAGCCTGACTGCGGCGTCGCCATCGACGCCTCCGTTCCAGATGCCGTCGCGCGCCTGCTGTACAGCCCGGAGACCTCCGGCGGGCTGCTGCTGTCTGTTCCCGCGGCTAACGGGGGCGCGTTGCGGGCCGCCTTCGATGGAGCCGGACACGATCTCTGGGAGATCGGATCGGTGCGGGAGGGTCGTGGCATCACGCTCGGCTGACCCGAACGCGGCGCCGACGTTGCGCGAGCGGCTCTCGGCGCTCGGTCTGAGCCCGAACAAGGCGCTCGGCCAGAACTTTCTGCACGACCGCGCCATCGTGCGCCGCATTGCCGATAGCGCCCGGATCGAGCCGGGCGAGGTCGTGCTGGAAATCGGACCGGGTCTGGGCATCCTCACTGAGGAGCTGGCGACGCGGGCCGAGCGGGTCGTGGCCGTCGAGCTCGATGTGCGGCTTGCAGGGCGCCTGCCTAGCGTCATGCCTGCTAACGTCGAGATCGTCGAGGCCGACGCGCTGGAGATCGATCCTGCGAAGTTGGCCGGGCCACGCTTTGTCGTCGTCGCCAACCTGCCGTACTCGTCCGGGACGGCGATCGTGCGCCACTTGCAGGAAGCCCAGCCGCCCCCGCGCGCACTTACGGTGATGCTGCAACGCGAGGTCGCAGAGCGCATGGCCGCAGCGCCACCGAACATGAGCAATCTGGCGGTCGGCGTGCAGTTCTACGGCGCGCCCAAGGTGCTGTTTCGCGTCGGTGGCGGCGCGTTCGCGCCCGCGCCGCGCGTTGAATCTGCCGTGATTCGCATCGTGAGCTGCCCCCCGCCGCTGCCGCGGGAGTCTCATGCGGCGTTCTTCCGTGTCGTCAACGCCGGCTTCGGCCAGAAGCGCAAGCAGCTGGCGAACGCGTTGTCGTCCGGGCTCTTTCTGCCGCGCGACGCGGTGCTGCTGGCGCTTGAGCGGGCCGGCGTCCCGCCGACCGAGCGGGCCGAGCGGCTCAGCGTGGCTGACTGGGTGCGCCTGTGTCAGGCGTTCGACGGCGCCGCGGGATGAGCTGGCCGGATCGCGTCCGGGTGGCAACGCCGGCCAAGGTGAACCTTGGCCTGGAGGTGATTGCGCGGCGGCCGGATGGCTACCACGAGATCGTCTCCGTGCTGCAGTCCGTCAGCCTGTTCGACCTGTTCGAATGGACCGCGACGCGCCGTCCCTTCAACTATCTGGGATTCGACGACATTGCGCCCGAGCAGGACCTGGTCGCCCGCGCCCTGGCGCACGCCCGGGACGCCGAGCGGTGGACTGGCACGCTGAGCGCGCGCAAGGGCATCCCGGCGGCGGCCGGGCTGGGCGGCGGCTCGTCGGACGCGGCGCTGGCCCTGCGGATCTCCTTGCCGAACGCGACGGGCGAGGAGCTGCTTGACCGGGCGGCACGGCTGGGATCGGACGTGTCGTTCTTTCTCTCATCCGGGACGGCACTGGCCAGCGGAACGGGGAGCACGCTTGCCCCGCTGGCTACCCCCCGGCTCTGGTTCGTGCTCGTGACGCCGCCGCTGGCGATTGCCGGAAAGACACAGGCGCTGTACCGCGGGCTGGATGCACGGGACTTCACGGATGGGGCGGTCGTGCGCGGGATCGCGGACAGGCTGGGCCGCGGCACTGGGCCGGGCGACATAATCCCCAACGCGTTTACCAACCGGCTCATGTCGTTTCCCGTGGTGCGATACGCTTACGACAGACTTCTGCTGGCGGGGAGCAGTGTCGTGTCGATCAGCGGCGCAGGTCCGACGGTCTATGCCGTGCTGGAGTCGTACCATGACGCGTCACGGGTCGCGGCGCGGCTGCCCCTTGACGTTGGGGCAATCCGGATCGCGCGGACGATTGCCGCGCGCGATCAGCCTTCGGTGAGCGCCATGGCGCTCGCGATGCGCGGCCCGGCCGAGCGTGTGTGACAGCGTGACCACGTCCGTCTGGAGAACGGTGAGTGCAGGAAACAGTCCTGAATGAGCGCTATCGCCTCGGGGAAGTGGTCGGCGAGGGCGGCATGGCCGTCGTCTGCCGGGGTCATGACCTGCTGCTGAATCGCCCGGTCGCGATCAAGATCCTGCGCGCCCAGTACGCCGCCGACGAGGGCTTCCTGCGCCGCTTCGAGCGCGAAGCTCAAGCGGCGGCGGGCTTCTCACACCCCAACATCGTCAACGTGTACGACGTTGGCACCGATGGCGACCAGCATTACATCGTTATGGAGTACATTCGCGGTCCAAGCTTGAAGGACCTAATCCGCCGGCAGGGTCCGTTCTCGGTCGACGGCGCGATCTTCGTCATCGGGCAGGTGGCGTCCGCGCTGGATTACGCTCACCAGCGCGGCCTCATCCACCGCGACATCAAGCCGCAGAATATCCTCGTCGACCGCGATGGCAACGCGAAGGTGGTGGACTTCGGCATCGCCAAGGGCATGCGCGACGTCAACCTCACCGAGGCGGGCACCGGCATGGGCACGGTGCATTACGTGTCCCCGGAGCAGGCCCGCGGCGAGCCCGCGACGCCGGAATCCGATCTGTACTCGACCGGCGTCGTGCTGTACGAGATGCTGACGAAGGAACTGCCGTTCGAGGCGGACACGCCGGTCGGCGTAGCGATGCAGCACGTCAATTCGCCCCCGCCGCTGCCTTCCGGCATCAATCCCAGCATCCCGCCACGCGTGGACGACATCGTGCTGAAGGCGCTGGCAAAGGAGCCGTCCGAACGTTATTCGAGCGGCGCCGAGCTCGCGGCCGCGCTCCGGCACTGGGACCTGCCGCTGCGAACGCGCGCGACGGCAGTCGCGCCGGGTGGATTGGCGGGCGCGCCGCCGGATCTGCCGCTGCCGCCCGACCGGAAGCTGCCGATTTCCGGAAGCGCCCAGGTGCGTCCCACCGCTCCGTTGCGGCCTGGTCAGGGCCGACCACGCCAGCGCACCGGGCCGATGCGCGTGTCGCCAGCGCCGCCGCGCGCCGCGCGGGAACGGGGCGGCTACTATGTCCCTCCCGCGGCGCGCTCGAACCGCGACGACCTCGGATGCGCGACGTGGCTGATCGGCGCCGCGATCCTGCTTGGCATCGTTGGCCTGATATTCGTCGCCTTCCGCATTGGCCCAGACGTCTTCTCGGCGGCAGCTGAACCGACGGCCACCCAGTCGGCGGGCGTCTTCGATCCATCGCCGACCGTGACGCCGACGCTCGCGCCCGATGAGCCGGCGCCGACGGCGACCGCGATGCTGGAGGCGACCGCCACCGTCGCGGCTAGCCCCACGATTGAGCCGAGCCCGACGCCCACCGTCGAGCCGTCGCCAACGGTCGAAATCGCCGCCGTGCCGGGGCTCGTCGGAGGGACGCTGGAGCAGGCGCGGAACGCCGTCGGGGATCGCTGGAACCTCGCCGTGCAGGAGGAGTTCAACCAGGCGGCGGCCAGCACGGTCATCAGCCAGCAACCGTCGGGAGGCACGCCGCTCGCGGATGGTGAGACGATCACGCTCGTCGTCAGCAGGGGGCCGGAGTTCACCTCAATCCCGGATGTGCGTGGCCTGCCACGGGACACGGCCGTGTCCCGCCTGGAAGCGATTGGATTCGTGGTTACTGTCGTCGAAGAAGCCAGCAATGAGTTCGACGAGGGGTTGGTCATTCGGACCGACCCAACCGCCCAGGCCCGC
Source organism: Thermomicrobiales bacterium (assembly GCA_035513175.1). Classification (GTDB taxonomy): domain Bacteria; phylum Chloroflexota; class Chloroflexia; order Thermomicrobiales; family CFX8; genus DATKCN01. The sequence goes on from DATKCN010000229.1 coordinate 9,565, forward strand.
ACCGGCTCAACCGTGACGGTCTACGTGAGCCAGGCGGGAGTGGCGATCATGCCGTACGTGTACAGCGACGATGTCGACGACGCGGTTGAAGAGATCGAGGAAGCCGGCTTGACGGTTGGCAACGTCGTCGGGCTCTCGTGCGAACGCATTCGTCAGGAAACGCCGGATTTCGACTGCGACGATTTCCCGAATAACGCGGTTGTTTTCAGCACGGTCGGCTGGAACACGACGGTCCCCGAGGGGACGCCCGTCGACATCGCGTACTACGATGAAGATCTCTGATGGACCCGCCGCCAAGCACGCGGACACGGCGTGGGTCAATCAGTGCCGGCCTCGCCGCCATGCTTCTCGTGCTGCTGGCTCCGCTGGCGGTCATGGCCGTCATGGACGACCCGGAGCCGCAACTGCGCATCGCCTCAACCTGGGACCACGCCGCCGTTCTCATCGTTGACGGGGACGCGCGGGCGCTCGTGATCAACACGAATGACCGCGAGCTGGCGCGTGCGGTGACGGGACGGCTGGCCCGTCCGTGGGAACCGCGGCCGTTGATCCTGATCGCGCCCGCGAGCGACAGGGCCGCCATAGGATTGCTGGAAGCGCTGCAACAGGGGGAGCCGGGAATGGTCGTCGTCGCCGGAACGCCGGGAGCCGACCCGCTGTGGGACGCGATCGAGCGCGAATGCTGGCGCCGGGGAGTGACTCTGACCTACCTGACCGGTCGCACGTCGATCGACCTCGGTCGGGTGTCCGTCGATGTCGCGGCTCCCGAGCCCGACATCGACGGCGAGCGCGTCGTCGTCGTGACCCGTGGCGCTACACGCGTCGTCATCGCGCTCGACGGCGGCGCGCCGGAGGAGCCGGGCAACGTTCTCGTGACCGGCGGTGGCGTTGGAGCGCACGCCGATCTCGTCATAACGACTGAGCAGGCGTCGCGAGCGTCCTCGGTTCACGAGATCGTCGTGGGAACCCGCGACATCGTGCGGGTGTCGCTGGAGACATCCACGATACGGGTGACGGGCGGGACGCCTCGCGTTCCGGCGTCCGAGGCATCGCCATGACTGGGAAGAGAATGGAGCCAGCCATGACACGCGCGGCGATCACGATCCGCGCCGGTTCGTTGGGGGACATCGACGAAGAGGCGGCGCTGAACCATGACGTCGACTGGTGCTACGACGAGCGCGCCACGCTGGCGGAGTACCACGACGACGCCTACGAACCGGCGTCGGTGATCGTCGCCGACGCAGGCGGCGAGATTGTGGGCAAGCTGGAGCTGTTCATCGCCTGGAAGTCAGCCCACGGTCGGTTTGCTCTGATCCGTCGCTTCGTCGTCAAGGATGGCTGGCGCGGACAAGGCATTGGCCGCCAGTTGCTCGACGCCACCATTGCTCGCGCCAGGGAGTCAGGCTGTGCCTTCATCGAGTTGACCGTCGACGTCACGAATCCGGAGGCCCACGCGTTCTATAAGCGCGAAGGATTCGACGAGGATCGCGTCGAGGTGATCATGCGCAAGCCGCTCGATGGTCAGGGGCATGCATCCGACTACGCCGCGCAGCGGGAAGCAGACGAGTTTCGCTGACAACTGTCCACGACCCGCCCGGCGCCCGCGCCGCTACATCCCTCGTCCGTGGACGGTTTCGATCCTGCCGGTCCCCGGATCGAAGATGCGACGCGTCTGGAGCGCGAGGTCCGCGCCGAGGACGTGCAGCGAGTAGCTCGGCTCGTCGCCATGCGTGGCGATGCGGTGGATGTCGTGCGGCGGCAGGAGCGGGTAGACCGCGCCGCGTTCCAGCACCGCGTCCTCGATCAGACCCAGCGTGGCGTGGTCGGGATCGCTCAGGTCGTCCAGCCGCCGGTAACGCAGCGTCGCCTGGCTTCCGCCGCAGACGCCGATCAGTCCCCAGGTGACGTGGTCGTGGACCGGCGTCGGCATGCCGGGATCGAACTCGACCACGTAGACCTGGAGCGAGCCGTCCTCGGCCAGGTGGTGAACGAATCGGGCGCGTCCACTTTCCGGCTCGGCGCGGAAGCGCGTATCGAGCAGGTCATCGTTCCAGACGATGCGCTCCACGAGCGGCGTCAGTTCAGCAACGATCTCCTCGCGGGACGCGCCCGGCCGCGACATGATCGCTTGCGCGTCCGCGACGAAGTCGGATACGGCGTATTTACTGGCTTTAGTCATCGTTGACGCTCCTTTCGCTATGACCCAATCTCAGCCTTCATCACCCGGCTCGCGACACTCTCAGCGCAATGTGCCGCAGTTCGGGCAGATCGAGATGTCCGGGGAGAGCACCGCGTGGCAGGTCGCGCAGCGCGCGTAGCCGGGCGCGAGATCGCCCCTGCCGCCAGCCTCGTCTTCGGGCTGCTCCGTAGCAGGCTCGGCCGTCGCCCCGGACGCGCGCATGGCGGTTGGCAGGACAATGTGGGGATCGGTGTCGCCCATGCGGGTCGATGGCGGCTCGCGGTCCTCCTGGCGCGCGGGCTCAGGCTCAGTGGGTTGCGCCGGCCGCGGCTGTGCGAGGGCAGGTTGCGCGGGCTCGCTGGTTGCTTGTGGTTCAGTGACGATCAACGGGCGTGTCTCGGCTGCAGCGCGTCGTTGGTGGGGCTCCGGCTCGGCTTTGTAGATCGTTTCGTCGTCCTCGCGCGGGGTTCCAGGGACGCGTGGCGGCAGAACATTGGTCTGGGCATCGGCGACGCGAGCCCGGCGATATCCGGCGCGTGGTTCAGGTGGCTCCGCATATTCCTCGTCTTCGAGATAGTCGTATTCGTCGTACTCGGGCTCGTATGCGCGGCGACCGGAGACCAGCACGAACAGCAATAGCGGCACGGCAACGAACGCCGTGCCCAACAGCAGCCAACCGATGCCGTCCAGCAGAAAGCGCGCCATGAACGAGTCGTTCAGCGACTCCTCGTTGGCGGTCGACAGCAGATGGAGCCGAACGTACTGCAGGGAGAACGACAGCAGCAAGGCGCCGTTCACAGCGGCAATGGCGGCGCCGAGCACGCGCGTCACGTTGCCGTGATAGCTGGGGGCGAGCGTCGCTCCCAGGCCGTACCCCAGGATGAAGGTCGAGGCGACCAGGAAAGTCATGGCGATGATGAACGCGCCGCTGCCGGCGGTTAGCTCGGTGTAGTCCGTCAGGTCACTGCCCCACGGCCGGGCCCAGAAGTCGGCCAGCAGCACGCCGAAGATGACGCCAAGCGTGACAAACAGCTCCTTGATCGGCCCGCGCCAGAACCCGATCGGCATGAAAAGCACGATCAGTAGAATCAGCAGGATGTCCAGCACGAGGAAAATCGTCATGCGCCGTTGTCACCAACCGTTCCGTGTTCGACCGCGTCGTAGCGGGCCCCGTTCGCGGCTGTCGCTGCGAGTGTAGCACGCGCCGTGCGCGCTTCCCGGACGCCCTGACGACGCCACGAACGGGGAGTGGCGGGCGATTGATACAATTCATGCCAGAGCAGGGCATGTCGCCCGGCCTCCCGGCGCGGCGTGTATTTGCCGGGAGCAGGATGAACCTGGAAGGCACACCAACCCATTGGGCAGGAGCAGACGCTCCCGCGCGGGTGACCGTGGCCAGCGTGACCAGCGCGAACTGGTCTGGCGACGAATTGATCTGCACATTCATACTCCGGCCTCGGCCGATTACCAGGACCCCGATGTTTCGTTCCTGGACATTCTTCGAAGGGCGGAGGCCCGCGGCGCAGATCTGATCGCATTTACAGACCACAATTCGGTCCGTGGCTACGCGAACTTCTGGCGGGAAATTGAAGATCTCGAACTGCTCGAAGCTCTTGAACGTCTGAATCCCTCCGAGGAGCGGCGGCTGGACGATTACCGGCGCATGCTCAAGAAGATCCGCGTGCTTCCGGGATTCGAGCTGACAACGACCTTCGGCTTTCATGTGCTCGCGATATTCGAGGAAGGGACGTCGATCCGGCAGCTCGAGCACCTGCTGCTGGAGCTGAACGTGCCCGAGGACAAGATCGACCTCGGAAGCGGCGAGGTCGGGGCGACCACCGACGTGCTCAACGCCTACGAGGTGCTGCACGACGCCGGCGCTCTGGTCGTCCCGGCGCACGTCAACTCGACGCACGGCGTGGCCATGCAGAACCTGCCGTTCGGCGGGCAGACGAAGATCGCGTTTACACAGAGTCCCTATATTGACGCGCTCGAAGCAACTGATCTTGAGTCCGCCAGCCGCCGCGGCACGGCCCGCTTCTTCAACGGCTCCAAGCCGGAGTACCCGCGCCGCATGCACATCATCCAGGGCTCGGACGCGCACCGGCTCAACCGCGACCCGAACCGCGAATCGAACCTCGGGGTCGGTGACCGCATGACGGAAGTGCAGATTCCGGAGCTGACGTTCGCGGCGTTGCGCGACCTGTTCCGGTCGGAGCACTTCAACCGCGTGCGGCCCTATCGCCCCTCGCAGGACCCGTATGACTTCGTCCGGCTGGCGCGCTCCGAAGGGGACACGATCGTCCAGGCCTTCCACCCGGCGCCTCCGGCCCGGCGCGGCAGGCAGAGCCCCATCATCCGTGACATCGCCGCTTTCGCGAATGGCAACGGCGGCACGATCTTCGTTGGGCTGTCCGCCGCGCTGACCGATCCAATTGCCGGGGTCGACGACGCTCCGGGAGTCGCGCGGGGCATTGCGGAGGACATCGCGCGCTACGTCACCCCGCCGATTGCCGGGTCGATCGACATCAGCGCCAGTGGCGATAAGCAGATCATCGTCATCTCGATCCCCGCCGGTGACGAAAAGCCGTACGCGGTGCTGCCCAGCGCCATCTACGTCCGTCAGGAAGGGGAAACGACGCTCGCGCTGCGCGACGAGATCGTTCAGCTCGTGCGGGCCGGGATCGCGGGCGCTCCGGGGCGCAAGCCTGAACTGGTCGCGGAGACTCCGGCGCCCATCGCTCATGCCCCGGCCCCCGCTCGCGCTCGCGCCCGAACCGTCGCGCCATTGCCCGCGCCCGAACTGATTGCCGAGCCTGAGGCCCCCGCTGTCGCGGCGGGGCGGCCAGCGCGGCCATCCAGGAGGCGGCGTGCCTCGCCACGCGCGGCAGTGGAAACCCCGACTGCCGAGACCTTGCCCGTGACCGAGGAGGCGCCGCCCATTGCGCCCGTGGAAGACGCGCTGCCGGATGACACTGACGAGCGGGACGTAGCGTCCGCTGACATCCCGTATCCGCGCACCGGCGTCGAGATCGTGCGCTCGGTCGAGCGGGACGGCGTGATCTACCACTCGATGCGCGACCTGCGCAATCTGAAGGTGGTGCACAATGTCACCCGCGATTCGGCGCGCAGGCTCTGGCGCTATGCGATTACGCAACAGGAGACACACGCGCTGACCCCTGAGGACGTCAGTTGGGATGGCGAGCGAGGCTTCTGGAAAGCGTACAAGCAGCGCGGCGGTGACGTGCGCTTCAATCTGGCGTACCGCCACAACGGCGACATGCATGTCTTCTTTGGCGTGACTGACGAGGGCATGGATGATGCCTGGCGCTCGGTCGTGCCGGAGCGCGCGCGTCCGAAGCCAGCTCCTGAGCCGGTGGAGGCGGCGGCAAGCGACGACGCGGCTGAATAGGACGGCGGGATGACGGCAGGCGCGGCGGATGGCAAGCACCGGATTCTGGTCGGCACGGCGGCATGGTCCGACCACGAGGACTTCTACCCGCGTGGCGTCAAGCCCGGCGACCGGATCGCCTACTATGCGCGGCACTTCCCGGTCGTCGAGGTGAACTCCAGCTACTACCACATCATGCCGGCCCGCAACTACGCGCTGTGGACCGAGAAGACGCCGGACGATTTCACGTTCAACATCAAAGCCTACGGCCAGCTCACCGGCCACCACCGCGACGACCCCGCCACGCCGGAGGTGTTTGACGGGTTCCGCGCGTCCTACGCGCCGATGCGCGAGGCGCATAAGATCGGCGCCATTCTGTTCCAGTTCCCGCCGTGGTTCTCCGCCAGCGCGCAGAACGAGCAGGAAATCGCCCGTTGTGTCGAGCTGATGGCGGACGACCCGCTGCTCGTCGAGTTCCGTAACGCGACCTGGCTGGCGCACGATCGCCGCGACGAGACGCTGGGCTTCCTGCGCGAGCTGGGCCTGTCGTACGTGACAGTCGACGCGCCACAGGTTGGGACTGGCACGGCGCCGCTCGTGCCCGCCGTCACCAACCGCCGGCTTGCCTACCTGCGCATGCACGGGCGAAACACGTCGACCTGGTACAAGCGGGTCGAGACGACTAGCGAGCGGTTCAACTACCTCTACGACCAGACGGAGGTGGAGGAGCTGGCGGCCGTGGCGCGCGAGCTGGCGCGCGAGGCGTTCATCACCCACGTCATTTTCAACAACAACATGCAGAACTACGCCGTGACCAATGCGCGCATGATGATCGACGCCCTCGGCATCGCGGACGAGTGGGGCGCGGACGCGCCAAAGCAGCAGGAGCTGGGGATCTAGATTCGTCACGCATGACGCCTGACCGGCGTTCTCGCCGCCATCGCACAGCACGACCCTCGGCGTCGACGCGCCTCTTCCCCGACCATTTCCCTCGTGGCCCGAAATCTGCAAGTACGGGGGCAGTCGATAGCCGTCCTGGAAATGAAGGAGGAAAAATGGCGACCGTCGAAAAGTCTCTTGATGTCGATGTCCCCGTCCGGGTGGCCTACAACCAGTGGACGCAGTTCGAGTCGTTCCCCCAGTTCATGGAGGGGGTCGAAAGCGTCCGGCAGATCGATGACCAGCATCTGCACTGGCGCGCCTCCGTCGGCGGCGACACCGAGGAGTGGGACGCGCGCATCACCGAGCAGGTCCCGGATCAGCGGATCGCCTGGACCAGCACCACCGGCGCGCGCAACGCCGGCGTCGTCACTTTCCATCGCCTCGGTGACACGCGCACGCGGGTCATGCTGCAGATGGAGTACGAGCCGGAGGGCATGAAGGAGAAGGCCGGCGACATTCTGGGCGTCGTCGACCGGCGCGTTCAGGGCGACCTAGAGCGCTTCAAGGAGTTCATCGAAAGCCGTGGCATGGAGACCGGCGCCTGGCGCGGAGAGATCGACGAGCACCCTCCAGGCACGCCGTAACGCGACGGGTGAACCGCAGCCATTCCGACGTAACGCGCCGTGGGGGGAGACCCTCACGGCGCTGTCTCGTGCCCGATCGCAGGCGGACATCGTGCGGGGGATGTGATCCGCGCGCGAGATTGCCTTGAGCGAGGGATCGCCGGTACGCTACTGGCATGCTGAAACGTGTCGTTGAGCAGGCCCAGCCGCTGATCGCCCGCGTGCGCCGCGTCTACGCGGTCGACGTGCTGCTGCGCGCCTGGGCGGACTTCGCCCGTGGCGACGGCACGATCTACGCGGCGGCGATCACGTACTA
>DATKCN010000230.1:0-16634 GCA_035513175.1 Thermomicrobiales bacterium
AGCATACCGTTCGAGCGCAGCGCAGTACAGTTGTGGGGACGCGACCCCGACCAGGTTAATGCGTCCTGGAAGTGATTGGCTGACATGAATTCGGAGCCCGCAGGAGATTCTCACGAGTGGGATGGCGACTTGCATCGATTCGCGATGATGCTCGTGAGCGCTTCGTCCGCGAGCGACGTAAGGTCGCGCGCACCGCGATACCTGAAGGAACTGCTCGGCCTGCCGGGAAGGGTTGCGGTGCTGGAACGCGACGACGCGACGCAGCGGTCAGGCTCCAACGCAACACGGATCGAGCTGTCCGCCGGTGAGACGCATGTTGGCGCGATGGTTTTCGAGAGCCCGTCGGCTGACGATCCGCCGCTGGATGTCCGGCGCGTGGAACTCGTGACGGAGCTGTTGGCCCGGACGCTGGCGCGGCTGGCAGCAGTCGAGAACGAGCAGTTGCGGATGGTGAAAGAGGCGGCCGAGCTGAGGTTCGACGTGGTCTCGATGCTTTCGCACGAGATGCGCACGCCGCTCGCATCGATCAAGGGGTATGCGTCTGCGCTGCTGCTCGACGACGTCACATGGGACGCGGACACACAGGAGGAGTTCCTGCAGTCGATCGAGGCTGAGGCCGATCATCTGACGAAGCTGGTGACGGACATCCTGGAAGCGACCGCGATCGACGCCGGGGATCTGCGGCTGGAACTGGAGCCGGTGCTCATTGCGCGGATCGCCAAGCGCGTCATCGACAAGGTCGCGATCCATGGCGCGGGGCATCGTTTCGCGCTGATGTTTCCGTCCGACTTCCCGGTGGTGGAAGCGGACGCGCATCGCCTGGAGCAGGTGCTAACGAATCTGGTCGATAACGCCGTCAAGTATTCTCCCGATGGCGGGATGGTGCTGCTGCGTGGCGAGGCAGGGGCGGGCGAGGTTGTCGTGAGCGTCGTCGATCAGGGCATGGGCATAGCCCCGGAGCATCTGAACAAGCTGTTCGAGCGGTTTTTCCGGGCGCTGCCAGACCATCGTCGTCGCATTGTCGGCACCGGACTTGGTCTGCCAATTGCCGACGCAATCGTGCGCGCGCATGGCGGGCGCATCTGGGCGTCCAGCGTGGTCGGGAGTGGCACGACCCTGTCGTTCTCGCTGCCACATCCGCGACCGGTCGCAGGAAAGGCGCGAACGTGAAACCCCAGCACACCCAGCGCATGCCCCCGGCGTCGATCCTGGTAGTCGAAGATGAACCGCGCCTGGTGCGGCTGATCCGCGCCGTTCTGGAAACCGATGGGCATCGCGTCGACGTGGCACACGACGGCGAGGCTGCGATCGAGCGCGTCGCGCTCGATCCTCCGGACCTTGTGCTGCTGGACCTGCTGCTGCCGGGATCGCTGGACGGCTACGAGATTTGCGAACGCATCCGAAGCTTTTCGATGGTTCCGGTCGTGATGCTTACGGCCCGCGCCCACGAGGACGACAAACTACGGGGCTTCGAGGCCGGCGCCGACGACTACATCACCAAGCCATTCAGCGCGCGAGAGCTGCTCGCGCGGGTGCAGGCCGTGCTGCGCCGCAGCCGGACGACCTCCGACACGCCCCCGGTCGTCGATGTCGGGGGCATCTCGATCAACTTCGCGGCGCGTGAGGTGACCTCAGGCGGCGAGCCGATCCACCTGACCCCGACCGAGTTCCGCCTGCTGATGGCGCTCGCGATGCATCCGGGGCGGGCCATCACGCACACGGCGTTGCTGACGGAAGTCTGGGGTCCGGAGTATCGCGACGAGATAGATTATCTGCGGACCTACATCCGCTACCTGCGCCGCAAGCTTGAGCCGGACCCGAAGAACCCGCGGTATCTGATTACGGTGCCGGGGACGGGTTACCGCCTGGCGCAGGAGTAGCGGCGCTCCCCACGCGCGCGTTCGGACAGATTCTCATGAGATTCCCATGTGGGACGGCGCGAATCCCACCTGCTTCTCATGCCCCAGCAGCCATCCTTCATTCAGCGAGCGGCGAACGCCGCTACAAGATGAACGAAACGGATGCACAACGATATGACAACAGCGATGCGAACGATGCCTCCGGTGGTCGCGACAACGCCGGTCAGCCAGGGCTCCACTCTGTTGCAGGACGCGCTGTTCCAGGTGATCGACGCCTGCAACGCGCTGGGGCTGTCGGATGGGATGAGGAAGCTGCTGCTGGCGCCTGAGCGCGAGATCAGCGTGGCGCTGCCGGTCGAGATGGACGATGGCCGGCTGGAGATCTTTCAGGGCTATCGCGTGCAGCATTCGCGCCTGCGCGGGCCTGCCAAGGGCGGCTTTCGCTATCACCCGGCAGTGGACATCGACGAGGTGCGCGGGCTTGCCAGCCTGATGACGTGGAAGTGTGCCCTGCTGGATCTGCCGTATGGCGGAGCGAAGGGCGGCGTTGCCTGCGAGCCGGAGCGCATGTCCGCACGCGAGCTGGCGAATCTGACGCGGGCCTATGCCCGTGCGCTGGCCCCATTCATCGGAGCGATGAGCGACATTCCTGCGCCGGACGTGAACACTGACGAGCGCACGATGGGGCTGTTCCTGAACGAGATCGAGCAGCAGCGCGGCTATGCCGAGCCATCAGTCGTGACAGGCAAACCGCTGGCTCTCGGCGGCAGCGAAGGACGCGGCGAGTCGACGGGGCGCGGCGTGGCGCTCGTGACGCGCCTGATGCTCGACCGGCTCGGGATTGGCGCCGAGGAGGCGCGCATCGCGGTGCAGGGGTACGGCAAGGTCGGATTCGAGGCGGTGAGGACGTTGACGGAGTGGGGCTACCGTGTCGTCGCGATCAGTGATGTCAGCGGCGGGCTCTACAACCCCCAGGGACTGGACATCGCGCGCATCAACTCATACGTGAAGGCTGCTCCGGGTCGGCTGCTGCAGGGATACGGCGGCGAGGACGCGTCGTGGATCGACAACGATGATCTGTTGACGCTCGACTGCGACGTCCTGATTCCGGCCGCGATGGAAGGTCAGATTCACGTCTTGAACGCGGAACAGGTGCGGGCGGCGGTTATCGTCGAAGGGGCGAACGGACCGACGACCAGCGACGCAAGCCGGTATCTGGAGAACAAGGGCGTCGTCGTTGTTCCTGATGTCCTGGCGAATGCCGGGGGCGTCGTCGTGTCGTACTTCGAGTGGCTGCAGGGTCTGCAGGGTGTGAGCTGGACGCTCGATGACGTGCGCACACGGCTCGACGCGATGATGACGGCCGCGTTCGAGGCGGTCGCGCAGCGCGCGGAAGTCGCCGGATGCGGCCTGCGCAGCGCCGCATTCCAGATCGCCGTGCAGCGCGTGGCTGACGCCGCTGTTCTGCGTGGCGTCACCGGCAGTGGGAGCGGATCGTAATGGTCATCGATGAGCGCGCGGGCCCGATGACCGTCGATCTGGTCGACAAGGCAGAGCGGATGATCGAGGCGGCGGTTGCCGTGACGACCGGGCGCATGAACCTCAGCGCGCCGTGGCAGGCGCGCGCGTTGCTGATACAGGGCAACGAGGCCGCGATCGGCTACTTCCGGCATGAGCTTGGACAGCAGATCGGCTCGGCGCTGCTGATGATGGACCCGCGCGTGGTGGCGGTCTACGAGGACCTCGATATGCCCGACTCGGAAGAGGAGATCGTGCTGGCGCCAGAGCTGGTTGATCCGCTGCGGGTCGTCGTGCATGTGGAGAACGAGTCCCCAGCCATCGTCGCGCTGGTGCGCGCCATCGGAGACGGGCTCGCTCACGCGTTGCGCGACGCACTGCCTCATCAACCACGCGAGTACATCGCGGCGACGTATGTGACTGACGCGAGCAGCCGCCGGCTGATGGCGCGGTCGAACGGATACCGACCGGCTCCGGCGCTGCTCGCAATCCGCCCGACCGAAAGGCTCGCCGCGCAGCCCGCTTAACAGCGCTCCTGAGTGGAGAAGGACGCCCGGGCGGTCGAACGACTCCCGGGCGTCCTCGCGTGTGGCGAGCCGCGACCTGCCGAACGTTCTGAATTCGTTGTAAACTTCACAATCCTTGGAAGGTCCGAGCAACGGACGGCCACGGATGGACGCCACGGGCGCCAGCTGACGCTCCTCCGCCGCATGGCCGTGTCCAGGATTCCGGTCAGCGCGCCGGACATCTGAGAACGACGACATGGGAAGGGTTCCGCGCATGGCAGATTCCGCTCCAGCACTGGCTGACGCCCAGGCGGGACAAGTAATCCTCGGCGTGCCCAGGGAAACGATGGAGAACGAGCGTCGGGTCGCGCTCATTCCCGATGCCGTGAAGAAGTACGCTGGCGCCGGGCACACCGTGCTCGTGCAATCGGGCGCGGGCGTGGAAGCGGCGTTCACGGACGACGCGTACGCCGCCGCGGGGGCAACGATCGTGCCCGACGCCGGAAGTGTGTTCAGCGGGGCCGATCTGATCCTGAAAGTGCACAGACCTCAGGACTCCGAGCTTCCGATGCTGAAGCCGGGCAGCGCGCTGATCGCCTTCCTGCAGCCGCTGGTCAACACCGACCTCGTTGCTGAGCTCGCTCGGCGCAAGATCACGGCGTTCAGCATGGACGCCATTCCCCGCACGACGCGCGCGCAGACGATGGACGCGCTGTCGTCGATGAGCACGATCGGCGGCTACAAGGCGGTGCTCCTGGCCGCCAACAACATGCCGAAGCTCTTTCCGATGCTGATGACCGCCGCCGGGACGATCGCGCCCGCCAAGGTGCTGATCATTGGCGCGGGCGTCGCCGGGTTGCAGGCCATCGCGACGGCCCGCCGCCTCGGCGCCGTGGTCGAGGCGTACGACACGCGGCCGGTGGTTAGAGAGCAGGTCGAGAGTCTGGGCGCAAAGTTCGTCGAGGTCGACATGACGGGCATCGAGGCGCAGACGCAGGACGCGGGTGGCTACGCCCGCGAGTCGTCGCCCGAGCTACTGCAGCGCCAGCAGGAAACGCTGGCCAACCGCGCGATGCGTTCGGACGTCATCATCACGACGGCGCTCGTGCCGGGTCGCCCAGCGCCAAAGCTGATTTCCGAAGAAACGGTGCGGCAGATGCCGCCGGGCGCGGTGATCGTGGACATGGCCGCCGAGGCGGGGGGCAACTGCGAGCTGACCGTGCCGGGGGAGATTGTTCAGCGCCACGGCGTCACCATCATCGGGCTGCTGAACCTGCCAGGCATGCTGCCGTTCCACTCCAGCCAGATGTACTCCAAGAACATACAGAACCTGCTGGCGCTGCTGATCGCAGCGGATGGCGTGTTCCACGTCAACTTCGATGATGACATCGTCGCGGGCACGTGCATCACGATGAACGGCGAGGTCGCGCATGCGGCAACGCGGGAGCGGATGTTGGCAGCGGCGGGCGCGACGACGTAATCGTCGCGCTGAAACAGGTGATTGAGGCAGCCTGCGGGGGCGGGTCGCGGAAGGGCTTGGGGCGACGGATGAACGCGTGGGGAGGGGTCCGGCGTGGATAGAGACGTGCTGTTGCTGCTGTACGTGGCCATGCTGGCGATTTTTCTGGGTGTCGAGCTGATCGGCAAGGTGCCGGGCACGCTGCACACCCCGCTGATGTCCGGCACGAACGCGATCCACGGCATTGTCGTGCTGGGCGCGATGATCGTGCTCGGGCGTGCGGAGACGTGGTGGCTGCAAGCCATCGGGTTCCTCGCCGTGGTGCTCGGGGCGGCTAACGTGTTCGGCGGCTTCGTCGTCACGGACCGCATGCTGGAGATGTTCAAGCGACGACCGACCCCCGGGCAGGGGGTCAAGCGATGATCGAGAGCTGGCGCGACGCGTCAGTCGATGGCAGCTATCTCATCGCGGCGCTGCTGTTCGTCGTCGGACTCAAGATGCTGGCGAACCCGACGACGGCCAGACGCGGCAACCAGCTCGCGGCAGGCGGCATGGCGCTGGCGATCGTCGCGACGCTGTTCTCGCGGCAGCTCGAGATTGACGGCGCGATAGACCCTGTCAACATGGCCCTGATCATCGGAGGCATCGTCATCGGCGCGATCATCTCCGCCTGGCCGTCGCGACGTGTGCCGATGACGTCGATGCCGCAGATGGTCGCCATCTTCAACGGCATGGGCGGCGCGACGGTGGCCCTGGTGTCGGTGGCGGAATACACCGGTCACAGCGGATACTCGCGTCAGATCGTCGTCGCGATCGTGCTGGGGGTTATCATCGGATCGCTGTCCTTCACCGGCAGCGTCGTCGCGTTTCTCAAGCTCCAGGAGCTGATCTCCGGACGGCCGATTGTCTGGGCGGGACAGAAGCTCGTCAACGGGCTGATCTTTCTCGGCATGACGGCGCTGGGCGTGGCCGTTGTCGTGGCGATCGACGGGGACACGGCGCGCGCGATGCTGCTGGGGGTGTTTGCGCTGTCGATGCTGCTCGGCGCGCTGGTGGTGCTGCCAATCGGCGGCGCCGATATGCCGGTCGTGATCGCGATCCTCAACTCATTCACCGGGACGGCCGCGGCGATCGCCGGGTTGCAGCTCGACAACCAGGCGCTGCTGGTCGGGGGCATCCTCGTTGGCGCGTCCGGCTCGTTGCTGACGCTGCTGATGGCGCGGGCGATGAACCGCTCGATCACGAACATCATCTTTGGCGCGTTCGGCTCGATCGCGTCCAGCGCGGCGGGCGATGACGCGGGCGCCGAGGCGCTGCCGGTGCGTGAGGTCACCGCCGAAGACGCGTCGATCCAGCTGGCGTACGCGGAGCGGGTCGTGATCGTGCCGGGTTATGGGCTGGCGGTGGCACAGGCGCAGCAGCAGGTGCGTGAGCTGGCCGACCTGTTGAAAGAGCGCGGCGTGGACGTGCGCTACGCGATTCACCCGGTCGCGGGCCGGATGCCGGGGCACATGAACGTGTTGTTGGCCGAGGCGAACGTGGCATACGACGATCTATACGAGATGGACGACATCAACGACGACTTCCCACGAACCGATGTCGCGCTGGTGATCGGCGCCAACGACGTGGTGAACCCGGCGGCCCGCAACGACACAAGCAGCCCGATCTACGGCATGCCGATCCTCAACGTCGATCAGGCGCAGAACGTCATCGTGTTGAAGCGTGGCATGTCCGCCGGGTTCGCAGGCATCGAGAACGAGCTGTTCCATTATCCGAAGACGTCGATGCTGTTCGGCGACGCCCGCGCCTCGCTGAACCGCCTGATCGTGGCGGTGAAGGAAGCTTAAATTGGTTTCACCTGGCCGATGGCAGGTTGGAGGGCACCGGCAGCGATGCGCCGCAACGCGCCCGGCTGGACGCCCGAGGCGTTACAGCGTTACGGCAGAGTGGACGCCATGCTGCCGATCCGCGGGCGCGGAAGCAGAACTCGGAAGATGCGTGCGAGTCGACACCGTCAGTGAAAGTGGCTATGGCCGCCGCCGATGGCGAGATACAGGCTGAAGGAGATGAGCAGCAGGCCCGCGACGACGTAGAGGACGATGGTGGGGACTTCCTCTTCCCCCGCTTCCGTCCACTCGGCCGGCTCGTCAATGCGATCGTCGGACGATCGCGGCGTCTGCTTGAGGTCGTGATCGAGCATGGTGTGGGGCAGTCAATCCAGTTCGAGTGTTTCCACATCTTCCGACCACAAGGATAGCGCACGCGGCATGGCGGATGGGTATCGATCTTGCGACGCCTGATTCGTCATCTCCGTGACGCACGATGCGAAAGGACGCGATCGATCCATGGTTGACGCGAAGACGAAGGAGCTCATCGACGGGCTGAACAGGGATCTGGCGGCGGAGCTGGGCGCCGTGATCCAGTACACGACCTACGCGGCGGTCGTTACCGGCGCCCACCGGCCTGCCCTGGTGGGCTTTTTCCAGGGCGAGATCGTCGACGAGCTGCGCCATGCGCAGTTCCTGGCGAACAAGATCGCGGCGCTCGGAGGGACGCCAACGACGACCCCGGAGAAGATCACGATCGGGAAGTCAAACCGCGAGCTGCTCGAAGCAGTGCTGGAGGCGGAGACGCGGGCAATCAAGGGGTACGGGGAGCGCGTCGACCAGGCAGAAGCAATCGGCGACATCGGGCTCAAGGTGCAGCTGGAGGACCAGATTCGTGACGAGACCGAGCACCGCGAGGAGACGTTGAAGCTGCTGCGGGACACGCAGGGCGGGATCTAACGGGCGCGCGCTTATGCAGTTCAGGTGTATCGCAGGGGGCAGCAACGGTTCGTCGCTGCCCTTTCAGCGCAGTATTGACGGCGCCGAACGCCGCTCGCAGACGGTGGCGTGTGACGTGAGTGAGCGCGGTTCGACCCGCGCGGGCCGGCAGGACGGACGTAGATGACGCGTGGTCCGATCAGGCGCGGCGGGCGAACGTCGCGACCGAGCCCGCCGCGCGGTTAGCGAGCAGGCCGAGCGCAGTCAGCGCCAGAACACCGCCGAGTCCCAGGATCCCGGCGCGGCGCCTGCGGCTGGACGTTGGGGGCGGAGACTCGATGGCAGGCGCGTTGGTGGCCCAGGCGGTCGCGCGCCGGACGGTAACGTGGCGCACGAACGGGACGCGCACGTCGAAATCGTACTCGGCGAAATTCATGCCGCTGGTGTAGACGCGTTGGGCGCCCGAGGGGGGCGCCGTCGCGACGGCGCGCGCGTCGTGGCGACGGACGACCGACCGCTCGACGGCGCGCAGCAGGTCGGGGGCCACGCCCAGGACAAAGCGCGCCAGCGGACTGGCGATGGGCGCCGGGCGGTGACCGGGCCGGGCGTTGTCAAGCACTACGACGGGCGGGCGGGCGATCGACGTCGAGCGTACTGGCACGAGCGCGTTTCTGGACATCAGTCCGTGTCCCCTTTCGAAGCATGCCGATCGTCCGGATGAGCGGCCGCGAGCGTGTGAGTATGACTACGTGTCATATCTTACAGGCACGGGGCGGCGGGGTGAAGGGAATCGGTTGTCGCGGGGCGCGGGCTGTGAGCTCAGGGCCGAGGGATGAGGGACACGGAGGCCAGGGACAGGCGTTGAGAGAGTGACGTCGCTCGAGCGGCCCGTCGTCATCGTTTCAGCCCGCGGCCCTCGGCCTTCACACTGCTGCCGGCTCAGGTTCGAGCTCGGCAAGCAGGTCGTGGAGGTCCAGGCGACCGGTGGTCATGCGGATCTCGCCGCCGGCGTTGCGGGGCCACTCGCTCGGGTGGCGGTCGCGGTAGATCTCAACCCCGTTGCCGTCGGCGTCGCGCAGGTAGATGGCCTCGCTGACGCCGTGGTCGGAGGCGCCATCGAGCTGCACGCCGTGTGCGAGAAGGCGCCGCAGCGCGCGAGCCAGCTCCACACGGCTGGGATAGAGGATGGCGAGATGGTACAGGCCGGTCGATCCGGGAGGAGGCGGGCTGCCGCCGAGGCTCTCCCAGGTGTTAAGGCCGATATGGTGGTGGTAGCCGCCGGCTGAGAGAAACGCGGCCTGGCTGCCGTAGCGCTGGGTCAGCTCGAAGCCGAGCGCGTCGCGGTAGAAGGCGATCGCGCGGTCAAGTTCGGCGACCTTCAGATGCACGTGGCCGATTCTGGTTTCAGGGTGGATCGGGCGTTCGTTCTCAGACTGCATGATGGTTCCTCGCTAGTGAGCGGCGCCGGCGACGGGCTCGCGCGACACCAGACGTGACCAGGCAACAAGCGCCTCGACGTGAGCCGCGATGCGCTGCCGCGTTTCCTCGTCGGTGACGTTGCCATCCGCGTCGATCTTTGACGCGGCATTATTGACGAACAGGTCGGGTTTGATCATGACGTAGGCTTCGATGGCGCTGGCGAAGATCTGACGCAGGTGGGATTGTGCGCGGACCGTGCCATATTGCCCGCCCGATGCGCCCAGCAACGCGATCGGCTTGTGCCGGAGAGGGTTGCCCGCCGACGGCCGCGAGATCCAGTCGATTGCGTTCTTCAGCACCGCGGGCACTGAATGGTTGTATTCAGGCGTCACGATAAGCAGCGCGTTGGCTGTTCGGACGGCTTCGGCGAGGCGAGCGACCGGCTCGGGCAGACCCGAGCTCTCGACATCGCCGTTATAGAACGGGATGTCGCTCAGATCGAAGATCTCGATTTGAGCCCCCGCGGGCGCCAGGTCCCGCGCGGCCCGCAGCAGCGCGGAGTTGTACGATGCCTGCCGCAGGCTGCCGGAAATGCCGAGAATTCGTGCGCGGTCCTGCATGTCTATCGTCCCTTTCATATTGCGAACGGAGTGGTTACGCTTCTGAACACCAAGCGCATGCGATCTATGCCCATCATCTGATGCGAGCCCGCACGGCGGGAACGGCCGTCTCGCTGAAGCGTCGAGCTTGCTCCTCAACGTCCCCGCCTCCTGCCCGAAATAGGAACGTGTCCATGCGAAGCATGTTGTAGAAGCGGGCGATCTCGTCCGCGATCTCATCTGCCGAGCCTACGATTGTTCCCGGACGCACTGTCGGGGGCGACTCTCCGTCGACGGTGACATAGGCGGAGACGTTGTAGGCGCGCCGGATGGCGTTCGGCGACCGCCCCGCTTCGATGGCTGCACGGTCGATCCTGCCCTGCATGTCGGGCAGGCGCTCGGGCGGGATATAGCCGGTCGATACGATCCAGCCGTCGGCGAGGCGCCCGGTGAGACGCTGCATGCGTGGCCCGATCGCCCCAAGCCAGATTCCGATTTCGTGCGCGGGCGCCGGGCCGGGCTTCGCGTCGCGCAGCGTGTAGTGCGTGCCATTGAAGGTTGCAGCGGTCCGGCTCGCGTCAGTCGACCAGATCTCCCGGCACACGCGCATCGCTTCTTCCAGCGCCTTTACGGCTTCGGAGGGTGTCAGTCGCTCGCCACCGTAACCGGCAATGTCCTCCCAGAACGCGCCAGCGCCGAGTCCAAGCTCGACGCGACCGGCGGTGATCAGGTCGAGCGTCGCCGCTGCCTTGGCGAGCACGGACGGTGGGCGCAACGGCAGGCAGAAGACGTTGGGGAGCAGCCGCACGGCGCGAGTTCGTGCGCCGATTGCCGCGAGCAGCGTCCACGTTTCGAGAAAGTTTGGGATGTACGGGTGGTCCTGAATGCTGACGAAGTCCAGCTCAGCCTCGTCGGCGAACGCCGAGAGACGGAAGACGGTTTCCAGATCGCGCGCCATCGGGTCGATGTTCAGACCGAACAATGGCGCGTTGCGAGCTTCGTCAGGCATCGAGCGTCTCCTGTCACGGATGCGAACGGGACCGGCGCGAAGCCGGTCCCGGAATTCTATCCCTGCCGGACGGCGGCGACGTTCAGTTCAATTCTGACCGTGTCGCCGACGATCGCTCCGCCGGTTTCAATCAGGCCATTCCAGCTCAGCCCAAACTCCTTGCGGTTGATCTCCGTCGTGGCGGTAAACGCGGATCGCGTCATGCCATACGCGTCCAGGATCGATCCCTCGAAGCGCGTGTCGAGGACGATCGGTCTGGTCGTGTCGCGGATCGTCAGATCGCCATGGACGCGCCAGCGCTCGGGGCCAGCCGGCTCGACCGAGGTTGACGCGAACGCCAGCGTCGGGAACTGCTCGACATTGAAGAAGTCATCGGAGCGCAAGTGCGCGTCACGACGCTCGTCGTGGGTGTCAATCGTGGAGGCGTCGATGCTGGCCGTCACCGACGCCAACGCGGGGCGTTCGGGATCGAGGTTGATGACGCCGGACATCGAACCGAAGCGACCCTTCACGTTGGACACCACCATGTGCTTGACGCTGAAGTGCGCCGATGAGTGCCCGGAGTCGATGGCCCACTCCGGCGTGGACGTCACGACCTGCGACAGCTGATTCGAAACGGATGTGCTCAAGGGGTTCTCCTACCCATGTGTGCACCGACGCTTCACTACGATTCGGTGCGCTGCTTATCACATGTAAGCGAGTATAGTTCAGTTACTCACTATTGTCAAGGGGCTTACGATTCGTTAGAATGAGGCCGATAGGAGAACGGAGCATGGATGCCATGCACAACCCACGTCTGACCGCGTTCTGCCCGCAATTCCACCGCGCCGTGGAGCTGATCGGACGCCGCTGGACCGGCGCGATCCTGCGAGCGATGATGAGCGGCGCGAGGCGCTTCAGCGACATCGCCAACGCGGTGCCCGGCCTGAGCGACCGCTTGCTTGCCGAGCGACTGCGCGAGCTGGAGCTTGAAGGGATCGTGACGCGCACGGTCATTCCCGACATGCCGGTGCGCGTTGAGTATTGCCTGACAGAGAAGGGTTCCAGCCTGGAGCAGGTGCTTGCGTCGATCGGAGATTGGGCGACCGTTTGGATTGAAGCTCCGGCTCAGGAATGTGACGAAGTTACGGATGCCAGCGAGTCGGGTTCACCGGAAGATGCGTTGCTGACATGCTAGCCCGCCTGGGGATCGCGATCCCGGTGCTTCACGTACTCGGCAAACCCCATCAGTTCCTCGACCTGCTCAGCACTGAGGGTCGCCGCGGATTCCAGCAGGCTGGATAGCGGCGCCGCGCCGACTGCCGTCGTCGATATGATCTCGTCGAGAGTCAGCGCGAGGATGGCAGGGAAGCTGAGCCCCCGTGCCGCCGCGACGCGGGCCAGAGTATCCATTGTCGGGGTTGTCTCGCCCCGCTCGATCGCGTGCAGCGACGTGTGCGCCACGCCCACACGCTCCGCGAATTCGCGCAGCGACCAGCCTGCCTCGGTCCGCAGCCGGCGGAGGACGGCCCCCGCTGCCTGACGATAGACGCGTTCCGCGCCTGGTGGCGTGTCGTGCATGACGTCTCCTAAAGCGCCCGCGCCAGCGCGATGCCCAACGCGACCGCGACGAGCCCGACGGCGATCGAGCCGAGGCTGTTGGCGACGGCGCGCGTGTAGCTGCCCGCCTCAATCAGCATCATCGTCTCAAACATCAGCGTCGAGAACGTGGTGTAGCCGCCCAGCAGCCCCACCGCGATGAAGCGGCGCGTATCGAGCGACAACGGGAAGCGGGTCTCGGTGGCGACCAGGACGAAGCCGATCAGGAACGCCCCGGTGACGTTGACGATAAAGATGCCCAACGGTCCGGGCCCGATGCGCTGCGTGACCCACAACGAAACGCCGTAGCGTCCGACCGTCCCGAGCGCGCCACCGACAGCGATCAATAACAACGTCACCACGAGTTCCTTTCGCCACCGAGGCATTCGCCTGTTCACAGCGTGTTACGTGTCCAGAAGCTTTGAGAGACGCTTTGGAGCGGTCATGCGATAGCTCTCCTCGATCAGCTCGGCGGCCTCACTCCAGTCAACGTCGATATCGAGATAGAGCCCGATCCAGCCGTGGTGGCCGACGTATGGCGGGACGAAAAACCGCTCGGGGTCGGACGCGACCAGCGCATCCTGCACGCCGGAAGGAGCCTTGCACCAGAGCGAGGGACGTCCCTGATTCTGATGTTGCATGGCGTAGATTTTCGCGTTGACCTTGAACGCGGGCGCTCCGACGCCCCGATCCTCCGTCGTCTCCGGTAACGACTGACACAGTTCGCGCAGCCGCGCGATCGCTTCAGCGTGCATTGGCGCTCCCTCCCTGAGACGACGGCACTCGTCCCCGCGCGTGGCAAGATTGCCGGAGTGTATCCGCAATCACCGAATGAGAGTGACGCGTGGCGCCCGGAGAAGCGGCTGGTGACGAGCGGGAGGATGCGGGCGGGCCGTCCGAGGCCCGCGCGGCGACGCCCGAACGACGCGCGATGACCAGCGACGACTTTCTCGTGCCGGGACCGTCGCCGGAATCGAACGAGGGGCTCGGTCGCTGGGGCCTGTCGTGGCTCATCTTCTCGCTGGCGCTGATCGTCATGATGGCACTGATGTCGTACATCTGCCTGGTGCTGGCGCGTTGGACCGGTCTGGCCTAGCGCGGGGGCCACAACTGGCCCGCCACGATTGGGCGGGATGCACTACAATGGCCCGCGGACTTTGCATGCAGGGCACATCGGGAGCGGGGCGCGAGTCGCTTCGGGAGGAGGACCAGTGGCGGAGCTGACCGGGGGACAGGCGCTTGTACAGTCCCTGAAACGGCATGGTGTCGACACGATGTTCGTGCTGCCGGGCGTGCAGCTGGACAACACGTTCGACGCGCTCTACGACGAGAAAGACGCGATCCGCGTCTTCCACACGCGTCACGAACAGGCGACGTCGTACATGGCGGACGGCTACGCGCGCACGACCGGCAAGCCGGGTGTGTGTCTGGTCGTGCCGGGCCCGGGCCTGCTCAACGCGATGGCCGGGCTGTCGACGGCGTATGCCTGCAACTCGCCGGTGCTGTGCATCTCCGGGCAGATTCAGTCCAACCTCATCGGGCTCGGACGGGGCATGCTGCACGAGATTCCGCACCAACTGGAGATGATGAAATCGGTCACCAAGTGGGCGGCGCGCATTGACCGCCCGGAGGATGCGCCGTCGCTGGTGCAGGAGGCATTCCTGCAGATGCTGAGCGGCCGTCAGCGGCCGGTCGAGCTGGAAATGGCGCCGGATGTCATGGGCGCCAGGGCCGATGTCAGCCTGATCGTGCCCGTCGCGACCGACGTGCCCGAGGGGGATCCGGACAAGCTCGAAGCGGCGGCCAGGGCGCTCGCCAAGGCGAAGAAGCCGGTGATCTTCGTGGGCGGCGGCGTCTTCGGCGCGACGGAGGAGCTGCTGAACCTGGCCGAGATGCTCCAGGCGCCGGTCGTTATGTCGGGCAACGGCAAGGGCGCGATCTCGTCACGCAACTACCTGGCGCAGAACATGCTGGGCGGCCGCGAGCTGTGGAAGGACGCCGATGTCGTGCTGGCCGTCGGCACGCGCTTCGTGCAGCCGGTCACGATGTGGGGGCTCGACGACGAGCTGACGATCATCCAGATGGACGTCGACGAGGATGAAGTCGGCCGTAACCACACGCCTAACATCGGCATCGTTTCCGACGCGAAGAAGGGTCTGTCCGAGCTGGCCGCGCGGGCGGCGCGACATAACGGTGTCCGCGCTTCCCGGAAGGAGGAGCTGACAGCCCTGCGGCGACAGGTTGACGACCTGCTGTTCGAAATTCAGCCGCAGGCGTCGTACGCCGAGGCGATTCGCGCCGAGCTGCCGGATGACGGCATCGTGGTCAGCGAAAGCACGCAGGTAGCCTACTGGTCGACGCTGGGATTCCCGGTGTACGAGCCGCGCACCTACCTGACGTCAGGCTACCAGGGAACGCTGGGCTACGGCTTCGCGACGGCGCTGGGCGCGCAGGCCGGGAACATGGACACGCGCGTGGTCTCGGTCAACGGCGACGGCGGCTTCATGTACAACGTGCAGGAGCTGTCGACGGCAGTGCTGCACAACATCCCGCTGACGACGATCGTGTTCAACGACAACGCGTTCGGCAATGTCAAGCGCATCCAGCAGGAGTCGTATCGCGGGCGCACGATCGCCAGCGACTTGCTCAACCCGGATTTCGTCAAGCTGGCCGACTCGTTCGGCATGTTGGGCATCCGCGCGAACTCGCCTGACGAGCTGCGGGGCGCGATCCGGCAGGCGTTCAAGCACGACGGCCCGTCGCTGATCGAGGCGCCGGTCGGCCCGATGCCGAATCCGGGCCGTGTCACCGGCTGGGGTGCTCCACCGAAGAAGTCTCGAAAAGACTAGAGACGAGAGAACAGGGAACGCAAGGATCCTGTATTCTCGGTCGCCTGACCACGAAGGCGGCGCCCGGTTACCGTCAGGGTACCGGACGCTGTCGTGCTGGGAAGCGGGTGTGGCGATGGGCGCCGGGGCGCGGACGATGCGGAGCCTGCTGGAGCACATCATGAGCACGGAGCGGCACATCACGGATCGGGTCCGCGCCGCGACGCGTTCGTCGTGACGTTGCCGGGCTATGGATCTGGCGCGCCGGTCAGCCGCGCGAATTTCGCGACCACGTGCTCGAGCCGATCGACGCGCTGCTGAAGATCCGACAGGTCCGCGTCCCGCGTCTCGGCGACGAACCGCTTCAGGGCTGCCGACTCCATGGCGGACAACTCGTACTGGCTGGTTGCGTCGTCTCCCTCGGGCGGAGACATGGTCGGGTCGTATTGCGCGTATCCGCCGGGGCCCTGAACGCTGGCCCAGGCCCGGGCGATGGAGGCGGCTCGCAGCAGGTCGACGGCCCGATGATGCTCAGGCATGCTCGCCGCCGCGCCGATGCTGACCGCGACGGCTCGTTCGTCGTCTCCGTCATCAAACGGCGCCTCCATCACGCGGAAGATGCGGTCGACGACCGCCTTGACACCGTGGGAGTCGCTCACGTCCTCTAGCAGGATGCCGTACTCGTCGTGGCTCAAGCGCGCGACGTTGTCGCTGGCGCGGACGCACGATCGCAGCCGGCGCGTCACCGCGACGACGAGGTTGTCGTCGACGTCGTGACGCTCGCCGGCAACGGCGGCGCCGTAGCCGTTGAACCCGACGACCAGGACAATCACCGATTGTGAGCGGCGCGCGGCGCGGACAAACGCGTGATCGATCCGATCGACGAACAGAGCGCGATTGGGCAAGTCTGTGACCCGGTCGTGCAGCGCCAGGCGGGCGATCTGATCGGCGGCCTGGACCGACGTGGCCGGGCCGCGCAGCCGGAACGCGATGCCAAGCGTGTCAGAATCGGGCTGATCACGTGACGCGCTGAGCGTCACTGCGCGCCACGAATCCCCTTCGCGCCGGATGCGAAGCTCGACGGCGCGGGACTC